>CAYWXQ010000039.1:0-1297 GCA_964462475.1 uncultured Rhodobacterales bacterium | reverse complement strand
TGGCCGCTTTCGTATAGCTCGGCCTCCAGTATGATCGGCACCGCGAGGGTTATTTGCAGCAGGGCGACAATCAGCCCCGCGCCAAAGCCGGCGAACAAGGCGCTGGCGAGTAGTTTTTTAAGCATTTCTCTATTTTTCCATTGGGCAGAACCGACAGGCAACAGTGGCGGCAAACGCATGTTTGCGGCCCTGAAGGGAAAGCCGGTCTGGTGAATTCAGGTGAAAAGCAAAAACGCTTTAGTGGCAGGGAAAGCCGATGGCGTGGCGCATATCGTGCTGGGCATCATGGATAACCGCTGATTGCGCAAAACCGGCGGTAAACATGATGCCAAGGCCAAAGGCGGCGGTCAGGATAATGCTGCGCAGGCTGATATCGCTGCGGCTGCCGACATGGGCGGCGGTGGTGGACATAGTCGTCATTTCGTATTCTCCTTTGGCCGTCTTCCCCGACGACCGGTTACGGTTCATGCAATGGCCGGTCTCCTGGCTTGTGGTATCCAGCGCGCCGCCTTCCCGGTGTTACCCAGTGGCAAATTGGCGCGCAAACCCACCTACAGTCGCGGGGGCGGCTGCTGCATCGGGGCCTCGTTTGGTCCTCCCTTACAGCATTCCCGTTTCATCCCCTACGCTTGGCGCATTGGGGAACCGTTGCCCGACAAGCGATGCATGGGTTTTACAGCGCTGTCAACGCAATTTATCACTATATTGGTATGCAATAGTATCCTGAATGCCGGAAATTTGAAACATTGTTGCTAATTGCGCGTTGGTTGATCTCGATCAATATTTGCCCTGACCAATGCCTTATCAAATAGGCGCCGAGCTACCATATGATAAAAACAAGGGGGGCGAGATGAAGGATTCGACTGTGAAAGACAAGTGCAGGCATTGTTCGCTATACGCGGATGGCCAGCTTTTTTGCGCCCAGCTGGATGATGACGAACTGGATTCGCTTTCGGACAAATCCCGCACCTTAAGCATGAAGCGCGGCGACTCGCTAGAGGGCGAGGCGCTGGCGCACTGGCCAATTGTGGCAATAGATAGCGGCGTGCTGAGCATGCAACATCTGTTGCAGGACGGCCGCAAAAGCATCGCGGCGCTGTTCATGCGCGGTGATATCATTGATTTGCGCAATATCTCCAACCGCAATCGCGGCGCGCTGATCGCGCTGGGCAAGGTTGATGTTTGCCGCCTGTCGCCCAAGGTGTTTGAGCGCGTAATGGCCAAAAACCCCGACGCCCAAAAGGTGATCTGGGAAAACCTGCGCGATCAGGCGTTTCGCGCCATGGACCATTCGGGC
>CAYWXQ010000038.1:0-17119 GCA_964462475.1 uncultured Rhodobacterales bacterium | reverse complement strand
ATGATGGGGGCCGAGGAGTTCGGCATCGGCACCGCCGCCCTGATCTCGATGGGTTGTATTATGGTGCGGCAGTGCCAGTCAAACACCTGCCCCGTGGGCATTTGCGTGCAAGACGAGCGCCTGCGCGCAAAGTTCACCGGCACCGCTGACAAGGTGGTTAACCTGATCACGTTTTACGCCCAAGAGGTCCGCGAGGTGCTGGCCAGCATCGGCGCGCGCTCACTAAACGAGGTCATCGGGCGGGCTGATTTGCTGTCACAGGTTTCACGCGGGTCCGAGCACCTCGATGATCTTGACCTCAACCCGATGCTGATCAGCGTCGACGAGGGCCACAATATTGATTACGACCGCAACCGCGAACGCCAGTTCGTGCCCGACACGCTGGACGCGTTAATTCTGCGCGACGCCGACCCGTTTTTCAAGGATGGCGAAAAAATGCAGCTTTCCTATGCGGTGCAAAACACCCACCGCACCATCGGGGCGCGGGTGTCCAGCCATATTGTCAAACGTTTCGGTATGAACAATGATTTGCAAGAAAACCATCTCAGCATCAAACTCACCGGCTCTGCGGGCCAAAGCCTGGGCGCGTTCGCGGTGCCGGGGCTAAAAATAGAGGTCTCGGGCGATGCCAATGACTACGTTGGCAAGGGGCTGTCAGGCGGCACCATCGTGGTGCGCCCGCCGCTCAATTGCGGGCTGGTCGCGGCTGAAAACACCATCATCGGCAACACCGTGCTTTACGGCGCGACCGATGGCAAACTGTTCGCCAATGGCCGCGCCGGCGAGCGCTTTTGCGTGCGCAATTCGGGCGCAAAAGTGGTGGTAGAGGGCTGCGGCTCCAACGGCTGTGAATACATGACCGGCGGCATGACCGTCATTCTCGGCCCTGTCGGCGATAACTTTGGCGCGGGCATGACCGGCGGCATGGCCTATGTTTACGACCCAGACGGCAGTTTCGAGACCCGCATGAACGATGAAACCGTGATCTGCCAGCCGCTTAAATCCAGCTATTGGGAGGGCGAGCTTTTAGCCCTGATCACCCAGCACGAACGCGAAACCGGCTCACCACTGGCCGCAGAAATGCTGCGCAACTGGGAGCGCATGCAACCAAGGTTCAAGCAAATCTGCCCCAAAGAAATGCTCACCCGCCTACCGCAACCGCTTAGCGATGACACAAAACAAAAAAGCGCCTAGGCTTCATTCTTTTCCAAATACTCCCGCCGGAGGCATCCCGCATTTGCCTCTGGCCCCCCTTGAAAATTTCTCGCAAAACCGCCATTAGTTCTAAACCGAATTATTGGAGCCAACATGCTGCGCCTTTACCACCAACCACTGTCACCCTTTTGCCGCAAAATCCGGCTGGTGCTGGCCGAAAAAAAGATCGACGTCGAGCTGGTCGAGGAAAAATACTGGGAAAAACGCCTCGATTTTTTACGCCTCAACCCCGCAGGCAAGGTGCCGGTGCTGCGCAATGGCGGCTTTGTGCTGGGCGAATCCGCCGCGATATTCGAATACCTTGAGGAAACCCACCCAACCCCCGCACTTTTACCCAAAGACCCCGCCGCCCGCGCCGAGGCCCGCCGCCTGCAAGGCTGGTTTGACGATAAATTCCACCACGAGGTCACCGCCAATCTGGTCTATGAACGCATCAACAAAAAGCTGATGGGCAGCGGTTACCCCGATAGCAGTAAAATTAAAGCCGGCAGTAAAAACATAAAATACCACCTTGATTACATGGGCTGGCTGCTGGAAAGCCGTGATTGGCTGGCGGGCAGCGCCATGAGCATCGCCGATTTCACCGCCGCCGCGCATCTGTCCACGCTCGATTATGTCAACGATGTCGACTGGCTCCGCAATAAAAACGTCAAGGATTGGTATGCCCGCATCAAATCCCGCCCCGCGTTTCGCGCGTTGTTGACCGATCAGGTAACCGGATTTGTGCCCCCCGACCATTATAGCGATCTGGATTTTTAGGTGCAGGCGCTGGCGATCAGGCTGCGGCAACAGGCGCTTGAGGTCGGCTTTTGCGATATCGGCATTTGCGCCCCTGATGCCATGCCCGAAACCGCCCAAAGGCTCGACGCTTTTCTAAAAGCCGGGCTGCACGGCGATATGGGCTGGATGGAAAAGCGGGCCGAATGGCGCGGCAGCCCAACCGCGCTTTGGCCTGCCGCAAAATCGGTGATCATGCTGGCCGAAAACTATGGCCCCGAGGGCGACCCGCTGCGGCTTTTGTCGATGCGCGATCGCGGTAATATTTCTGTCTATGCCCGCAACAAAGACTACCACGACCCGCTTAAAAAACGCCTTAAACGGCTGGGCCGCTGGCTGATCGACCAACACCCCTGCGAGATAAAGGTGTTTGTTGACACCGCCCCGGTGATGGAAAAACCGCTGGCACAAGCGGCAGGGCTGGGCTGGCAGGGCAAGCATACCAATGTCGTCAGCCGCACCCTTGGCAACTGGTTCTTTTTGGGCGCGATTTTCACCACGCTTGACCTGCCCAAAGACCAAGCCGAGCCCGACCATTGCGGCAATTGCCACGCCTGCCTTGACGCCTGCCCGACCGCGGCCTTTGTCGCCCCCTACCGGCTGGACCCGCGCAAATGCATTTCATACCTGACGATCGAGCAAAAAGGCCCGATCGCGCCTGATTTGCGCGCCAAAATGGGCAACCGGATCTATGGCTGCGATGATTGTCTGGCAGCCTGCCCGTGGAACAAATTCGCCCAAGCCTCGCGCGACGCCAATTATTGGGCGCGTATCGAGCTCTGCTGCCCCAAGCTCGAACACCTTGTCGCGCTGGATGATAGCGATTTTCGCGAGGTCTTCGCCGGCTCGCCGATCAAGCGCATCGGCCGTAACAGTTTTATCCGCAACGTGCTTTATGCCATCGGCAATTCGGGCGACAAAAAGCTGGCGGCGGCGGCGCGCCCGCTGGCCAGCGACCCCGACGATACGCTAAAAGACGCGGCAATCTGGGCATTGGAGAGGCTATCATGAAACTGTTAATACTGGGCATGGGCTATACCGGCCGCGTGGTCGCTGACCATATGCGGGCGTTGGGCTGGGAAGTGCGCGGCACCAGCCGCACCGGCGAAAACGGGCTGTTGCAATGGCCGGGCAGTGACATTTCTGCAACGCTTGACGGGGCCAGCCACATTCTGGCCTGCGCCGCCCCCGACAAAAACGGTGACCCGTTTCTGGCCGGCCTTGAAGCCGAAATTCTGGCCGCCAAACCGGCTTGGCTTGGCTATCTTTCGACCACCGGTGTTTATGGCGACCACGGCGGCAACTGGGTTGACGAGACCACGCCGCTAACCCCTGCCACCACCCGTGGCACCCACCGCGTGTATGCTGAAAACCAGTGGATGGCGCTGCATAAATCCCGCGCGCTTCCTGTGCATATATTTCGGCTGGCGGGTATTTACGGCCCCGGGCGCGGCCCGTTTGCCAAGGTTCGCAGCGGCACCGCACGACGTATCATCAAGGATAATCAAGTATTTAGCCGTATTCATGTCGCGGATATTGCCCAAGCGATTGCGGCCTCTATCACACGCCCCAACCCCGGCCAAATTTACAATGTTTGTGATAACGACCCCGCCCCGCCGCAAGATGTGATCGGCTATGCTGCCACGTTGCTGGGCCTGCCAATGCCTCCTGCGCTTGACTTTGATACCGCCGATCTAACCCCGATGGCGCGCAGTTTTTACGCCGAATCCAAAAAGGTTTCCAACGCCCGTATCACGCGTGAACTTGGGGTAAAACTGCGCTACCCCGACTATAAATCGGGCCTTGAAGCCCTGCTTGCGCACCCCCCCGCCCGTTAATGCCGAATCATCTCGCCCCGCGCGGGGAATCAGGCTAAAAAAGAGATCATTAAGCAGGATAGATGCAAGCTAGATTCGGTGAGGGGTAATATGTCTTTTGGTTTTCGGCTGATCGTTGGCAGCGCGCTGGTAAGCGTGGCTGCCCAAGGTGTACTTGCACAAAGCATCACCCCCGGTTTTGGCAATTCCGGGTCGATCGGTATTATCGACATGCCCAACGCCGTCATGCAGCCCGATGGCCAAACCAGCTGGACGTTTTTTGGCAATGGCACCAGCAGCGGCGGTGCGCTTAATTTTCAGCTTTTGCCCAATATCGAGGCCACCGCCCGCATTGTTAGCCTAAATGACTGGACGGCGCCGGGCGTTGGTTTCGCCGACAACGCGCTTGACCTCAAGTTCCGGCTGCTGCGCGAGGGCGATATCCGCCCCGCCATCGCCGTCGGCTTTCGTGATTTTCTGTCGAACGGGCCGACCGCGTCTGAATTTATCGTCGCCAGCAAAACCATCGGGCAAAACCTGCGGGTTTCGGCTGGGCTTGGCTGGGGGCGGCTTGGCTCGTTTAACCCGGTGCTGGCGACCGGCACCCGGCCGCCGGTCGATAACAGCCTCGGGTTTGACCATATGTTCGCCGGTAATGCCGCGCTGTTTGGCGGGGTAGAGTGGCAAACCCCGATCAAAAATCTGACCCTAAAGGCCGAATATTCGTCCGACGCTTATACCGGCGAGCAGGTTTTCGGCAGTTTCACCCGTAATTCTCCGTTTAATCTGGGGGCCGAATACCGGCTGGGCAACCGTGTTTCTTTCGGGGCCTACTATAATTATGGCGCCGAATTCGGGTTTCGGCTTAGCTTTTCGGGCAACCCCGACCAGCCGATCACCCCGCAAGATCTGGGCGTTGGCCCGGCCCCGGTAAACGCCCGCCCTGCCGGTTACAGCCGCGATACCGGCTGGGCCGCCCTGCCGGTGGTGCGCCGCAAAATGGTCGAGCTTCTGGCCAAAGCGCTGGCCCAAGACGGGATTATCGTGCAAGAAGGCCTGATCACCGGCACCACGCTGGCGCTTTACATCGACAACACCCGTTATTCACGCCAGCCAATGGCGGTGGGGCGGCTGGCGCGGGTTCTGGCGGGCTCTACCCCGCCCTCGATCGAGGTGTTTCGCATAACCCTGATGGCGGGCGGCCTGCCGACCACCACCATCGAGATCAACCGCGCCGATCTTGAGGCACAGGTCGACCGGCCCAATGCCGGGCCCGACAGCTTTGCCAGCACCGGGTTCAGCTCGGCCCCCAACAACATTGCCGGCGACGGGGTGTGGCGGCCCGACAGCTATCCAAAGTTCAGCTGGGGGCTTAGCCCGGTAATTCCGGTTAACCTGTTTAGCGCTGGCGGCATTGGCGAGATCGACGTGCTGCTCGCCGCCAAGGCGCAATACCGGCTGTCGCGGGCCTTTGGCCTGAACCTGTCGGTAACCCAGAAAATACTCGGCAATATCGGCAACAGCGCCGGCCCCTCAACAAGCCCGATTGCGCATGTGCGCTCTGATAGCGGGCGTTACAACAACACCGGCCCGGTGGTTGACCGGCTGACAGCGGATTACCAGTTCAAGCTTGCCCCCAGCGTTTATGGCCGGGTTTCGGCGGGCTATCTAGAGCGGATGTTCGGCGGCGTCGATGCCGAGATTTTATGGAAACCGGCCACGCAAAATTGGGGGCTAGGCGCCAATATTGCCTATGTCAAACAGCGCGATTTTGATAACATGCTCGGTTTTCAGGCCTATCAAACCGTAACCGGCTTTGCCAGCGTTTACTGGAATACCGGCTTCAAGGGCCTTGAAGCGCAGGTTGATGTTGGCCGCTATCTGGCCGGTGACTGGGGCGCGACCTTTAGCCTGTCGCGGCGCTTTACCAATGGCTGGGAGGTCTCTGCCTATATGACCCTGACCGATGTAAGCTTTGCCGATTTCGGCGACGGCAACTTTGACAAAGGCATCAGCCTGAGCATTCCGTTTGACTGGACCTTGCCGTTTGAAAGCCGCTCGGCGACCACGGTTAGCCTGGCGGGTTACGGCAATGATGGCGGCGCGCGGCTGAACATCGCCAACCGGCTTTACCCGACCATTCGCGGCAACGACACCACCGACCTATACGAGACCTGGGGGGCCTATTGGCAATGAAAAAAGCCCTTGGCGCGCTGGCTTTGGTAATGGGGGTATCGGCCTGCACCAGTGGCGGCGGCAGCAACCCCGTGGTTTCGGCGATCTGGCAAAAGGTAAAACCGGGGGCCAAGCGCGCCGCCGCCGAGGCCGAAGCCATTGCCGCCGCCCGCCCGCCCATCGTGGTGACCTTTCAAAAGATCAAGGATACCGGGTTGGCGATCATTCGCGCCCGGGTCGGGGATGATACCAAAGGCGTGATGCTTTATGCGCGCTCGGTCAATGACAATTACGTCACTTTTGCCTCGCAACTGCAACAAACCATGACCCTGAACGGCAGCCTGATAACCGCCAGCCGCGCCATCGGTTACGACCTGCTGTCACTGCGCAGCGACGCCGGCGATCCGGTTACGCAACCCACCCCGCCCGAAAGCTGGCCCGCACGCGTCACCCGCGACTACCGCTTTACCGGCGATACCCCGGGCGGACAGGTTATTTCGGTAAGCTGTCGTTTTATCAAGGGGCCGGGTTTTACGCTGGAACTGCTTGATAAAACCTTCGAAACCACCATCATTCAAGGCCAGTGTAGCGGTGACGGGGTGCAGTTTACCAACACCCATCTGGTTGAGTCCGATGGCAACATTTTGCGCTCGGCCCAATGGCTGGGCCCCGATCAGGGCATGGTCGAGATCGATATTCTAGAGCCGTATACCGACTAAAAAGGGCGCCCGAAGGCGCCCGATGTTGGTGGTATTATTTAAAACGGCTGCCCGTCAATTCAGGCCTATTATAACTGAGCGTCGGCAATCTGGTTCGGGTTACTCTGATTGGGCTTAAAGAACGCCAAAAAAAGCACCGACGCGATTACCAGCGGGATGATCCACGCCCCCGAGCCGCCCATGCGCGAGGGCTCCTCGATCGCGGTCACCTCGGGCGGGATATAGGCAATGCTGCCGGCAAAAGACGATGTTGCACTGGCGACAAGCGCCCCGAATGCCAATAGATTTTGTTTCATGTTTTCCTCCACAATCAGTTAATTGGGTTAACGTCGGTCTTGGGTTTTATTCCGGGACCTTTTGGGAAAGCGCCAATGCCAGCACAGCAACAATAACCAGCGGGATGATCCATGCGCCCGAACCGCCCATGCTGACGTTTTCGTCAATCGTCACTGATTGCGGTGCTTCAAAGGCTATGGAGCCGGCAAATGCGGTCGATGCGCTGAGCAGGGCAGCGGCGGTAGCGAATACTTTTTTCATTATTGCCTCTTTCAATACTAATTAAAAATAGACCGCGCGCATGGCGCGGACGAACACGGTCTTAATATCGCGTTAACTGTGCATTAGCGCAAGTAAAAACTGCACCCCCAACGAGAGGCTGGCGATTTTGGTGTTGGATGGCGAAAGTATTTAATGAATATCTTGCGCTAGATCAGGATTACCTGTGTGCCGACTTTGGTGAGGCCAAACAGCACTTTGATATCTTCGTTATAAAGCCCGATACAGCCGTTTGAGGCCTGCCGCCCGATTTTTCGCGTGTCGTTGGTGCCGTGAATGCGGTAATATTGCCAGCTTAAATAAAGCGCGTGGGTGCCCAGCGGGTTTTGCGGGCCGGGGCCAACATAGCGCGGCAGCTCGGGGTCGCGTTTTAGCATATTGGCGGTGGGCCGCCATTCCGGGCCGACGACCTTGCGCACAATGCGGGTGCGGCCGCGGCGGGTCAGCTCTTCGGTCAGGGGCACCGAGGTCGGAAAGATCAGATAGGTTTCGCCGTCTTGCGACCAGAAATGCAGCACGCGCTCAACGGTGTCTGAAACAATAACCCCGTTGCGGCGGGTGCTGAAATAATCTTGCCAGCGCTTGGCGCCATAGCTGGACGACACAAATTGCGGACCGGTGGTTGCCGTTGCTGGTGCCGCCTGCGCGCGCAGCAGGGTTGGCGATAACATCGGGGTCATCGCCCCGATCACAATTAACCCCTTGCCAAACTGGCGCCGGGAAATGTTTTTGCGGTTATCGGTCATGGTCTACACTCGCTTATAGCTACACAGTGGGCAATTTAATCCCTGCGGCGCGGATTTGCAATTCACAACAGTGTCAATGCCCGCGCTTGGCATTTGTAACCGGCAACAAAACGCGCTATCAGGCTTTTGAACATAAATTTGGAGTTAAGATATGCTGCGCATGGTTGTTGTTTTTCTTGTGGCTGCCCTCGGGCTTTCGGGCTGTGCTTTAACCGGGGATAACGGGGTTAACATGATAACCGCGCGGCAGGCCGATGCGATCAGGCTTAACCAGCTTGATCTGGTAAACGCGGTGCGCGCCGAGGTTGGCGCACCGCCCGTTACCCTGTCGGCCGCGCTGACCGCCGCCGCCGACACCCATGCCCGCGACATGGCCAGCCAGCTGCGGGCTTGGAACTTTGGCTCTGACCGTTCGTCGCCACAAACCCGCGCGGGGCGGGCCGGGTTTAGCGGGCTGATCACCAGCGAAAATGTGGCCGAAACCTTTATGACCAATGTCGAGATTTTTCAGGCATGGGTTGCGGACCCGCGGGCGCGCGCTGCCATGCAAAACCCCGATGCCACCCATATGGGGCTGGGCTGGTACCAGGAAGACAGCGGCAAGCTGTGGTGGGTAATGGATATAGGTGCCGCCACCGCGCCGGTTCAGGTTGCCGCAACCCAATAGGCGCATCACACGTCGTCCGGCGCATCGCCTGCCTTGCTGGCCTGCTGTAGCACGCTACGGAAAAGCACCGGTATGTAAACGCGCCGCGCTGCCGTGGCCGCCCGGCGAAGTTGGCATTGGCCCTTGGTCAGACCTTGCGGGCAATCATCATTTTTTTGATCTCGGCGATGGCCTTGGCGGGGTTCAACCCTTTGGGGCAGCTGCGCGAGCAGTTCATGATCGTGTGGCAGCGATATAGCTTGAAGGGGTCTTCAAGGTTATCCAGCCGTTCGCCGGTGGCCTCGTCGCGGCTGTCGATGATCCAGCGATAGGCGTGCAGCAGGGCGGCCGGCCCAAGATAGCGGTCGCCGTTCCACCAATAGCTCGGGCAGCTGGTCGAGCAACTGGCACACATCACGCATTCATACAGCCCGTCGAGCTTTTTGCGGTCTTCGATGCTTTGCTTCCACTCTTTGGCGGGGCGGTTGGTTTTGGTTTCCAGCCACGGCATAATGCTGGCATGCTGGGCGTAAAAATGCGTAAGATCAGGGATAATATCTTTTACCACAGGCATGTGCGGCAGGGGGTAAATTTTGATATCGCCTTTGATGTCGCCAATCCCCTGCAAGCAGGCCAAGGTGTTGATGCCGTCGATATTCATGGCACAAGAGCCGCAAATACCCTCGCGGCACGAACGACGGAAGCTCAGGGTTGCGTCGACCTCGGATTTGATCTTGATCAGCGCATCCAGCACCATCGGGCCGCAATCTTTGACGTCGATATAATAAGTGTCAATCCGCGGGTTGTCGCCCGAATCCGGGTCATAGCGGTAAATTTTAACCGCGCGCACGTCTTTGCCCGCAGGCTTGGGCCATATTTTGCCCGCTTTCATGCGCGAATTTTTTGGTAGGGTGAACTCAACCATTTTTATTGTGCTCCGAGAGAAGAAACCAGCGTGCCGCCATTGGTGATAAAGGGAATCGCGTTTTGGCGTTGGGCATCGGTCAACGTGGCCCAGATATTTTGCTCGTCAGGCGTTAATTGCAGGTAATCCGGCGCGATGGCGGGGGTGGCGCGGTTGGGGTCAAGCGTGACACCGTTGACCGTGCATCCGCCCAGCACCAGAGCCGCTAAAAGCAAGGCTGTCTTTTTCATCTATATCCCCTCCGCTATTTGGCCATTGGCGGCCAGTTCAGTCATGCAGGCCTCAAAGGTTTGCGCCCGTGGTTTCGGTGTCAGGTTTATGTTGAGCCCAAGACCAAAAGACGTGCCTGTTTGCGAGTTAACCCCGACAGTGGCATTGCCCGAAACCACCTGCGCGGCCTCGTCGGCCTGCGCTTGGCAGGTGGCCACGGCTTCAGCGCGGGTCATTTGCACCAGCGTAGGTGTGCACGCGGTAACAAAAACCACCAAGCCAATAAAAAGACGTTTCATGACAAGCTCCCTCAGGTTAATACACCCGTTTTTTCGGGGCGAATTTCTTCATGTCCACGCCGCCATCCTCAAAAGATGTTAACGGGGTATCATGAACGGGACGGTAAGATAGCGACACCTTGCCATCTGGATCGACTTTTGCCAATGTGTGTATCCGCCAATCCTTGTCGGCACGATCGGGGAAGTCCTCTCGGGCATGGGCCCCACGGGTTTCGGGCCGGGCGGCCGCGCCGTTTATGATGGTCAGCGCATTGGCCATCAGGTTTTCCAGCTCAAGCGTCTCCATCAGGTCGGTGTTCCAGATCAGCGAGCGATCCGAAACCTGCACATCATTTTTCAGGGTTTGCCAGATCGCGTCCAGCTCTTTGCGGCCGGCTTCCAGCGTTTCTCCAGTGCGAAATACCGCAGCGTCTTTCTGCATGGCGCGCTGCATATTCAGGCGTATTTCAGCGGTCGGGGTTTTACCGTCGGCGTGGCGGATGCGGTCAAACCGCTTCATTATTGCGTCAACCTTGTCTTGCGATGCGCGCTTGATGGGGGTGCTGCGCTCCAGCACCTCGCCGGTGCGAACGGCGGTCGCCCGGCCAAGCACCACAAGATCAAGCAGCGAATTTGTGCCAAGCCGGTTGGCCCCGTGCAAAGAGGCGCTGGCGGACTCGCCGGCTGCCATCAGGCCCGGGACTGTGGCGTCAGGGTTTTTCGCGGTCGGGTTCAGAACCTCGCCCCAATAATTGGTTGGAATGCCGCCCATATTATAATGCGCCGTTGGCAAAACCGGAATCGGCTCTTTGGTCACATCGACCCCGGCAAACACCCGCGCGCTTTCGGCAATACCGGGCAGGCGCTCAAAAATAGCCTCTTCGGGCAAGTGCGAAAGGTTCAGATAAATATGGTCTTTCAGCGGACCAACGCCGCGGCCCTCGTTGATTTCGATGGTCATGCAGCGGCTAACCACATCACGGCTGGCAAGGTCTTTGAACGTAGGCGCATAGCGTTCCATAAAGCGCTCGCCTTCAGAGTTGGTCAAAAACCCGCCTTCGCCGCGCACCCCTTCGGTGATCAGCGCGCCCATGCCGTAAATGCCGGTCGGGTGAAACTGAACGAACTCCATATCCTGCATCGGCAGGCCTGCACGCACCACCATGCCACCACCATCGCCGGTGCAAGTATGGGCCGATGTGCAGCTGAAATAGGTGCGCCCGGCACCGCCCGTGGCCATAACCACCATCTTGGCGTTAAAGCGATGGATGGTGCCGTCATCCAGCTTCCAGGCGATAATCCCGCTACAGCGGCCATCATCATTCATCAGTAGATCGAGCGCGAAATATTCAACAAAAAATTCGGCATTGTGCTTTACGGCTTGGCCATAAAGCGTGTGCAGCATAGCGTGACCGGTGCGGTCGGCGGCGGCACAGGCGCGCGGAACCGGCACGCCCTCGCCGTAGTCGGTGGTATGGCCGCCAAACGGTCGCTGATAAATTTTGCCCTCCTCGGTGCGGCTAAAGGGCAGGCCGTAATGCTCGAGCTCATAAACCGCACGCGGGGCTTCGCGGGTGACATATTCGATCGTGTCATTGTCGCCCAGCCAGTCAGAGCCTTTTACGGTGTCATACATATGCCACTGCCAGCTATCGGGGGCAATGTTGCCAAGGCTGGCTGCAATGCCGCCCTGCGCCGCCACGGTGTGAGAGCGGGTGGGGAACACCTTGGTCACGCAGGCGGTTTTAAGCCCTTGTTCGGCCATGCCGAGCGTGGCCCGCAAGCCAGCACCACCAGCGCCAACCACCACCACATCATAATCGTGTTCAATAATTTCATATGCAGACATATTAAACTTCCTAACTCAACCGCCAAACGCGATTTTGGCGACTGAAAAAACGCCGATCACGCCGATCAGCGCGGTAAACATTGTGTTGGCCAGCAGCGCGGTGGTCAGCGCCGCCTTGCCATGCACATAGTCAACGATCACCTCCTGCAGGCCTTGGCGCAGATGGGCCATGATGGTGATAAAAAACAGCACCGCGACAATGGCGTTGAACGGGTTTTGGTAAATCGCCCGCACCGCGTCGTAATCTGCGCCAATGGCCCGCGCCAGCGGAAACACAAACAACGCCACCAGCGGCAGCAATGCCACCGCACTAACCCGCTGCCGCCACCACTCTGTAGTGCCGTCCTTGGCCGAGCCCAGGCCCTCTACCCGTTGTCTATCCGTTTGAAACCGCATCAAAATACCCCCTGTGCGACCAAAAGCACCAATACCGTCAACACCACCGACCCCGCCAATACCGCAAGGCCTGAACGCCACGCTGTTTCCAGCTCGAACCCCTTGCCGGTATCCCAGAACAAATGCCGGATGCCGTTGCAGAAATGAAAAGACAAGGCCCAGAGCGAGACAATAAGGACAAAGCCGCCAACAACAGATGAAAGCATGGCATTGGCGACGTCGAAATAGCTTTGCCCGATTGCTAGCGACAAAAACCACCATGTGATCAGCGAGAGGCTGAGCGCCATCCCGACCCCGGTGATCCGGTGGGTGATCGACAGGATCATCGTGTAAAGCGGCCGGTAAATGGATAGATGGGGGGATAGCGGGCGATCGCCCCGGTTCACATCTGCCATTGTTATCTCCTGACATTTTATCGGCTCACGGCGCGGCATGAGTCTGTTTTGCCGCAGGTTTACGCAAAATAGGCTTACGGGCAAGTTAATTCGGGGGGTGGACACCGGAACTATTTAAATTGTGATAGCTTCGCACAGTATGTGATCACAAAAAAAAATTAAGTGATCACATATCAACGTGCCCTGCCGAGCGCAGCGAGGCCACGCCCAACGGGAGGGGGCTTGTTGCGCAGCAACACGACGCCGACGGGCGGGAGAGCCCGGCTTTGGCTGGCAGAACGGTTTTGTATTTTCGCAACACCGCGCTTAACGTCAACCGGCCTGCCTTTCCCTCAGGGGGGTAAACCCCCCGTCGAAAAAGGCACATTTTTCAACAAGTTGAAAAACGGTTTGCCTCCGGCGGTGGCCTCGCTGCGCTCGGCGCCGATAACCTTTAGGTCGGGGTTAAATCGGCATCAACACCCATAAATCAAGGTCGAGCAATAGATGCGGCGGCGGTTTGCCGTTTATATTTTTAAGGCTTTGACCCGCCTCGCCGGTATAGGCTTGCAGTTGCAAACGAATCGCGCCGATACCGCCAATCTCGGCCGTGTCAAGAACGGTTGAGCGCGCCCGCACCGTATTACCCGCGAAACACGGGTTGGTATGGCTGCCAGCGTTGATCGCCACGATCATTTGCGCATTGGCAAGGCCGTTGAAGCTGAGCGCGCGGGCCATCGAAATAACATGGCCGCCATAGATCAGCCGCTTGCCATCGGGCCGCTGGCTGCTGTCAAAATGAACCTTGGCGGTGTTTTGCCATAGGCGGGTCGCTAGCATATGTTCGGCTTCTTCAATGGTTACGCCGTCAATATGGTCGATTTCCTCGCCAGTTTCATAGTCATTCAACCGGTGTTTTTCACCCGCGAGCGAAAAATCGTAGCTGCCAAAATCCAGATCGGCCGGAAGGGGCAGGTCAGCCGCCGCCAGTGCCGGTTTCAGGGGCGGGATTACGGTTTTTGGCGCGGGTGCCGTGATGTCGCGCTTTTTCACCATCACCCAGCGCACATATTCCAGCACCGGTTCATTGCGCTGGTTCAGCCCTGTCGAGCGCACCCACACAACCCCGGTTTTGCCGCTGGAGTTTTGCTTCAGCCCGATGATTTCAGAGCGGGTGCGCAGGGTGTCACCAACGTAAACCGGCTGCAAAAAACGGCACTCGGCATAGCCCAGATTGGCCACGGCGTTCAGCGATATATCGGGCACGGTTTTGCCAAATACTATGTGAAACGCCGCCAGATCCTCGATCGGGCTTGCTTTCAGCCCGCAACTGCGGGCAAATTCGTCACTTGAATAAAGCGCGAAGCGGCTGGGGTAGAGCGCGGTATATAGCGCGCGCTCGCCCCCTGATATGGTGCGCGGGGTGGCGTGGTTAAACACCTGTCCCAAGGTGTAATCCTCAAAAAAATACCCCGCGCGTGTTTTGCTCATACCTGCCCCAGCTTCATGTCAGGCGCATAGTCACCGTCATACTCCTTAACCACCGCTTGGGCACAGCGCACCACGCCGCGCCCCGCGTCATAGGTCATTTGTGGGTCGCCCTGCAGCGACCAGCCCTTGGCCAGCGCCGCTGAAACCTTGTGGCAAAAGGCAGATGTGTCATCCTCGGTCAGTAGTCTGTATGCCAGCATATCAGCCTCCAAACGGCGCGGGGCCGATCCATGTGTGAATGGCGACGATCGCCACGAAAACAACCACCGTGATCACCAGCCATTTGATATCACCAGATATCGGGCCGGGGGCGGGGCGGTCCCACTTGCCGCCAAGCGTGTTGATCAGGGTAATTTGTGCCAGCGCCCACAGCCCGATGCCGCCAAACAGCACCACCGAGGCAACATCGCCATTGGCCAAAAGATGGGCGCCCGACCACACAACCGCGCCCCACAGCATCGGGTTGCGCAGCCATGTGCGCGCCCGACCCTTGGTTTTGCCCATGCCGACCAGCGCGACAGAAACCACCATCAGCAAGGATGTGAGGTATTTACCCCAGAAAGGCGGGTCATAGGCGGGGTCAACCGGTGCGGCCCTGTAGCCTTTGACCACCATCACAACGGCGGCCAGCAGCACCAGCCCCATCACCGCCTTGCCGCCCATTACCCCGAGTTTTTCGTTCATGCCTTTGCGCATATTGGGTGCCAGCCGCATAAAAAAGTGGCCCGCAGACCAAAGCACAAGCCCGGCTATAAGTAAGTTCATGGTTTTCCCCTATTTGTTCATTTTGGTGATTATATCGGCCTTGGCCAGCAAACGCACGGCATTTTCGACATGCAGGTTTTCGACTATTTTGCCATCAACCACCGCCACGCCCGAGGCACTCTCAAAGGCCTCAATATAGCGTTTTGCCAGTTCCAGCGCCGCGGTATCAGGCGCAAATACCGTGTTGGTCACGTTAAGTTGTGCGGGGTGGATCAGGCTTTTGCCGTCAAACCCCATCGCCAGACCCTGTTCGCACTCGGCGCGCAGGCCGTCCTCGTCTTTGAAGGCGTTATAAACGCCGTCTATACACACCAGCCCGTGCGCTCGCGCGGCCAGCACGCAAAGCGACAGCGCGGTCATCACCGGCGCGCGATCTGGGGTGTGGCTGGCGAAAAGCTCTTTTACCAGATCATTGGTGCCAATCACAAAACCGGCCAGCATCGGCGTGCTGGCAGCAATTTCTGCCGCATTCAATATACCCAGCGGGGTTTCCATCATTGCCCAAAGGCGGGTGTTGCCTTTCAGGCGCGGCGCGATCGCCAGAAGCTCGGCGGCGCTGCTGACCTTGGGCAGCAATATGCCGTCTGGCTCGGCGGCAATCGCAGCACTCAGATCGGCCTCGCCCCAAGCGGTTTCAAGCGCATTGATGCGGATCAAGCGCTGGCGCGCCCCGTAACCGCGCTGCACCATTTCACACACCAGATTGCGCGCCGCGACCTTGTCTTCGGGGGCCACCGCGTCTTCCAGATCAAAGATCAGCGCGTCGCTGGGCAGGGTTTTTGCCTTTTCCAGCACGCGCGCGCGTGAGCCGGGCAGGTATAGAACCGAGCGATAAGGGTGGGTCATGGCGGGCCTCGTTAACTATGGTGCGGTGCAACAGCTTAACCGGCTTACGGGTAAAAACAAGTGTTTTTGTCAGTCATCATAGCCTTGCAGAGAATCGGATTTAGGGATAATGCAGGGGGCGAAATCAATGAAACTCACAGAATTCCAGGAGAGTATACAATGGCACGCGCAAAAATCGCCCTGATCGGGGCCGGACAAATTGGCGGGACCTTGGCACATTTGGCTGCAATGAAGGAACTGGGCGATGTTGTCTTGTTCGACATTGCCGAGGGCATTCCGCAAGGCAAGGCACTGGATATCGCCGAGAGCGCGCCGGTTGACCGCTATGACGCCGCCATGAGCGGGGCCAATGATTATGCCGCAATCGCCGGTGCCGATGTGTGTATCGTGACCGCCGGTGTCGCCCGCAAGCCCGGCATGAGCCGCGATGATTTGCTGGGTATCAACCTGAAGGTGATGAAATCGGTTGGCGAGGGCATTGCCGCCCATGCCCCCGATGCGTTTGTGATCTGCATCACCAACCCGCTTGACGCCATGGTCTGGGCGCTACGCGAATTTTCGGGCCTGCCCCATAACAAGGTCTGCGGCATGGCCGGTGTGCTGGACAGCGCCCGTTTCCGCCATTTTCTGGCCGACGAGCTCGATGTTTCTGTCAAAGACGTCACCGCCTTTGTGCTGGGCGGCCACGGCGATACCATGGTGCCGCTGGCGCGCTATTCAACCGTTGCCGGCATTCCGCTGCCCGACCTGATTGAAATGGGCTGGACCACGCAGGAAAAGCTTGATGCCATTATCCAGCGCACCCGTGATGGCGGCGCCGAAATTGTTGGCCTGCTAAAAACCGGCTCGGCGTTTTACGCGCCTGCCGCTTCTGCCATCCAAATGGCCGAGGCTTATCTGGGCGACCAGAAACGCCTGCTGCCCTGCGCGGCCCATGTTAAAGATGCCTATGGGCTGAAAAACACCTATGTCGGGGTGCCGACCATTATCGGCGCTGGCGGGGTTGAAAAGGTGGTTGAAATCAAGCTCAACACCGACGAGCAGGCGATGTTTGACAAATCGGCCGCCGCCGTGGCCGGTCTGGTGGAAGCCTGTATCGCGATCGACGGTTCGCTGGCCTGAAGCTGACTGGTGGCGCGGCCCCCCGTGGGCATCTGTGTATATTGCGGTCCTTGGCGTGTGTCGGGGGCCGCGTTTTTGTGATCAGGCAATAGTGACGAATCGGGTTTTGTCTGCCACCGGCTTGGGCTAGAACGGGGCATAGGAGTTTTGCGATGTCTATGAACAGCTTTGGCCATTTGTTTCGGGTCACCACATGGGGCGAAAGCCACGGGC
>CAYWXQ010000037.1:0-17304 GCA_964462475.1 uncultured Rhodobacterales bacterium | reverse complement strand
CGCCTGATCATCTCGGAATCCGGCCTGTTTACCCCCGCCGATCTGGCCGATATGGCCACCCACCGCGCCCGCACATTTTTGATTGGTGAAAGCCTGATGCGGAAAGACGATGTGATGGCCGCCACCCGCGCCCTTTTGAAACTGGAGAGCTAAATGTCTGATCTTACCCATTTTGATGATAAGGGTGCTGCGCATATGGTGGATGTGTCTGCAAAGGCAACCACCAGCCGCACCGCGATTGCCAAGGGGTTTATCTCTATGCAACCGGCAACGCTGGCGATGGTCGCGGGCGGCACTGCCAAAAAGGGCGATGTGCTGGGCGTGGCGCGGCTGGCAGGCATTATGGCCGCCAAAAAAACCCACGACCTTATTCCGCTGTGCCACCCGTTGGCGCTATCCAAGGTCGCGGTTGATCTGGTGGTGGCTGACGGCGGTATAAAGATTACCGCCACCGTTAAAAACTCCGGCCAAACGGGCGTAGAGATGGAGGCGCTAACCGCCGTCAGCCTGGCGGCGCTGACGGTTTACGACATGGTAAAAGCGGTTGATAAAACCATGGTAATATCAGATGTGCGGCTGGTGCTGAAAGACGGCGGCAAAACCGGCCTGTTCGAGGCGAAATAATGAAACTTACCCCTGTATCCGACGCCCTGACCCGCGTGCTTGCCCTGTGCCCTGTGCTTGAAGCTGAAACCGTGCCGCTGGCCGAGGCTGCCGGCCGTGTGCTGGCCGAACCGATGGCCGCCACCCGTAACCAGCCGCCGTTTCGGGCCTCGGCGATGGATGGTTATGCCATTCGCGCCCAAGACCTGAAGCCTGAAGCGCGGCTTAACCTGATTGGTGAATCGCCGGCGGGCGGGCAGTTCGAGGGCACGGTTGGTGCGGGCGAGACGGTGCGGATATTCACCGGCGGCGCGGTGCCCGAGGGCGCCGACCGTGTGGTGATACAGGAAAATGTTAGCCGCGAAGGCAATATTGTGGTGCTGTCAGACACCCCCGGTGATGCAATGAACCTGCGCCCCATCGGGGCCGATTTCAAGGTTGGTGATGTGCTTGACGCCCCGCGCCGGTTATCATCTGCCGATATTGCGCTGCTGGCGGCAATGAACATCCCCGAAGTGCCGGTTGCGCGCAAGCCGGTGATCGCGGTTATCCCCACCGGTGACGAGCTGGTCATGCCCGGCGAAAACCCCGGCCCGACGCAGATTATTTGCTCGAACAATTTTGCCATCAAGGCCCAGTTGGAGGCACAGGGGGCGATTGTGCGCCTGCTACCGATTGCGCGCGATAACCGCCCCAGCTTGCGCGCCGCGTTCAAGCTGGCTGAAGGCGCCGATATGGTGGTGACCATCGGCGGTGCCTCGGTCGGGGATTATGATTTGATCGCGCCAATGGCCGAGGAATTGGGGTTGGTGCTGGATTTTTATAAAATCGCCATGCGGCCAGGCAAGCCGTTGATTGCAGGGCATATTTTAGGGGTGCCGATGTTTGGCTTGCCGGGCAATCCGGTTTCGTCGATGGTCTGCACCCATGTGTTTTTGCGCCCCGCTGTTGATAAAATGCTGGGGCTGGCGGCGGTTGCCCTGCCCGAGCAAAGCTTTGCCCTGACCGCCCCTTTGCCCAAAAACGGACCACGGGCGCATTATATGCGCGCGCGGGTCAAAGGCGGGCACTGCACCCCCGCTGACCGTCAGGATAGCGCGCTGATTTCGGTGATGGCGCGCTCCAACGCGCTGCTGATCCGCGACCCGTTTGCGCCCAAAGCCGAAATCGGCGATACGGTGCGCTGCATTTTGTTTTAGTTCTTCGGCTAAACACGAATTGGAAAGCGCTGCCTCTCGCCGAACGCTCGAACGCGCATTCCAATGCATATTTACAATAGAACCCGAAACACTATAGTTGACACAAATCAGGAACAAGTGTAGAACGTAAAGGATTGTAGCTGACAAGGGCGGCGTTATGCTTACGAAAAAACAACTGGATTTGTTGAAGTTCATCCATAAACGGGTGCAGGCCGAGGGGGTTTCGCCCTCGTTCGACGAAATGAAAGAGGCGCTTGATTTGCGCTCAAAATCCGGCATTCACCGGCTGATTACGGCGCTGGAAGAGCGCGGGTTTTTGCGGCGGTTGGCGCATCGGGCGCGGGCGATCGAGATTATCAAACTGCCCGATAGCATGGAAAACAACCTGCAACCGGTGGCGATCGAGGGCGCGCCGCGCAGCTCTGTCGATATAAAGGTTGATGCGTTTGATCTGCCGGTGATGGGCAAAATTGCCGCCGGCACCCCGATCGAGGCTTTGCAGCACGCCTCCAGCTCTATCGGCGTGCCGGGCGCGATGCTGAACACCACCGGCAAGCATTACGCGCTCGAGGTCAAGGGCGATTCGATGATCGGGGCGGGGATCAACTCTGGCGATATTGTGATTATCCATGAACAGCCTGACGCCAATAACGGCGATATCGTGGTGGCACTGGTTGATGATCAGGAAGCGACGCTGAAAAAGCTGAACCGGACCGGCAGCTCGATTGAGCTGATTGCGGCCAATCCGGCCTATGAAACCCGGGTATTTACCAAGGATCAGGTCAAGATTCAGGGCAAGCTGGTGGGGTTGATCCGCTCTTATTAACGGCGGTTTTGCGGGCAACGGAAGTGCATTTTGCAACAAGTGGCAAAATGCGCTGCGGCGCTGTGGCCTCGCTACGCTCGGCGTCCGCGTTTTTGCCGAGGCGTCGGGTATTGCAGGAACCGCATCGCAGCCCTTGCTGGGGCCGCATCGTATCGTGGGTTTTGGGGGTTAGATGTAGGGCGCGCCGCCGTTTGTCCATGGGCGTAGCGGCAGGCGGGGGGTTGTGGTGGTTATCACCGGCACGGCGTCTTTGAATGTAATGGTAAAACCGGCGCGGGAGTTAACCTGTTCCTGGCCGATAAACACGCACGCCCCGGTTGGGGCATCAACCCATTTGGGCGCGATCAATACTGTTTGTGGCAGGCAAAGCTGGCTGTCGAGCGCGGGTTCTTGCGATAGCACCAGCCGCCAACCATCTGGCAGGGCCGCTGTTGTGGTTTTACCGGTAACCACCATGCCGCTACGAGCAAAGGCTTGGGGCTGGCTGGCGGTATCCCCATCGTTTTCGAGCCATATGTTGGCGGCAAAACTATAGGCGGTGTCTTTGTTGAGCACCCTGCCATCCGGGCTACGCAAACCAATCAGCGCGGCATTTTTGTTGACCAAAAGCAGCGGGCGTTCGTTTTGCAGCCAAATTATGACCGAAACAGCAAAAAGCGCAAGCCCGATCAGCCGCGCCCGCCCCAGCAGTAAAAACAGCAGACAACCCGAAAGCCCGAGCAACGGCAACACCAATGCGGGGCCAGAAGGAACCATGGTGACAGCGTTTTCGCCCTCGGAAAAATAGTGGGCGACAAACAATATCCAGCCAACGCCTTTGCCCATAAGCCAAAAAGCCCAAGCGCCAAGCCCGAACGGGCTTAGCAGCAGCGCCAGCACTGCGGCGGGCATTATAAGCAGGCCCATTAGCGGCACCGATACAAGGTTGGCCAGCAGCCCATAGTTGGAAAACTGGTTAAAGCTATAGGCCGCGAACGGCGCGGTCGCCGCCCCCGCAACCGCCGAGGTCACCAACAGGGTTAAAAACGGCAGCAACCGACGCGGCACATGTTGTTTTAGCCAATGCCACGGCCGCGCGCCGCGCAGCATTTCAAACACCCCGACCAGCGCGGTGGTGGCGGCAAACGACATTTGAAACCCCGCCTCGGTCAGGGATTCTGGCCGCATCAGCAGCACCAAAAGCGCGGCCAGCGCCACCGCGCGCAGGGTAAAGGCCGGGCGGTCGAGCATGACGGCGAACAGCACCACCGCCACCATGATAAAGGCGCGCTGGGTCGACACGCTGCCCCCCGACAGAAAAAGATAGCCAAAACCGGCCAGCAACGCCGCGCCCGCCCCAATTTTTTTAACCGGCAGCCGTAGCGCCATGCGCGGCACCAAGGCCAGCGTATGCCGGAACAGCAAAAATACAAACCCCGTGAGCAGCCCCATATGCAGGCCCGAAATCGCCAGCAAATGCGCAAGATTCGAATCGCGCAGGGTTTGCAGCACCTCGCCGTCTATCCGGCTGCGGTCTCCGGTAATGATCGCGGCGGCAAAAGCGCCGTTTTGGCCGCCGATACTATCGGCAACCGTAGTCGAGAGCGCCCGCCGCACCCCCGCCAGCCACAACCCCTGCCTAGCGTTTTCGCGCGGGCGCATTTGCAGCACCGGATTGCGGCTATAGCCAATCGCGCCAAGGCGATCAAACCACGCATAGCGGCGAAAATCAAAACCGCCGGGTTCAACCGGCCCGCCGGGCGGCGACAAGCTGGCAACAAGCGCCACGCGCATCCCCAGCTCTAGCCGCTCAGGCGTATATCCAAACACCGAAATGCGTATCTTTTCAGGCGGTTGGCTGACGCGATCAAGCTTGACCCGATCAAGAGTCAGGCGCAGGGCCTTGCTGGAAGAGCGGTCAATCGCGATCACCCGCCCCTCAACCGGGCCATAATAGCGAAAGCCGAGCACCGGCGCGGCCACCGAGGCACTGCGATAAACCGCCGAGAGGTAACCCAAATTTAGGAAAAACCCCGCCAATATAACCAAACGCAGCACGCCGGAGAATCGCCATGCCAACCACGCCCAGACCAGCAGCGCCACGCCAAGCGCCTGCCCGGCCCATAGGGGCGGCTCAAACGGCAGGGAAAATATAGCCCGACCCCGCCAGCCATCGCCACCGGTGCCCACAGAATCAGGTTTGGCCGCTGGGCCTCCAGCCATTGCACGCCTTGTTCTCCCCTGCGCCTTGCCCTAAAACCCCAACATCACCCTGTTATGGTTTCTGAAAGGTTAACAAATGTCTGCTAATGGCATGAAAGCAAAGGTCGTGACCCGTTTTGCGCCCTCTCCCACCGGTTATTTGCACATTGGCGGCGCGCGCACCGCGCTGTTCAACTGGCTGTTCGCGCGCCATCACGGCGGCGAATTTCAGCTTCGGATCGAGGATACCGACCGCGCGCGCTCTACCCCCGCGGCGACCGAGGCTATTTTCAGGGGGATGAAATGGCTGGGGCTGGATTGGGATGGCGAGGCGGTTAGCCAGTTTGAGCGCGTGCCGCACCACCAGAAAGCCGCGCAACAAATGCTGGACGCCGGCACTGCCTATAAGTGCTATGCAACCAAGGACGAAATCGAGGCCTTTCGCGAACAGGCCCGCGCCGAAAAGCGCCCGCCGCTGTTTATAAGCCCGTGGCGCGACGCGATTGCCCGCCCCGACCTGCCTTTTGTGGTGCGCCTGAAAGCGCCCAAAACCGGTGAAACCGTGGTTGATGATCAGGTGCAGGGCCGCATTACCTTTAAAAACAACACCATGGACGACCTTGTGCTGCTGCGCTCTGACGGCACGCCAACCTATATGCTGGCAGTGGTGGTTGATGACCACGATATGGGCGTCACCCATGTGATTCGCGGCGACGACCACCTAACCAACGCTGCGCGGCAAACGCTGATTGCACAAGCGCTGGGCTGGGATGTGCCGGTTTTTGCCCATGTGCCGATGATCCACGGGGATGACGGCAAAAAACTTTCAAAACGCCACGGCGCGCTCGGGGTCGAGGAATACCGCGATATGGGCTATCTGGCCGCCGCGATGCGCAATTATCTGGCGCGGCTGGGCTGGAGCCACGGCAATGACGAGTTTTTCACCACCGAACAGGCGATTGAATGGTTTAACCTGAAATCGATCGGCAAGTCTCCGGCGCGGTTTGATTTCAAAAAACTGGGCAACCTGTCGGGGCAGCACATTCGCGCCGCCGATAATGTTGATTTGTTCAATGAAATCGCCGCTTTTGTTGCAGCGCAAAACGGCCCTGCCTTTACGGAAGCTCAAAAAACCGTGTTTATCGCCAGTATGAACCAGTTAAAGGCTCGCGCCAAGACCATACCGGAACTACTTGATATGGCTTATTTCTTTCTGGGAAACCGCCCTTTTAAGCCCGATGCCAAGGCGGCGCAGCTGCTCGATACAGTATCCCGTGGTATGCTGAACCGTTTGACTTCGCGGTTGCGAGATGCTACATGGGAGCTGGAAAATCTCGAAGCGGAGATCCGCGATTTTGCCGAGGGTGAGGACCTTAAACTCGGCAAGGTGGCACAACCGCTTCGCGCCGCGCTGACAGGGCGCGGTGTCTCGCCCAGCGTTTTTGACATGATGGTCACGCTCGGCAAGGAAGAAACACTGGCCCGGTTGGAGGATGTCTCTGCCTGAGTTGCACATGCTGCGCTCAATGGGTGAAATATGGTTAACAGCCGCCCGAAGGTGGCGCAGAAAGAAAGAGGATACATGACGAACGCGACCCTTAAATTTGGCGATAAAGAGCTTGAATTGCCAATGATGAGCCCCTCGGTTGGCCCCGATGTTATTGATATCCAAAAGCTTTATGCGCAGGGCGATGTGTTTACCTATGATCCCGGTTTCACCTCTACCGCCTCGTGCCAATCGGCGATCACCTTTATTGATGGCGGCAAGGGCGAGCTGCTATACCGTGGCTACCCGATTGACCAACTGGCCAACAAATCCCACTTTCTCGAGGTCTGCTACCTGCTGCTTTACGGCGAGCTGCCAACCGCCGAAGAGCTAAGCGAGTTTGTGCCCCGCGTTACCCGCCACACCATGCTGCACGAGCAAATGGCCTATTTTTACCGTGGTTTCCGGCGTGATGCGCCGCCAATGGCGGTGATTTGCGGCGTCATGGGCGCGCTTTCGTCATTCTATCACGATTCCACCGATATCACCGACCCGATGCAGCGCGAGATCGCCTCTATCCGGATGATCGCCAAGATCCCGACCATCACCGCATGGGCCTATAAATACTCAATCGGGCAGCCGTTTGTTTACCCCAAAAACGAGCTCGATTACACCTCGAACTTTTTGCACATGTGCTTTTCGGTCCCGGCCGAAAAATACGTGGTTGACCCGATTTTAAGCCGCGCGATGGACCGTATTTTCACCCTGCATGCGGATCATGAACAAAACGCCTCGACCAGCACGGTGCGGCTGGCGGGTTCATCCGGGGCCAACCCGTTTGCCTGTATCGCCGCCGGTGTTGCCTGTCTGTGGGGGCCGGCCCATGGGGGGGCCAACGAGGCCGCGCTGAATATGCTGCGCGAAATCGGCACGGTTGACCGCATCCCTGAATATATCGCCCGCGCCAAAGACAAATCAGACCCCTTCCGGCTGATGGGCTTTGGCCACCGCGTTTACAAGAACTACGACCCCCGCGCCAAGGTGATGAAGGAAAGCGCCGACGAGGTGCTGGGCCTGATGGGGATCGAAAACAACCCGACATTGCAGGTCGCCAAAGAGCTGGAGCGTATCGCGCTCAGCGACCCCTATTTTATCGAGAAAAAGCTCTATCCGAATGTTGATTTCTATTCGGGTATTATTCTGGATGCCATGGGCTTCCCGTCCTCGATGTTCACGCCGATTTTTGCGCTGGCCCGCACCGTCGGCTGGATCGCGCAGTGGAAAGAGATGATCTCGGACCCGACCCAGAAAATCGGCCGCCCGCGCCAGCTATATACCGGCGCCACCTTTCGCGACTATATCGACGTCGAAAAACGGTGAGCAAAAGCCTGAACAGGGTCAAGGCCGAGGCGCAGGCCCTCGGCCTTTCCATTGATATCATTACAGAACCCAACCAGACCACGACCGCCCAAATGGCGGCTGACGCCCGTGGCTGTGCCGTTGGGCAAATCGTTAAATCGATCCTGTTTCGCGCTCGCGACAGCGACAAACATGTGCTTTTTCTGACCTCGGGCAGCAATCGGGTTGATAAAACCAAAGCCGAGGCCGCCTGTGGCCACCCCCTTGCCCGCGCCGACGCCGCCAGCATCCGCGCCTATACCGGCTTTGCCATCGGCGGCGTATCCCCCCTCGGCCACAAAAAACCGGTCGCCAAATTCATCGACCCCGCCCTGCTTGATTACCCGCTGATCTGGGCCGCCGCCGGCACACCAAACCATATCTTCTCGATCTGCCCAAAAACCCTCGCCCAAAAAACCGGCGCTGTGGTCATAGACTTCACCGAATAACCTCTACTTTGCAAAAATATCCGCCGGGTGAATGGCCCAACGGACCAGAGCGGCGGCAGCCCCTAAAGCTGCGCCAAAACCGACCGCGCCGCCCGCAATCCCGGGTCCAGCCCGCCGCGCCCCAAGGCCACAACGGCCTGCTGGCCAACCGCAATTTGCGCTGCACGCGCTGCGGGATCATCAAGCAAACCCCGCATCGCCCCCAGCAGGTTTTCAACCGTGCAATCACGCGGCTCGAACTCGGGCACGGCTTTGCTATCGGTCAACAGGTTCACCAGCGTGAATGAGGGCGCCAGCATTGCACGGCGCATAATTGCCGCCGTCAACCCGTTGGTTTTATAGCCAATCACCATCGGCGTGCCAACGGCTGCCAGCTCGATCGACACGGTGCCCGATGCCGCCAACGCCAGATCAGACGCTGCAAAATATGCGGTCTTCAAGCCGGTTTCCGGCAACACAAGCTCTGCCTTTATCCCAGATACTTGCAGCATCCGCTCCAGCGGCGCCACCAAATGCGCACCTGCAACCGGAATGATAAAACGATAGCCCGAAATTTGCCGCGCCACCTCAAAAAATATCGGGGCAAGGCGGGTGATTTCGCCCTTCCGCGAGCCGGGTAACAGCGTGATCAGCGGGCCATCTTGCTGCAACGCAGCTACCACCGCCGCGTCGGGCGGGGGCTCGGCCACCACCGGATGGCCAACAAAATCACAGCTCATACCGGCGGCTTCCATATAGGGGGGCTCAAACGGCAGCAGTGCCAAAACATGGTCGACATGCCGCGCCATTTTTGCCGCGCGCCCGGGCTTCCACGCCCAAACAGACGGGGCAACATAGTGAATAATTTTGCCGCCAAACCCACCCCGCACCCGCTGCGCCAGCCGCAGGTTGAACCCGGGGCTATCAACGGTGATCAGCGCATCGGGTGCCTTGGCCAGCACATCCAGCGCCACCTGCTCTAGCCGCCGTTTCAGGTGTCGGAATTTGGGTAAAACTTCCAATAAACCAAAAATTGCCAGCTCGTTCATATCAAACAGGCTCTCTAGCCCCTCGGCCTGCATCAACGGCCCGCCAACACCGATAAATACTATATTTCCAGTGACTTCAGCCTTTAATCCCTTCATAAGCGCCGCCCCCAGCCGGTCGCCCGAGGCCTCGCCCGCGACCAGATAAAACCTCAGCGCGCCCATAAAAACAGCCCCAGCGCATCAGCGCGCGCGACGGTTTTGCCAAGGTCCAGCACCAATGTTTCGCCGGCAGCCACCACCACACCTGCCAAACCGGCGGCAGCCACCGCATCAAAGGTATCCGGACCGATCGCGGGCATATCCAGCCGCATGTCCTGCCCGGGTTTCGCGCCCTTCAACAACACCCCCTTGCCACCTTTTTTATCGGGCAGGCGCGCCGGGTTCGCGGCGACAAACCGCAACATCGCATCTGTGCCCTGAAGGCTCTCGAGCCCCAAACACAAGCCCTGCGCCACAACCGCCCCCTGCCCCACGTCCACCGCGCCAAGCGCGCGCACGATATCGGCGGCGCGGTCTGCATCGCGGCGATCCTCGGCCGAGGGCCGCACCTTGGTCGCAACCCCCGCCGCGGCCAGCAGCGATGGCAGGGCCTCATGCACACCGGTCACGGTAAACCCCTCGGCCTCGAACAATGCCGCAACGATCTTTAGCGTTGAATTGTCGCCCGCCTTCAGGGCGTTCATCACCACGGGCGCCAGCCGCAGCCCGGTTGCGTCAAACCGCAGCGGGTTGAGCCGGGGTCGGCCCATGCCCCCGCCCATCGTTACCGTTGAAACCCCGGCCTTTTTCAGCCCCTTGAACAGCTTGCCCGGCTTTTCAAAACTGGCAATCAGCACCGGATGCCCCGCCAGCCACCCAAGCTTTACCCCGTCAAACTGCACCACTACATAGGGCCGCCCGCGTGCGGCGCAATCCTCGGCCACAAGCCGCGGCAGCACACCGCTGCCAGCAATTATGCCCAGCGGGGTGCTCATTTCACGCGCGGGGTGCAAAATGACCGGTCAGAATCTGCCAGCACAAAGGCCAACATTTGCGCGACCATCGGGGTTTCGGCATCTTCCAGCAGGGTTTCGGCCCGCGCCCGCAAGCCGCCATCACCGTAAAACAGCGCTTTGAAGCTGCTGCGCAGCGCCAAAATTTCGGCCCGCGACACCCCGCGCCGCTTTAACCCCACCAGATTCAGCCCCGTCAGGCTGGGGCGCTCACCCACCACCGACCCAAACGGAATAACATCGGCCACCACCATTGCCAGCGCGCCTATAATCGCGCCCTCGCCAATACGCACAAACTGGTGGATGCCCGCCAAACCGCCAATCACCGCCCCGTCACCCAGCTGCACATGCCCCGCCAGCGAGGCATGGTTGGCGACCACGACATTGTTGCCAACCCGGCAATCATGGCCAACATGGGTGCCCAGCATAAACAGGCAATCGTCACCAATGCGGGTTAGGCCCCCGCCCCCCGCCGTGCCGGGGTTTATCGACACGCTTTCGCGGATCATATTGCGCGCCCCAATCACCAAACGGGTTTTTTCGCCGGCGTATTTAAGGTCTTGTGGCTGTGAACCGACACTGGCAAACGGCCATATCTCGGTGCCATCACCAATTTCGGTATCGCCGGTGATTGCCACATGGCTATGCAGGCGCACCCCCGCCCCCAACCGCACCCCGGCCCCGATATGGCAAAACGGGCCGATGTGACAATCAGGGGCAATTACCGCCCCGCCCTCGATAATGGCGCTTGGATGAAGGCTCATTCGTCTTTGGGAGTAACGATCATCGCGGTGAACGCGGACTCGGCCACCAGCTTGCCGTCAACCATCCCCTTGCCGCCGAACTTCCAGACATTGCCGCGTTTGCGGATCAGGTCTACGTGCAATTCAAGCTGGTCACCCGGCTCGACCAGCTTGCGAAACTTGGTGGCCTCGAGCGACATAAAATAAACCAGCGGGCTTTGCCCGGCCAGACCCAGGGTTTCAACCACCAGCGCCGAGGCGGTCTGCGCCATGGCCTCGACGATCAGCACCCCCGGAAACACCGGCTTGCCCGGAAAATGCCCCTGAAATATCTGCTCGCCCGCCGAAACATTTTTTATGCCGACAGCGCTTTGGCCCAGCACCACATCACGCATTTTCTCGATATACAAAAACGGATAGCGGTGCGGCAAAAGATCCATCACTTTGTGGATGTCAAAGCTCAGTGGCGCGGCTTGGTCTTCACTCATTTGTTGGTCCTATCAGGTTTATCATGTCGGGTTTCTCGCTATAGGCTTTGTCCAGTACAGTTATGGCTTCCCTTGTAATGTCCATGTTTCGATCAAACAAGAGCACAGAACGGCGGTCGATAATGGCGGCGGCGCGGTATTTTTGCATCAATCCCGCCAGCGACGGGGCGATGGCCTGATAAAAGGCGCGGCGGCGGGCCTCTATGTTGGCGATCAGGGTTGCGTCATCGGTTTCTTGGGCGCTGCGGGCCGCCACCACTTTGGCGTCAAACGCGTCGGCCAGGGTTTTGAACGCGTCGGCGGGCATGGTATCGCGCAGGTCGGTCAGGCGTTGTTCTTCGGTCACAAAACCGGCCCCGATCTGGCGGCCTTTTTCGATCAGGGCATCGCGCTCTTGCTGCTCTTGCGCCAATATATCCTTGCCTAGCGCGGTTTCCGAGAACAACGAATCCTGATTGATGATCAGGATATTGCTGGACCCATAGGTCGGAAAATCTTGTGCAGGGGCGATGCCGGCCCAAAGGCCAAGCGTCACAACAAATATAAGCCGCCAAACCATGCGCGACCCGATCAAAACGCGGTTTTGACCGAAACGCTGAAGGATTGCGTTTCGTCACCAACGACGGCCAAGATCGGGTTGGACCAGTTAAACACCAGCGGCCCTATCGGCGTATCCCAGTATAGCGCAAAACCGGCCGCGGCCCGCAACTGCGCGCTGGTGTCAATGGCACCGCTGGACCCGATCGGGTTGCCATCCATGCCCCAGACCGAACCGGCGTCAATAAACAAGCCGCCCCGAATGCCCAGCTCTTTGGGCAGACCAACCGGAAAGGTCGCGTCTAGCCGCGCCACTGCGTAATAATTACCACCAAGGGAATCGTTTATGGCACCAATACTGTCGCGCGGCCCCAAACCGCCAACAGCAAAGCCGCGAAATGACGCGCCGCCAAGGAAGAACCGGTCGGTAACACGCGACCCGCCGCCACCAAGGGCATATAGCGCCCCGCCCTCAAAATCGGCCGAGAAAACAACAGCGTCGTCAAACAGGTTAAAATAACCCTTGGCCCGCGCCGTGGCCTTGGCATAGTTGGCGCTGCCGCCAAGCCCGGCATATTCGGCCCCGAAACGCAAAATATAACCTTTGGTCGGGTCAGTGCGCGAATTGCGGCGGTCATGGCTAAGCTCGAACTTGAGCGCCGAGCGCACCACGGTGCCAACCTCGTTGAAAATGATTGTTGACGCGTTTGCCCCCGGATTGCGGATTTCTTCCGAGATCAGATCATAGGCAAACGTGGCGCGGGTGTTTTCGCTAAGCGGAAAGGACATGCTGGGGCTAAAGCCGATTTCGGTGGTCTGGAACGAGGATTCGGCCCGGCTGTTTTGGCGATAGTAAACATCCAGCCCGGCGGCCAGATCGCGGCCCAGAAATTTGGGTTCGGTAAAGCCGAAACTGGCAACCGCTGTGGTTTGGCCATAAGACAGCTCAAGCGCAAAGCGTTGGCCACGGCCCAGAAAGTTGCTCTCGGTAATGCTGACCTGGCCAGAAAGCCCGTTATCGGTTGAATAGCCGGCACCAAAATTGAACGCCCCTGTGGCTTTGTCTTCGACAGACACATCCACAATCACGCTTTGGTCTGAAGAGCCCGGGCGCGCCTTAACTGAAAGTTGCGAGAAAAACCGCAGATTGCGCAGCGCCGCTTCGGCCTGGCGCATTTTGCGCGGGTTAAAGGCATCGCCCTCGGCCATGTCGAACTCGCGCCGGATGACGCGGTCAAGCGTTTGGGAATTGCCGCGAATATCTATACGCTCAACATAGGCCCGCTGGCCGTCGACCAGCTCAAAATTGATATCAACGGTGCCGTCGGCCTCGTTTTTGGTGGCCTGCGGAATGGCGCGCAAAAACGGCAACCCGCGGCGGGTGGCCTCTTGCTCGATCGCGTTGACCACGCTTTCAACCTTTGACGCCTTGTAGCCGCGCCCGGCGCGAATGCGCACGAAACGCTCGAACCCGGTAGCATCTACCCCGGTCAGGCTGGTTGAAACCGACGTCTGCCCAAAATCATACGAGGCGCCCTCGCGCACCGCGTAAGTCAGAAAAAACCCGCTGCGATCCAGCGCGAACTCTGACAGTTCGGCGGTGACCTCAACGTCGGGGAAGCCGCGATCACGGTAAAAACCAAGCAGCGCCTGCCGGTCGGCATTGGCGCGCTCGGGGCTGTAATTGTCGGAATTATAAAGGATGTTCAAAAAACCGGATTCACTGCTGGCAATGGCGCGGCGCAGGCGCTGGTCGGTATAGCGCCGGTTGCCGGTAAAGTTGATGCTTTCAATCTGGTTGGTGGCGCCCTCGGTGATCTGGAACACAAGGTTCGAGCGCCCGTCGGCCTGCGGAATGACCAAGGGCGTAACCACGGCGGTATAACGGCTGCTCTGGCGATAGGCCTCGGCAATGCGGCGGGCGTCGGCCTCAACTGTGGCGCGGTCAAGCGGGCGGCGGGCGGCAGAGGTGACAATGCCGGCCAAATCACTGTCGCTCAGCTTTTTGTTGCCCTCGAAATTAATAATACCGATGGTCGGGTTTTCAACCACCGCGATCACCAGCCGGCCGCCAACCGGGTTGATGGCCACATCCGCAAACAGCCCGGTGGCAACAAGCCGGCGCAGGGCAGCGTTGATATCGGCCCCGCCAAGGCTTTGGCCAAGGTCGAGCCCGGAAAACGAGATCACCGTCTGGTCGGGAATGGCCACATTGCCCGAAACCAGAATCGAAGAGAATCGCCGGGCGGATTGCGCAACGGCCGATTCTGGCAGGGCGCTGGTAACGGCAATGGCGCTAACTCCTAAAAATAGTGAAGCAACAAAAGTGCTTACACGGGTTTTTCGAAGTAGTGTATTCCGCATTATTTGTCCGCCTTGCATCAAATTTACCGGTTGAATCCGGTTAAAGTATTACATGAACATTAAAGTCGCATAATGTCATTATAGGATGCAAGCAACATCAGCGACAGGATCAATACAAAGCCGACCGCCATCACGGTTTGCATAAACCGCGGGTTAGGCGGTTTGCCGCGCAGGGCCTCGTAAATATAGGTCACGAGGTGGCCACCATCGAGCACCGGAATCGGGAAAAGGTTGAGCAATCCTATAGCGGTAGAGATCACGGCGATCAGGGATATAAAACTGGCGGCGCTGGTTTGCGCGGTCGCCCCCGATATTTGTGCAATGCCTATCGGCCCTTGCAGGTTTGCAACCGAAATATTACCCAATATCATATGCTTAATGCCGCTGAGCGACGACGCGATCACCCCGTAAACCCGGCTGGTACCAATGTCGAGTGCGGTAAAAATCGAGGGGGTTTCGGTGGCGGGGGCAAAATAGAACTGCCCGTAAACGCCGATCATCACCCGTTGTTCAAACCCGCCATTGCCGTCGGGAAAATCGCGGCGCTCGGGGGTTAGCGCCAGATCTAGCGTGGTGCCACCCCGCCAGATTGTCAGGTTTACCACGGCGTTTTCAGAGCCCTCGATCACCGTGCGCAGGTCGTCATAGCTTTGCAGCGGCACGCCATCTGCCGCCATAATCACATCGCCGGGTTTTACGCCGGCTTTGTCGGCCGCGCCAAGGGGCTCGACGTTGGCGACCAGCGGAATATAAAAATACGGCACCACCAGCGACAGCGTGTCTTGGCCGCGCTCGACCCGCATATTGATCGGCCCGGTATCCGGCAAACCATTTATCGCGGTTACCATATCGGCGTAATCGGCCACGCTTTGGCCGTTGACGGCAACAATAACATCGCCTGTTTTCAGCGGGTTGGCAAAGGGGATGGGGGTAATTTCGCCAACGGTCGGGCGCTCGGTCGCCACGCCTTGCCACATAACAAGGCCGGTAAATATAACCAGCGACAAAATAAAGTTGGCCACCGGTCCGGCCAGCACCGTCAGCGACCGCCGCCATACGCTGGCCGCCGGAAAGCTGCGGCGGTAGTCAACATCATCCATGCCCGCCAGCTCTTCAGAGGCGGCGCTGCTGGCAACATCGCGGTCCCCCAGAAACTTGACATAGCCCCCCAGCGGCACCGCCGCCAACTGCCAGACCGTGCCGCGTTTATCAGTGCGCTTATAAAGCACCGGCCCGAAACCCAGCGAGAACACCTCGGCATGGATGCCACACCAGCGCCCGACAATATAGTGGCCGTATTCATGAATGGAAACCACAACCCCCATCACCACCACAAAGGCTAAAATTGTCAGGGTCGGCCCCCCGACATAGGGGATATTGGCTAGCCATTCCATAGCGGCTCCTTAAATTTGTGCGTTCACAATTTGGCGTATTTCAGCATCAACCGCCAGCACAGTGGCCAGCGAGGTTTGCGCCGAATCACGGACGGCTTCTATTTGGGGATCATAGAGGGTTTTTTCAACCAGCGCTGCCATATCAAGAAAACCGGTTTTGCCAGCAATAAACGCGTCGAGCGCGGCTTCTTTGGCGGCGTTGAATATCGCCCCCGCATGCCCCCCCATGTCCAAGGCTTCACGCGCCAGCCGCAGGGCAGGGAATTTAACCTCGTCGGGGCGGCTGAACTCTAGCGTGCCAAGGGTCGAAAAATCAAGCGGGGTGATCGGGTTTGACGCCCGGTCGGGCCAGTGCAGCGCATAGCCGATAGCGCCGCGCATGTCGGGGCTGCCCATATGGGCGATAATGGCGTGGTCAACATATTCGACCATCGAATGCACAATCGCCTGCGGGTGGACGACAACCTCTATTTGCTCGGGCGTGCAATCAAAAATATATTTAGTTTCAATAACTTCCAGCGCTTTGTTAAACATAGATGCCGAGTCGATAGATATGCGCTGCCCCATATCCCATTTCGGGTGTTTAACCGCCTGTTCAGGGGTGACTCTGCGCATTTGTTCAAGGGTAAAATCCTTGAATGGGCCGCCGGATGCGGTTAGTATGAGCCGCCGCAGTGCTTGGCGATTTTCGCCGTTCAGCGCCTGAAACAGCGCTGAATGTTCGCTATCGACCGGCAACAGCATGGTGTTGTGGGCGGCGCATTTTGCCAGCAATAATTCTCCGGCGCAGACCATGCTTTCCTTGTTGGCCAGCGCCAGCACCCCGCCATGCGCCGCCAGCGCCATTGAGGCCCGCAGCCCCGCCGCGCCGACAATCGCCGACATGCCCCAATCAACCCGGCGCGCGGCGGCCTCGGCAATGGCATTGGCCCCTGCGGCGGCCTCAATGCCTGTGCCGCGCAGCGCTGTGCGCAGATCATCCAACCGGTGTTCATGGGCGGTAATGGCAATATCGGCGTTAAACTCGATCGCTTGTGTCGCCAGCAGCGCAATATTCCCCGCCCCGCTGAGCGCCACAACGTTATAGGCATCGCGGTTGCGCGCTATCAGGTCAAGCGTGTTGGTGCCGATAGAGCCGGTAGCCCCGAAAATACTGATTTTGCGCACCATTCAAAGCACCTTGAACAAATGCAGCAGCATATAAACGCTGGTCGCGGCCAACAGCCCGTCAAAGCGGTCTAGCAAGCCGCCATGGCCGGGGATAAGCTGGCTTGAATCCTTGATCCCCGCCTTGCGCTTTAGCCAGCTTTCAAACAAATCACCCGCCTGTGCGGCCATGGCCAGCAGCACCGAAAACAGCAATGCGGCAAAGAAAAACACTGGCCCGCCAGACAGCCAGTAAACAAACCCGACCCCGAGCGCCAGCCCCCAGCCCCCCAGCGTGCCCGACCACGTTTTTTTGGGCGAGATCGCGGGCCAAAGCTTGGGCCCGCCAAAAATACGCCCGGCAAAATAACCGCCGATATCCGAGGCAACAACCACCCCGACCAGCCAAAGCACCGGTCCCAACCCCTAGATCGGAAGAGCACACGTCTGAACTCCAGTCACGAATTCGG
>CAYWXQ010000036.1:5759-17389 GCA_964462475.1 uncultured Rhodobacterales bacterium | reverse complement strand
CTGGATGTGGTTGCAACCGTCAACCTCGACGATATGTATTTCGAGGATGTGGTAAAATTTGCCGCCCGCCTGCAATCCGCCCATGGCGAGATTTCAGCGCAGAAACTGGCGCTGACAAAAAGCAAAACCCTGCCCGCCGCGCAGGCATTGCACCGGGATATCATTACGCTGTTTCAAAAGCTGGAACCAGACTCGGTGTTCGGGTTTTCTGACAGCTGGCTGCGCCGCGCCCTGCGCAAGATCTGGCCGTTTTTTGCCAGCCCCGAAACCGTGTTCAACAGCCATTACCCGCGCTTGCTGGCCCGAGCCAAAGCGCTTGAAAAGCTTGAGCCCCAACTGGCGGCGTTACACAAAACCACCCTTGATATCGCCGGGCGCTACGCCGCACTTGGCGCCCGGATTTCGGCCTATATTCTGGCGGTAAATTTTATCGCGCGATATGTCTATGGCGATACCCTGCCCGCCAAAAAACGCGCCCTTTACCTGTCGCATATCACCGCACTGGAAGAGCGGCGCGAAAGCCTGCGGATCACGCTGGTTACCATCGAAACCGGCGCTCTGCACAACAAGCTTCAGCAAAAAAACCTGGAACGGCTGATGGCGGCGGGCCGGCGGCTGGTTGCGGCCAGCCTGCCCGCGCTGCAAACCGCCTATAGCGTTGCCATTACGGCGGTGCGCCGCAAAACCCACGCGCCTGACTGGCGGCAATCTTTGCGCAATATCTATGATGACATAACCAAAACCATAACCGAAAAAGGAGATTAACATGGCCACATTCAACCTTGACAAAGAGGTCAAGCGGGTTAAATTTGTGCTTGAAAAACAAGGAGTTCACACCATTCGTTCCGAAGTTGGGATAATCATGGATGCCTCCGGCTCGATGGAGCTTTTGTATAAAGGGGGCGTTGTGCAGGCCACGCTAGAGCGGGTTTTGCCGGTCGGCCTGGCCTGCGATGTTGATTTGCAGGTCGATGTCTGGGGGTTTTCCAGCGGCAGCCCGGGCTTTGCCGGCACTGCCCCGCTCACGTCTGAAAACTACCGCGATTATGTGACCAAACACATGCTCAAAGGCCAGCTTAGGGGGGTTTATGGCGGTGGCACCAGCTATGCGCCGGTGATCCAGAGCGCGCTTGCGCATTACGGTTTTCTAGAGCACATAAAGGGCGGTTGGTTTCGGCGCGGCCGCAATGTGCTGCACGAAGAGGGCCATAACGACCTGCCGGTGATTATATTTTTTATCACCGACGGCCAAAACAACGACGAGCGCGCCACCGCCGAACTGCTGAAACAGGTCGAGGACAAGGAATCGCAAATTTACTTCCAGACCATCGGCATCGGTGATCAGGGTTTCCGGTTTTTAAAGGATCTGGCAATAAAATACGACAATGTCGGTTTTATCAGTGTGCAGGACCTGAACGCCTTTACCCAAAGCGACGATGTTTATGAGCAGCTGATGTCGCAAGAGCTGGCGCGCTGGCTGACCCATGACCATGAAGAGGGCGAATATACCGGCCCCGACGGCGAAGATGGCCACCACTAGTCGGCTAACACCGCGCCGGGGTTCATAATGCCAACCGGGTCAAGCGCGGCCTTGATCCGGCGCATGGCGGCCAGTTTACCGACATCACCATAGCGCTTTAGCGCGGCGGTTTTCAGCCGCCCAACACCGTGTTCGGCGCTAAAGCTGCCGCCGAATTCGGCAACAATATCAAACACAAGCTCGGCAATGCGCGGGCGATCTGCGGCGTATTCTGCCCGCGACCCCCCCCTGGGCGGAAAGATGTTGTAATGCAGGTTGCCATCGCCCAGATGGCCAAAACAGTTCACCCGCAACCCCGCCGGAACCGCCGCCGCCGCGCGTTTTATAAATGCCGGCACTTCCGACACCGGCACCGAAATATCGTGCGACGAGATCGACCCGATGCGTTTATTGGCCTCGGGGATGGTCTCTCGGATATGCCAGAAATGCGCGCGCTGGCTGTCGTTTTGCGCCAGCACGGCGTCGCTGACCAACCCGGCATCCATTGCCGCCGCAAGGCAAATTTCAAGCTTTTCGCCCAAATCAGCCGCGCCGCCAGTCTCCAGCAGCACGCTCCAGCCGGTCGGGTTGGCCAGCGGGTTTTTTAGCCCGAATCCGGTTTCGGCCAAAAAATCAAACCCCGTCTGCCCGATCAGCTCAAACCCCGAAACCGCACCCGACAGCGCGTGCTGCACCTGTTGCAGCAGCGCCAGCGCCGCGGTGGGCGAGGGCACCGCCACAAACGCGGTGTGGCGGCTGGCGGGCGGCGGATAAAGCCGCAAAACGGCGGCGGTAATAACCCCGAGCGTGCCCTCGGCGCCGATCATTAAATGCCGGATATCATAGCCGGTATTGTCTTTGCGCAACCGTTTCAGCCCGCCCAGCACGGTGCCGTCGGCCAGCACCGCCTCTACCCCCAAACACAGATCGCGGGCGTTGCCATAGCGCAGCACATTGACCCCGCCCGCATTGGTCGCCAGATTACCGCCAATCCGGCACGACCCTTCTGCGGCCAAACGCAGCGGAAACATCCGCCCCGCCGCCGCCGCCGCTGTGTGAATATCGGCCAGCACCGCCCCGGCTTCTACGGTCAGGGTGTTGTTGGCGGGCGACACATCGGTAATGGCCGCCATGCGCTCAAGCGACAGCAGCACCGGCACCGGCCCCGTGGGCATAACCTGCCCGCCAACCAGACCGGTGCCACCGCCAAGCGGCACCACCGGCACCCGCGCATCATTGCACATTTGCAAAATTACCGACACCTCGGCGGTGTTGGCCGGTCGCAGCACCGCCGCAGCCTGACCGGTAAACAGGCCGCGCGGTTCTTCAAGGTCGCGCGGCGCGGCAGGGCGCAGTGTGCCCGCGCCCAGCCGCGCTTCAAGCAGTGCCAAAAAACCGCTATCGGCGCTATTCAGCATCGGCCTGCCCGCGCCTGTCATGGCGCAAAAGCGCATATAACACATGGGTGCGCCAGCGGCCCGCGATTTGCAAATAGCTTTGCGCCACGCCTTCGTATTTGAACCCTGCCTTTTCAAGCACCCCGCGTGAGGCCGCGTTCTCGGGCAGGCAGGCGGCTTCTATCCGGCTTAGCTCAAGCTGGTCAAAGGCGAATTGCCTAACCGTATCAAGGGCTTCAAACATGTAGCCCTGTCGGGAAAATTCGGGGCCGATCCAGTAACCAACCGTGCCCGCCCGCGCCGGACCATAGCGCACATTGTCAAGCGTCAGCGCCCCGATCAGGCGGGCATCCGACTGCCGGATAATCATGAACGGAAACGCGGTTTTGGCCTTGGCCGCGCGTTGCGCCCACCCAGCGCGGCTGTAAAACGACACCCGCGCTTCATAGTCGCGGCCGCGGATCGGCTCCCATCTTTGTAAAAAATCGACGCCCTCGCGGCGGGTGGTGACCCACGAAATATAGTCAGACCGGCGCGGCAGGCGCAGCTCGAGGCGCGCCGAGACAAGCTTGGGAGAAGCGCGACCAAAGCCCATATCAACCCCGCAAGCTGGCGTGCAGCGCCGCTTTCGCCGGGGCCGCCGCCACCGGCCCGTAAAGCGCCATCGCCATGTCGGGGCTGGCACAAACAGAGGCCGCATATTGCTTTAACCCCGCCACGCTGACCGCCTCTATTTTGGCCACCGCGTCAGATAGCGGCGGCACCTTGCCCCAGATGCCGATCGCGCGCGCCATGCGTTCGGTGCGCGCCGAGGGGCTTTCAAGCCCCATCAACATGCCCGCCTTCATCTGCACCTGTGCGCGGTGCAGCTCGGCGTCGGAAATGTCGTCAACCGCGCGTTTCATCTCGGTGATGGTTACCTCGGCCAGCTCGGCCAACTGGTCGCCCGATGTGCCGGCGTAAATGCTGAGCATACCGCCATCCAGCCCCGGGGTGATAGAGGCATAAATGCTGTAACACAGCCCGCGCTTTTCGCGCGCCTCCTGAAACAGCCGCGAGGTCATGCCGCCGCCAAGCAGCATCGAATAGATTTGCGCGGTGTAAACGCCGGCATCGCGAATGCCCGGCGCGGCGAAGGCAAGGGTGAAATGCGCTTGTTCCAGGTCTTTTTCCGCGCGCTTTTCACCGCCGATAAACCGCGTTGCCGCCGCTAGGGGCGCGGTGCTGGCGGGCATGGCGCCAAACAGCTTTTCGGCCTGCGCCACCAGCGTGTCGTGGTCAACCATACCCGCCGCCGCGACCACCAGATTTTCGGCGCCGTAGTGGCTGGCAACAAAACCGGCCAGATCGGCGCGCCCGAAACGGCGCACATTTCCGGCCGGTCCCAAAATGGGCCGCCCCATCGGCTGGTCGGGGTATGAAACCCCCTGTAGCCAGTCAAAAATCACGTCATCCGGCGTATCAAGGCTTTGCCCGATTTCAGACAGGATCACCCCGCGCTCGACCTCGATTTCACGTTCATCAAAGGTCGAGTTCAGCAGGATATCACCCAGAACATCCAGCGCCAGCGGCACATCGGCGCCCAGCACGCGGGTGTAATAGGCGGTCATTTCACGGCTGGTATAGGCGTTGATAAAACCGCCGACATCCTCGATCACCTCGGCGATTTCAAGCGCGGTGCGGGTGGTGGTGCCCTTAAAGGCCATGTGCTCCAGAAAATGGGCGATGCCGTTCTGGGCGGCGGTTTCGTTGCGCGCCCCTGCTTTTACCCAAATGCCGATGGTGGCGCTTTCAAGCCCGGGCATATGTTCGGTAACAATGGTCAGGCCATTGGCGAGGGTGTGGGTTTCAACGCTCATCGGGCGGGTTTTTCCTTGATCAGGGTTTTGAGGGCGTCCAGATCGTTGGCGCAACGGGTTAGGCGCTCGGGGCGGGTGTAAAGGTCGGCCATGTGGGGGGGCAGGTCGGGGCGGGTGCCGGTGGCGGCCTGCACCGCATCGGGAAATTTGGCGGCGTGGGCGGTGGCCAGAACAACCATTGGCGTGGCGCTTGCGGGCTGATCTTGCGCCACCTTTACCGCGACGGCGGAATGCGGGCACAACAGCTGGCCGGTGGTTTGGGCCATGGTTTTTATGGTGGCGGCGGTTTCGGGTTCTGAGCAACTGCCGCTGTCAAACTCGGCCAATAACCGGTCAAGCGCGCCTTGTGACAGGGTAAAACCGCCCTGCCCCAGCTCGGCCATCAGTTGCACTACCGCCTCGCCCTCGCGGTCATAAAGGTCAAATAACAGGCGCTCGAAATTGGATGAAACCTGAATATCCATTGACGGGCTGATGCTGGGCACAACCCCCTGTTTCTGGTGGGCGCCGGTGGCAAGGGTGCGGTGCAAAATATCATTTTGGTTGGTCGCGATCACCAGCCGGTCTATCGGCAGGCCCATGCGTTTGGCAACATAGCCCGCAAAAACATCGCCAAAATTGCCGGTCGGCACGGTAAAGGATATTTTGCGATGCGGCGCGCCAAGGCTGACGGCGGTGGTGAAATAGTATACCACCTGCGCCATCACCCGCGCCCAGTTGATAGAGTTAACGCCCGCCAGTTTCACCTGTTGGCGAAAAGCGCTGTCGTTGAACATGTCTTTCAGCCGCGCTTGGCAATCGTCAAAATCGCCATCCATCGCCACCGCATGCACGTTGGAATCGTCTGGCGTGGTCATTTGCCGGCGCTGCACCTCTGATACCCGCCCGTGCGGATAAAGGATGATAACATCAACCGCGTCCAGCCCCTTAAAGGCCTCGATCGCCGCCGAGCCGGTATCGCCCGAGGTCGCGCCTACAATCGTGACCCGTTCACCGCGACGGCGCAAAACCGCTTCAAACATCTGGCCGATCAGCTGCATCGCCACATCCTTGAAGGCCAGCGTTGGCCCATGGTGCAGCTCGGCGACAAAGATGTTGGGGCCGTTTTGCACCAACGGCACCCGCGCGGGGTGGCGAAAGCCGGCGTAAGCGCGGGCGATAATGCCGTGTAACTCGCTGTCGGTAAACGTATCGCCAATGAAGGGTTTTATGACCTTGAACGCGATATCTTCATATGAAAGACCGGCCAGTGCCGCGATATCGGCGGCGGGTATTTGCGGCCAGCTTTCAGGCACATAAAGCCCGCCATCCACCGCCAGCCCGCTGAGCATGGCGTCTTCAAACGAAAGGGCGGGGGCCTGCCCGCGGGTCGAGATATATTTCATCACTTAGCCTTAAACGGTGTTGCGCTTGATCCTAACCAGCAGATACAGCGTCATGCCGATCCAGACAAGCGCCAACAGATACCAAGTGACCGCATAACCCAGATGTTTGTTCGGAATGTTATTGCCAATCGCCTGCGGCAGCGGCCCCGCGGGCTGGCTGGTTTGGCTAAGCACCATCAGCACCGGCTCGGTGATCAGGGTTTCAGACAGCGTTACCGGATTGCGGCTGAACCAGATATTGCGCTTGAAATTGGGGGCGGGCATGGTGTCGGCCTGTTGCAGCCAGTAAAGATTACCATAAAGCGTGCCGTTTTCCAGCGGGCGCGGCGCGTCTTTTTGCGACTCGGGCACAATGCCGCGATCAACCATGATCCGGCGGCCATCAAGCAACACAAAAGGCGAAATAACGCGGTAACCCGCACCGGTTTCGGGGCTGGACGACAGCACATGAATCTCGGTCGGCTCCATTTCGCCGCGCACCTTGACCGACAGGTAAAGGTCGCGCGCGGGGTCCGGCACGGCGGGCAGCGGCACCGGCGCGGCGGCAAGGCGGGCGTCGACCTTGGCCAGAATTTCCTGTTTCCAGGCCAGTCGCTGCATCTGCCAGTTGCCGAGCAACACCAGAATAATGGTGCCGACAATGCCAAAAATCGCCGGCGCGACCATTCGTCTATTCATCTGCGTCTCCAAACAAAAAACGCGGGCCGGTTAGGCCCGCGTTTTACAAAACTTCAAGCGCTGTCAGCTGCCCCAGACATAGATCGAGATAAACAGGAACAGCCAAACCACGTCAACAAAGTGCCAATACCATGCGGCGGCTTCAAAGCCGACATGGTGTTCTTTGCTCATGCCACCCCGCATCGCCCTTATCAGCATGACCGCCAAAAAGATGGTGCCGATCACCACATGCACGCCGTGAAAGCCGGTGGCCATAAAGAACACCGCGCCGTAGATATTGCCGGAAAAGGCAAAACCGGCCTCCATATATTCGATGATCTGGAAGGTGGTAAACAACCCGCCCAGCAAAATCGCGATTATCAGGCCCCAGATCAGGCCTTTGCGGTCGTCATCATGGGCGATGGCGTGGTGCGCCCATGTCGCCGCCGCGCCCGAGCAGATCAGGATAAGGGTGTTGATCAGCGGCAGCGCCCATGGGTCAAGGGTTTCGATGCCCACGGGGGGCCAAACGCCGTCTATTGCCGGGCTTTGCGGGCCCATCGGGTAAAGCGCGTGCTTGAAAAACGTCCAGAACCACGCGACAAAAAACATGACTTCAGAGGTGATAAACATGATCATCCCGTAGCGCAGGCCGATCTGCACCACCGGCGTGTGGTCGCCCGCGCGGCCCTCGGCGATCACATCGCTCCACCACACAAACATGGTGTAAAGCACGCCGGAAAAGCCGATCAGCAGCATCCACGGGCTGCTGCCCTTAAAGTAAAGCACCGCCCCGAAAAACATGATAAAGGTCGAAACCGCCCCGAGCAGCGGCCACGGGCTAGGCTTTAGAATATGGTAGTCGTGGTTCTTTTCATGTGCCATTCGGCGTCCCCTTGTTCAGTGCGGCGCGCGTTGCCCTGCGCCATATTTTATTTACGTTCGACGGGCAATGCCCGCCGGTTTATTTATTTGCACCCGCCGGACTTACGAAATTGGGCGCGTTGCTGTTAACGCTTTGCGGGGTCGACAGTTTAACGATTGTCACCGCAAAAATCAGCGCGATAAACCCGCCCAGAATAAGCCCCAGCGCCGTGTTGCGGCCCTTGCGGCGGGTGTGTAATTCGTGTTCGGGATGGATCGCCATGTGTTAAAACCAAATCGGAAGCGCGCCGGATGACAGATCAAACGCGCGCAGGGTTGCCTCGACCAGCAGCATCATGAAATGCACAAACAGGTAAAGGATGGTAAAGCCGAAAAACTGTTTTTCGGCGCGAAAGTTATCGGCCTCGGCGTCGGCGGTTGTGCGACGCAGCAGCCGCCATGCCCCGACCACAATAACCGCATTCAGCACCAGCGACACCGCCAAATAGGCCCCGCCGCCAATCTGGGTAAAGCTCGGGGCCAGCGCCACCGGCACCAGCAGCAGCGTATAGCCGAATATATAGCGCCGGGTCACCCGCGCGCCCCGCGTTACCGGCAGCATCGGCACCCCCGCGGCCTTGTAATCATCGTTGCGCCACAGCGCCAAGGCCCAGAAATGCGGCGGGGTCCAGATAAGGATCAGCGCCACCAGCAACACGGGTTCGATACTGATACTGCCGGTTGCCACAATCCAGCCCAGCAGCGGCGGAAACGCCCCCGCCGCACCGCCAATAACGATGTTTTGCGGCGTCAACCGCTTTAGCCCCATTGAATATATCACCACATAGAAAAAGATGGTAAACGCCAGCCACGCCGCCGCCAGCGGGTTGGCAAAAACCCCCAGCATCATCACCGACAGGCCAGAAAGCCCCAGCCCGATGGCCAAGGCCTCGCCCGGTTGCACCCGCCCGCTGGGGATGGGGCGGTTTTGGGTGCGTTTCATCACCGCGTCAATGTCGCGGTCCCACCACATGTTCAGCGCGCCCGATGCCCCGGCCCCGACCGCGATGCAGATTATAGCCGCGATCGCGATTACCGGGTGCACCGGCACCGGCGCCACCACCATGCCGACAATGGCGGTAAACACCACCAACCGCATGACCCGAGGCTTTAACAGCTCGACATAATCGTGGAACTCGGCCTCGTATTCATGTGTTTCAGTTTGAGAAACCTCGGCCATCCTAGTTCGCAGCCATCAGGGTGGGTGCCGGAATGCTGGCATATTTTGCAATCGCGCCAACCAGCCATGCGTCATAGGTTTTCTGGCTTACGACCTTAACCACGATCGGCATGAACGCGTGGTTTTTGCCGCACAGCTCGGAACATTGGCCAAAATAGGTGCCGATGTAGTTTTCATTGCTATCGGTGCCCGCTGCCACGTCTTTGGGGTCAGCCCCGACGCGAAACCACGTTACGTTAATCCGGCCGACAATAGCGTCCATTTTTACGCCAAAAGACGGCACCGCGAACGAGTGGTTCACATCAGACCCGGTAATTTCGAGCCGCACCACCGCACCGACAGGCACCACCATCGCGGTGTCGGCGGCAAGCAGGTATTCGTCTTCGGCATAGCCATAGGCAGCCAGTTCCTTTTTCACCGCATCGGTCAGTCCGGGCTCGCCAGCGCCGATCATGAAGCTGTCAAAAATCACGCCGCTATCGGGGTATTCATAGGTCCAGTACCACTGGTTCCCGGTTACTTTTATCGTCATGTCGCTCTCGGGTATTTCGACCTGCTTAAACAGAATCGGTAGCGAAAAAGAGCCAATGACGATCAAAATAACGATCGGCAGCAAGGTCCAGGCGATTTCAACCAAACTATGGTGGGTGAACCGCGCCGGTACTTTATTGGCACGGTGATTAAAACGGAAAGCCACCCAGATTAACAGCCCTGTCACAAAAAGCGTAATCGGGATAATGATCCAAAGCACCATGCCGTCAAGCCACTGCGCATCGCGCGCCACTTCGGTTGCCGCGGTCTGAAACCCCATCGCCCCTGCGGTCGGCTTGCCGATCGGGGCCAGCCCTTCCAGCCCGTCTTCGGCCATCGCCGCACCTGCCGCCATCAGGCCGGCAATACCCGACACAAAACCCGTGAAAAGGCCAGTCATTCGCATCATTCAATCCCCAATACTTTCGCACTTGTGCGCGATATTTATGGCACCCGCCCCGAAACAGGGCCATTGCCGATCATTTGTTGATCTAGATCAATCATATTCCGCCACGGATAACAAGATATTCGTTTGCGGCATTCGGCCGCTAAGTAAAAAAAACCGCCAAAAAGAATAAATTTACCGCTTCACAAGTCCGTGGGCTGTATTCGGCCGTTACCAACCGCAAAACCGGCGCCTTGTTTTGGTGGTTAAACCCTCTGGCGCGGGCGAATCTGCAAAAATCGCGCCGCGATACCGCCGCCCCCGTTGCCTATGGTGCCCAAAGCCACCATATTGAGCAAAACCAACCCAAAAGGCAGCGCCATGACCAGCCCCCAATTTCGCCCGCTCGAAACCTCGCTTGACCCCGACGCCGCGCTGCGTCTTTTGCGCGATACCGTGGCTGGCGGCGAAGACGGCGAGCTGTTTATAGAGCGCAAACGCGCCGAGATGCTGGTGTTTGACGATGGCACCCTGAAAAACGCCAGTTTCGATGCCGCCGAGGGCTTTGGCCTGCGCGCCATCAACGGCGAAACCGCCGCCTATGCTCATTCAAGCGAGATCACCATGGCCGCGCTAACCCGCGCCGCCGAAACCGCGCGGCTGGCAATTGGCGCGGGCGGTGGCACGCTGGCCGACAGCCCCGCCAAAACCAACCAGCGGCTTTACACCGACGCCGACCCGATCACCGACGCCGCCTTTGCGCTAAAGGTCGAAACCCTGCAACAGATTGACGATTTCGCCCGCACGCTTGACAGCCGCGTGGTGCAGGTCTCGGCCAGCCTAGGGGCCTCACTGCAAGAGGTCGAGATCCTGCGCCCCGAGGGCGATATTTTGCGCGATGTGCGCCCGATGACCGTGCTTTACGTTTCGGTCACGGTTGAAAAAGACGGCCGCCGCGAGGCCGGCAGCCATGGCAGCGGCGGGCGCAACAAGATCGGCCTGTTGCTGGATACCGCCCACTGGCAATCCGCCACCCGCGAGGCCTTGCGCATTGCGCTGGTTAATCTGGAGGCCCGCGACGCCCCCGCCGGCATGATGGACGTAGCGCTGGGCAACGGTTGGCCGGGCATTTTGCTGCACGAGGCCATTGGCCACGGGTTAGAGGGCGATTTCAACCGCAAACAAACCAGCGCTTTTGCCGGGCTGATGGGCAAACAAGTGGCGGCCAAAGGGGTGACGGTGGTTGACGACGGCACCATCCCCGACCGGCGCGGATCAATTAGTTTTGACGACGAGGGCACCCCGAGCCAGCGCAATGTGTTGATCGAAGACGGCATTCTGGTTGGCTATATGCAAGACCGCCAGAACGCCCGCCTGATGGGTGTGCCCGCCACCGGCAACGGGCGGCGGCAAAGCTATGCCCACGCCCCGATGCCGCGCATGACCAACACCATCATGGAAAGCGGCAATGCCACACCCGAAGACGTGATAAAGGAAATAAAAGACGGTATATACGCGGTGAATTTCAGCGGCGGGCAGGTAGACATCACCAACGGCAAATTCGTGTTCAGCTGCACCGAGGCCTATAAGGTAGAAAACGGCGAAATCAAATATCCGGTAAAAGGCGCCACCCTGATCGGCGACGGCCCCTCGGCCCTGCGCCAGGTGCGCGCCATCGGCAATGACAGCAAAATGGACCCGGGCATCGGTTCTTGCGGCAAGGCAGGGCAAACCGTGCCGGTCGGTGTGGGCCAGCCGACCCTGCTGATCGGCGGGCTGACTGTGGGCGGCTC
>CAYWXQ010000036.1:0-5659 GCA_964462475.1 uncultured Rhodobacterales bacterium | reverse complement strand
CTGTGGGCGGCTCGGCGGGGTAGCCTGACGCCGCGCGAGGAACGGGTGCTGCGCATGCGCTTTGGCATCGGGGTCAACAATATCGAACAATGCTTTGATATCACTACAGCCAAAAAAATTGTGGCCGTAATGTTGGTCGGCTATATTTACCTGGATTTCAAACATCCAACCCCTCCACAAACTGCGCGTTATCCTGGATATACTGATACCGCAATTCCGGCTTTTTGCCCATCAGGCGCTCGACCAAATCACCGGTTTCGCCGGGTTCGTCATCCTCGATCGTTACCTTGATCAAGGTGCGCGACCTCGGGTCCATTGTGGTTTCTTTTAGCTGGCTCGGGTTCATTTCCCCTAGCCCCTTGAAGCGAGAAACCTCGATCTTGCCGCGCGCGCCAAGGCCTTTTTTTAGCCATTCATCGCGCTCGGCCACATCGGCGGCATAAACCGACTTCGCCCCCTGCGTGAGGCGAAACAGCGGCGGGGCGGCTAAAAACAGGTGGCCGCCATCAATCAACGGCCGCATCTGGGTGAAGAACAGCGTCATAAGCAGGGCCGAAATATGGGCACCATCCACATCCGCATCGGTCATGATGATAATGCGGTCATAACGCAGGTCTTCAAGCCTGAACTTAACCCCCATCTGCACCCCCATAGCTTGGCAAAGATCGCTGATTTCCTGATTTTGCATCATTTTATTGCCTGCCGCACCCAGCACATTCAGGATTTTACCTTTTAGCGGCAAAATCGCCTGTGTTTTGCGGTTGCGCCCCTGCTTGGCCGAACCACCGGCTGAATCGCCCTCCACAATAAACAGTTCCGAGCCTTCGCGGTTGGCCCCCGAACAATCGGCGAGCTTGCCAGGAAGGCGCATTTTTTTGGTGGCGGATTTGCGCTGGGTTTCCTTTTCGGCGCGGCGTTTCAGCCGCTCCTCGGCCCGCAGCACAAGGTAATCAAGGATCGCCCCTGCCGATTTGGTATCGGCGGCCAGCCAATTATCAAAGTGGTCGCGCACCGCGTTTTCAACCATCTTTTGCGCGGTCTCGTTGGAAAGCCGGTCTTTGGTCTGGCCCACAAAGCTGGGGTCGCGAATGAAAATTGACAGCAGGGCGCAGCCACCGGTTGTCAGATCATCCCGCACTATGCTGGCGGCCTTTTTATTGCCGACCAGCTCGCCATAGGCGCGCATGCCCTTTAAAATAGCCGCCCAAAAGCCGTTTTCGTGGGTGCCGCCATCACGGGTTGGCACGGTGTTGCAATAGCTGTCTAAAAACCCGTCGCGCATCTGGGTCCAGTTTATCGCCCATTCGACCGAGCCGGGTTGATTGAACTTTTTCTTGAACTCGACCTTGCCGGCAAACGGCGTGTCAGCATAGGCCATCACCTTGCCCAGCACCTCTGACAGGTATTCGGCCAGCCCGCCGGGGTAGTGAAAGCTGGCCTCCAGCGGCATATCGCCGTCTTCAATCGCCGATTTCCAGCGGATTTCGACGCCCGAGAACAAAAACGCCTTGGCGCGCACCAGCTCATAAATCTGGGCGGGCTTGAACTTGAGGTTGCCAAAAATTTCGGGGTCGGGGTGAAAGGTAACCGAGGTGCCCCGCCTGTTTGGTGCCGCACCGATTTTTTGAAGCGGCCCCAACGGTTTACCGCGTGAATAGCTTTGGCTGAACAGCGCGCGGTCGCGCGCAACCTCGACCACCATGCTGTCGCTTAGCGCATTAACCACCGACGAGCCAACCCCGTTTAGCCCGCCCGAGGTCTGGTAAGCGCCCTCGGTAAATTTACCACCCGCGTGCAGGGTGGTTAAAATAACCTCCAACGCTGATTTGTCGGGGAATTTGGGGTGGGGGTCGATCGGAATACCACGGCCATTATCGCGGATCATTACCGAATAATCCGCCAGCAATTCAACCTCTATCCGGCTGGCATGGCCCGCCACGGCTTCATCCATCGAATTGTCCAGAACCTCGGCCACAAGGTGGTGCATGGCGCGACTATCAGTGCCGCCAATATACATGCCCGGGCGTTTGCGCACCGGCTCCAGCCCCTCCAGCACCTCGATGGAAGAGGCGTCATAATCGTTTGAGGCGGTGTCTCCGTTAAACAGGTCGTTGGGCATGGCTCGATTCCTTTTTTTAGCACATTATGGCAGAAAGAGCGTGGGGGCGACAATATCTTGTGGGCTTATCTTTTGCATTGCCGCGCTGCTCGCGCCAGCGTGAGCGTGATTTGACTTGACCTTCCGGTTGCTGGATGGCCCAGTCACGCAAAAAACCAGTCACGCCCAAAAAGGGGAAACCGTGGAACTTTCATTTCAGGTGTTGATTCTGTTGCCGATCGGGCTGGGGCTGCTGGGGTTTATTGAACCCTGCACCATTGGCGGGCATTTGCTGTTTCTGGATACGCAGAAATCACGATCAAGGGCGATGAAAATGCGGGCGGTTACGGTTTTTGTGCTGGTGCGCTCGCTGACTGCAGGGGCGTTCGGGGCCATTATCGCCTTTATCGGGCAAAAGCTGATCGGGGTGCAAACCGGGATCTGGCTGGTGTTTGGCACTATTTATCTGCTGGTCGGGCTGGCGTTTGTGTTTGGCCGTTCCGGGCTGGTGAAGCAAAAGATCAACCTGGCGCCCGCGGCCTGGAAAAGGGCCAGCAACCCCGTGGTGCTGGGGCTGGCATTCGGCTTGAATATTCCGGCATGTGCCGCGCCGATATTGTTTGGCTTGCTGGGGCTGGCGGCGACCACCGGCACGGTGCTGACAGGGTTCTGGATGATGTTTCTGTTCGGGTTGTTTTTATCGCTACCGCTGGTGGTGTTTGCAATGGTGCCGCGCATGGCCGGCTGGCTTGACCGTGTGGCGGGGCGCTTGCGCAACATGCGCTGGGTGATCGGCGGGGTGTTTGTGCTGCTGGGGCTGTGGTCGATCTGGTTCGGGCTATATGTAGACCCGATAAACTGGAGCGGAATCACCACATGAGCGAGAAAAAACGCTTTCGCTCGGTGGCAATTGCCGGGGTGACGTTTCAGGCGGGTTCGGCGGCGGTCGATAGCGCGACGATTATGGCGGCGCTGGTTTTCCAGCTATCTGGCAGCGCGGTGCTGGTCGGGGCGGTGACGGCGATATTGCGCTTTGGGTGGCTGTTTCCGCAGCTTATTGTCGGGTTTTTGGCACAACGCGATGGCGGCTCGATGCGCTATTATGTGATCGGGGCGTTTGGCCGCGCGTGCTGCATGGCGCTGTTGGCGGCGTTGCTGCTGCTTGGTGGCGGTTTGCCGCGCGGTTGGCTAACGGCGGGGGTCATGGTTTTATGGATTTTTTATGCGTTTATCAGCGGCATCGTGGCGGTGCCCTATAATGACATCGTGGCGCGCTCGGTCCGGTCCGGGATGCGCTCTCGGTTGTTGGCGGTCCGGTTTTTTGGCGGCGGGGTGCTGGCGCTGTTGGTGGTGGCAATTTCTGACCGCGTGGTCGGAAAGCTCGATTTTCCGATGTCATACGGCGTGATCATTGCCATGGCGGCGCTGCTTATGCTTGCCTCGTCCAGCGTGTTTACCGCGATGGGAGAGCCGGCCTCTGCCTTCGCCGCCAAAGGCCCCGCCAAACCCGGCTTTGCCAGCTATCTGCGAGACGGGGTCGGGGTGTTTCGGCAAAACCGCGCCTTTCGGCTGTTTGTCTATGCGCAGTGGTGCGGTGGCGCGGTGCTGATGGCGATGCCGTTTTATGTGGTGCAGGCCAGCGCCGCGGGGTTTGACCTGTCGCGGGTGGCGCTGCTGTTGGGGGCGCAAACCGTGGGGGCGCTGGTTTCAAACCTGCTATGGGGCTGGTGGGGCGACACGCTTGGCAAGGTCAGCTTGTTAAAGGCGATCGCACTGGGGCGCATTTTGCCGCCGCTGGCGGTGATCGTGCTAAGCCTGTTTGGCGGCAGCGACCTGATATATTATGCCATTTTCTTTGTGAGCGGCGCCTTGGCCAACGGGCTGACCATTGCGGTGATCGGTTTTTTGATGGAGATTTCCCCCGACGACCAGCGCCCCGCCTATAGCGGCTATTTTAACGCCATCACCGCACCCGCCTTTTTGCTGCCGCTGCTGGCGGGCATTATGGCCTCGTGGGTCGGGCTGCTGGTGATTTTTGCTATTTCAATGCTGGCTGCAGCCGCGCAAGCGCTTATTTTGCAGAAGGTCAGTCGCGAATTTATCGGCAATCCGCCCTAAACGTTGTGTCAACAAGGGTTTATCTGGCGGCAGCCCCCATCGGGCGGGCGCTATGGCAAAATATTGCCGGTGCGAAATTTTCCGGCTTTTTCGAATCACCACAAAAAGGTATAGATAAGTTAAACCCAAGGTTTAGAAAAATAGAATGTGCGAAAAGAGAGTGCCATGACGAGCAAACGTAGCGTTTACGATGCAGAGCCAATCCCCCACGCCGCGCGGGCGGTGGTTGACGGGTTGCTTATCAGCGGTGATCTGTTTCGTTATACGGCCAAGGTCGATAACCCCTCGCAGGTTACCCTGCTGGAAAAGGAATTCGCCGCCTTTATGGGCAGCAAATACGCGCTGGCGGTGAACTCTGCCTCGTCGGCGATTTACCTGTCGCTGCTGGCGGTGGGCGTGGGCGCGGGCGATCAAGTGTTGATTCCGGCGTGGACATTCGCGGCAGTGCCGTCAGCTGTGGTGCATGCCGGGGCGTTGCCGGTGCTGGTAGAGGTTGGTGACAATCTGCGCATCGACATGGCCGATTTTGACGCCAAGCTGAACGGCAACATCAAGGCGGTGGTGATTTCGCATATGCGCGGGCATACTTCTGACATGGATGCGATTGTGGCGCTATGTGCGGCGCGCGGGGTGCCGGTGGTTGAAGACGCGGCGCACTCGCTGGGCACGCTTTGGGGCGGGCGCAAGGTTGGCACCATTGGCGCGACCGGGTGTTTCAGCTTTCAGAGCTACAAAATGGTCAATGGCGGCGAGGGCGGTATTTTACTGACAAATGACCCCGATATCATCGCCAAAGCGGTGTTTATGTCTGGCGCGTATGAACACAACTGGGCCAAGCACGACCACCCCGAAGTGCCGTTTGAAAAATACCAAAACCTGCTGCCACTGTTTAACCTACGGATGAACAACCTGTCGGCGGCCGTGATCCGGCCACAAATTTCGCTGATTGATGCGCGCGTGGCCAAGGGGCTGGAGAATTACGATTATGTGGCGGCAAAGCTCAACGCCTCGCCGCTGATTGCCGTGCCGCCAGCCGACAAGCGCGAGCGCCGCGCGCCCGACTCACTGCAATTCACCCTGATCGGGTTTGATGATGCCCAAGCAATGCGGGTGATGGAAATTTCAACCGCGCGCGGCAACCCCATCAGCATTTTCGGCATGCAGGGCGACAATGCGCGGGTGTTCTGGAACTGGAAGTTCATCGGCAATGTGCCCGAGCTGCCGATGACCCGCGCGATGCTGAAACGCGCCTGCGATATCCGGCTGCCGGTGGGAATGACCCGCGCCGAGCTTGACAAAACCATTTCCTTCATTCTGGATTGCGTCAGCGAGGCGCGTATGTTGATCGCGTCTTAAGCACCTTGGCAGGCGCAGGTCGCCGAGCGCAGCGAGGCCACGGCCGGCGGCAACCCGTGTTTTCAGCTTTGCTGAAAACCGTGCCTT
>CAYWXQ010000035.1:0-17667 GCA_964462475.1 uncultured Rhodobacterales bacterium | reverse complement strand
GCCGGCAGGTGGCCGAATGTGGCGGCGGCAATGACCAAACCGGGCACAATTTTATCACACACACCCAGATAAACGCTGCTGTCAAACACGTTATGCGACAGCGCCACCCCCGCGCTCATGGCGATCAAATCGCGTGAAAACAGGCTAAGCTCCATGCCGGGTTGGCCCTGGGTTACGCCGTCACACATCGCTGGCACCCCGCCCGCCACCTGCGCTGTGCCCCCCGCCGCGCGTGCGGCATTGCGGATCAGTGCCGGAAAACGCTCGAACGGCTGGTGCGCGCTTAGCATATCATTATAAGCGGTAATAATCCCGAGGTTACCCCCCGCGCCTTCAACCAGCGGTCGCTGGTCTTCGCCCGCCGCCGCAAAGGCGTGGGCCTGATTGCCACAGGTCAGATGGGCGCGTCTAACCCCGCCATCGGCAGCCCGCTCGCAGCGCGCCATATAGCCCGCACGCAAGGTTTCCGAGCGGCTCTCTATGCGCTCGGTTACCCGCAAAATGGTGTCGTTCAAAGCCATGGTTCACTCCGCATAATGAATTTCGGTATCAGGGCGGTTCAGCACCACCCTGATCGGGGCCTCGCGCTCGGGCCCCTCGATAAACGCCTGTTCCAGCGCCGCGATTTTTGCCGCGCCCGCGATCAGCACATGCACCGCCCGCGCCGCCCGCAGCACCGGTGCGCTCAGGGTTATGCGCGGCTCGCCGGCCCCTGCGGCCCGCATCGGCAATAATACCGGTGCATTATCGGCCAAGGCGTCATCCAGCCGGTCAGCCCCGGGAAACAGGCTGGCGGTATGCATATCCGCCCCCATGCCCAACACCAGAACATCCAGCGGTAGGGTGGGTTTTAAACCCGCCATCAGCGCCGCGATCACATCTTCCGGCGTTGCACCCGTTGCCACCATCGGCACCAATATTGCCGCCGCCGCCTTGCCCTGCAACAATGTTTCTTTCAGCAGGCGCGTGTTAGAGCGGGGGGAGTTCTCATCCACAAAACGCTCGTCGGTCAGTAGCACGCTGACCTTTGCCCACTTAACATCCTGCGTTGCAAGCGCGCGCAAAAAGGCGGCCGGTGTGGTGCCGCCCGGCACCGCGAGGCTGGCACAGCCACGCGCGGCAATGGCATCGGTCAACTGTTCGGCCACCACCTCTGCCAGATCAACGGCCAGAACCTCACGGTCGGGGTATTGCATGATTTCAGGCATCGGTTTCGATCTCCCGCCATTTGCGGCCGTCGCGGTGCAGCAAGGCCAGCGCGTCTTCCGGCCCTGACGAGCCCGCATCGTATAGCGCGGGGCGTTCGCTGCTTTCGTCCCAGGCGGCGATCAGCGGGTCAACCCATGCCCAGGCCTCCTCTAGCTCGTCGCCGCGCATAAACAGGGTCTGGTCGCCGCGAATCACATCCATGATCAGGCGTTCATAGGCATCTGGCCCGTGAAAATCTTTGCCCAATGCCTCGGCAAAGCTCATGTCAAGCGGCACTTCGGTCAGGCGCATACCGCCCGGCCCCGGCTCTTTGATGGTCATGTTCAGGGTGATGCCCTCATCGGGTTGCAGGCGAATGACCAGCTGGTTGCTGCCCTGCGCCGCCATTTCTGGAAAGATCGCATGCGGGGGTTTTTTGAACACGACCACAATTTCAGACAGCCGTGCGCGCAGGCGCTTGCCGGTGCGCAAATAAAACGGCACCCCCGCCCAACGCCAGTTTTCGACCTTGACCTTTAGCGCCACGAAGCTTTCGGTTTTGCTGCCGGGGTTTTCGGCGTGTTCAATGTATGAGCCATCACCGCCGCCGGCCCGATACTGGCCGCGCACGGTGTTGTTGGCCGCTATCGGATCCAGCGCCCTGATAACCTTAAGCTTTTCGTCGCGCACGAAATCGGCGTTGAACTTGGCGGGGGGTTCCATTGCGGTCAGGCATAAAAGCTGCATCATGTGGTTTTGCACCATGTCGCGCAGCGCGCCGGACTGGTCATAATAGCCACCCCGCCCGGCCACCCCGATGCTTTCGGCAACAGTAATTTGCACATGGTCTATATAGTGACTGTTCCAGAGCGGTTCGAACAAGGTGTTGGCAAAGCGGATCGCCATCAGGTTTTGCACGGTTTCCTTGCCAAGGTAATGGTCAATCCGGTAAATCTGGCGCTCATGAAAGCACTTGCCCAAGCGCGTGTTCAGCGCCTTGGCCGAACCCAGATCATGGCCCAGCGGCTTTTCAACCACAATGCGGCTGTCGGGCGTGGCAATGCCGTGCTGGTTAAGCCGCGTGGCGATTTCGCCAAACAGGCTTGGCCCGACCGACAGGTAAAACGCCCGCACCGTATCGGGCCGCAGTCGGGTCTTTAGCGCGGCCCAGCCGTCATCGCCCATGACATCGACGACCTGATAGTCGAGCGCCGCCAGAAAGGCCGTCAGCACATCGGGGGTGCGCGCGGCGGTGGGCTCGAATTCTTGCAATGCGGTGCGCACAAATTCGCGAAACGCCTTGGCGGTCATCTTGCGCCGCGCCACCCCGATAATCCGGGCTTCGGGCGGCATTTGGCCGTCGCGCATCCGGTGAAACAAGGCGGGCAGCAGCTTGCGTCGCGCCAGATCGCCAGTGGCACCAAAAATCACCAGATCGAAAGGATCAACAGGAATAACGCGTGAAACCATGGCCGGACTCTTCCCCACAGGCGCAGATGCGCCAAAGCTAGAATAGTATACGGCGGGGCATTGTGCCACACCGCAGGGCCAAGTGCTTGGTAACAGTTTACGCGGTGCGGTCAAGCGCTGAAAGGCGAAAATATACGATTGTGTGCTGAATGTGATTCCCCGCAGCGCGCCGCCGACCTGCCGGTTGCCATGTCACTTGAAACAAGTTGAAATGATCCGCGTGATAGTATCAACTCAAAATTGCTCAGATCCGCCGATTTCTGCCAATTCCCGTGTCGGACCCCGCCATTTGCCCGAATTTGGCCCATTTGGGCAAATAGCGCTTTAATCACGGGCGGCGATTGCGTAATCAAGGGCGGCACATGGCAACAGGAGAGATGGTGGGCGTTTGGTTTTCTATATTGCGCGGCATCTTTCGCTTGCAACGATGGTTTTTTGGCCGCCAGCGGGTGGTATTGGCCATCACCGGTATACTGGTCGCGGTGGTCGGGTTCGGGGTGTTCGAGGTCAGAACCTCGAATGACCCGTTTTTGCTGTTTGGCCCGGGCAACACCTATCGCCAAAAGCTAGAACGCCAGAACAAAGCCTTTGGCGAAACCAACCAGACCCTGATGCTGCTGGCGGTGAAAACCCGCGCCGAGCGCCCGCGCCTGCTGGAAGCCGAGCGCGCACTGTTTAACATATTAAACAACCCCGATAGCGAATTTGCGCTTTCGGATATGACCAGCTTTACCTCTGTTTCCAGCCTGCTGCCCGCCATGGGCTACCCGCTGGACCTGACCTCGCTGAAAGATGTAGCGACGCTGCTGGACGAGCGCGCCGCGCTGGGGCGGGTGTTTTTTAACGCTGACCACACCGCCACCATTATTTCGGTAAAGCTTGATGTCACCGATCAAAGCGATGCCGGTTTGCAGCGCGCCTATGGCCAGCAACGGGCGCTGGCCGAGCATATGCGCGCCACTTTTCCCGATGTCGATGTGGCCTTTACCGGCTCGGTTTCGATGGGCGAGGCCCTGCGTGACGGCCTGAGCTTTGACCGCAAGTTCCTGTTTCCGCTAACGCTGGTGGTTAACTTTGTTATGCTGCTGCTGGCGTTTCGCAACCTGCGCATTGCGCTGGCGGCGCTGGGCACTGGTGCTGCCTCGGTGCTGCTGACCACCGGCTTGGCGGGCTGGAGCGGGCATGTGTTTGCCACGGCGGCGGTGTCGTCGTTTTCGATCATCATGACGCTGACGGTGGCATCGCTTATCCATATTATCCACTCAATCGGCAAGCGCCAGCGCAACCTGCGCTTTCAAAAACGCGATCCGCTTATTCTGGCCAGTTTTCGCAAACTGGCGATTCCGGTTATTTTGGCCCATGCCACCACCGCGGTCGGGTTTTTGTCCCTTAACTGGGCCGATGCCCCGGCGTTTCAATCCATGGGTAATCTGGTGGCGATCGGGTTGATATTCTCGCTTATTTTGGTGTTGTTTGTGGCACCGGTGCTGCTATCGGCGGCCTGTGGCGATATGCAAGTGCGTGACGAACGCATGCGGCGGCTTTCACGGACGTTCACCAAGGCCTGGGCCAAGGGGCCGTTGATGTGGGGCAGCATTATCGGGCTGGCCTCGGTTTTGGCGGTGCTGGGGCTGGTGCGCACCACGTTCGACGACCAGTTTATCCGGTTTTTCCCGCCCGAGCACCCGCTTCGGCAAAATATCCAGACCATCGCCGACAATATGGGCTGGTCACAGTCGATAGATCTGGTGCTGCGCTATGACGAAGGCGCGCTGGTAACCCCCGCCGGTTTTCAGCAACTGTCTGATCTGGTTGATGAATTGCAGGCGCTGGATCAGGTGGTTGATATTCGCGGCCCGCTGCCGATTGTGCAAAACTGTCTTGAGCACCGCACCCCGCCCTATCAGGGCACGCTGGCCGATGCGCCAGACAAGATGCTTAATTTCTGCGTGCGCTCCAATTATTATGTCACCGAAGATCAGGGCAACGCCACCTTTGCTGCCAATTTTCGCGAACTGCGCCTAAGCCTGTTGATCGAGCGCCAAAGCTCGGCCAAGGTGCGGGCCTTGGCCGAAACGGTTGAGGCGATTGCGCAGGATGCCGGCTTTACCGGTGACCGTTCGGCGGTATCGGGGGTGAACGTGATGTCTTCCTACCTGTCGATGGTCAACACCAAATCCATGCTGGTCGGCACCGGTTTTGCCATGATCGTGGTGTCGATCCTGATCGGGGTGTTTTTGCGCTCGCTACCGCTGGCGCTGCTGTCGATTTTCCCCAACTTCATGCCGGCAATGGCCTCGCTCGGGCTGTGGGTCTGGGTGAACGGAGAGGTTGGGATGGCGGCGTCTATTATCTCGGCGCTGACCTTCGGGATTGTGGTTGATGACACCATACACATCTTATACGCGCTAAACCGGGGCCGAAAAAAGCAAACCGATCGCGGTGTGCAGCGGGTGTTGCAAAACGTGTTTCCGGGGGTGCTGACCACCACCGCCACCCTTGGTTTTGGCTTTGCGCTGCTGATGTTCAGCGGTTTTGCGGTTAACCAGCAGCTCGGGTTTTTGACCGCCGCCACGATTTTCATCGCGTTTTTGTTTGATCTGTTCGTGCTGCCCAGCCTTTATATCATTTTTATCGGCCGTAACAGAAAGCACAGAAAGCATTGAACGGCCCCCGTTTAGCGCCTATGCTGCCCGCAGTTTGTTTATTCCGAGGGCCCGCCATGCTTCGCCTAACCACCGTTTTACTGCTTCTTAGCCCGGCGATTGCCAGCGCGCAGTGCCTCACCGCCGCTGATCTTGATACCGGCATTATGGTTGAATACGGCAATGGCAATAGCTCCAACATCCAGCGGCTGGCTGACGGCACCCTGCGTGATGCCTATACCGATTTTAACAGCTACACCGAAGAAACCATCCTGTTTGAATCGCTGAACGGCGTGTTTCAAACGGCGCAAACCGTGCATGAAAAAGGCAAGTGGGCGCCGCGCAGCACCCTGACCATGACCTATGATTTCAGCACAGCGGCGCTTACCCGTTTTACCCCCGACTATGCCGGCTATGGCAGGCAAACCACCGCTAACGAAAGGCGCGGCGACCGGCAATCGGCCTTTGGCTGGCAGGTATTTGCCAGCGATCCTTTGGTTGTGGGCGATTGCAGCTATGACGCCTTGCGCATCTTTACCACCACGTTCGATCCCCGCCGTGCCGAGGTTTATGTGCGCGAAATCAAATACCTGCCCGGGCTTGGCTTTGGCTTGCAGCTTGGCAACTCCTATTTTGGCTGGTCGGCCGATAATGCTACCATTGTCAGCATGTCAGGCAGCTAACGGCTGAATGCGCGGCATTTTCGCCCCATCCGGTGCTTTCCCTTGATTCCCCCACCCCACAGCTTTTATAAGGTGAGCGAATTGCTCGGGTATTGCACCCGACTGACAGACGGGGATTAAGATGGCCACCAAAGAACAAATACTGAAGGCGCTGATCAGCGTTACCGCACCGGGCCTGAAAGAGGATATCGTCTCTGACGGGCTGGTTTCAGACATTATTGTCAATGACGGCAAGGTGGTGTTTTCAATCACCGTGCCCGACGCGCTGCACGGCGACCCGACCGCGCTGCAAAAAGCCGCCGAGCGCGCGGTGCTGGCACTAGACGGGGTCAATACCGCCCTGATCGCGCTAACCGCCGAGGCCGCGCCGGTGGTTTCAACCGAGCCGCCCAAATTGAAAGCGCGTAAAGAGCGCCCCGTTGGCCCCGATATGCGGCCCGATGCTGGGGCCATTCCGGGCATCAAGCACATTCTGGCCATAGCGTCGGGCAAGGGCGGGGTTGGTAAATCAACCACCTCGGCCAATCTGGCACTGGCGCTCTCTAATCTGGGGCTAAAGGTCGGGTTGCTGGATGCCGACATTTACGGCCCGTCCCTGCCGCGCCTGTTTGGCATGACCACTGATCGCCCCGACCTTAAAAACGACGTGCTTTACGCGATGGATAAATACGGCATCAAGGTCATGTCGATGGGTTTTCTGATGGAGGAGGACAATCCGGTGATCTGGCGCGGCCCGATGATCGTATCGGCCCTGATGCAGCTGTTAAAAGAGGTCGCCTGGGGCGCGCTTGATGTGCTGGTGCTGGATATGCCGCCGGGCACCGGTGACACCCAGCTGACACTGGCGCAACAAGTGCCGGTAGCAGGGGCGGTTATTGTGTCCACCCCGCAAGATCTGGCGCTGATCGATGCCCGCAAGGGGCTGAAAATGTTCCAGAGCGTCGATGTGCCGATCCTCGGCATTATCGAAAACATGAGCACCTTTATCTGCCCCCATTGCGGCGAGCGCTCTGATATCTTCGGGCATGGCGGTGCGGAAGCCGAATCATCCAAGCTTGGTGTGCCGTTCCTTGGCGCGATCCCGCTGCACATGGATATCCGCAAATATTCAGACGCCGGCACGCCGGTGGTGATGGCCGAACCCGATGGCCCCCACGCCAAAGTGTTCGAGACCATCGCGCTAAAGGTCGCCGCCCAACTTAACCCGGTTGACGACGAAGACTGACCCTGACCGCCCCCGCCAAAAGCGCCAAGATTTCAGCGCGGCGCGGGTGCATCCGTGCAACAAAGCACAAGACCGGACGCGCCGCTCCGGCATCGCCGCTCCTCGGCGACCCTAAAGGGCCACCTCGTCACGGCGGGTCGGCACGCCGACCTTGCGCATACCCTGCCCCCGGGGCCAACACCGGGCTCGGCCTGCCTAGTAGTCTGCAACCAACAGGTGCAGCGGTGGTTCGTCTTCGACGATGTCGGCGAACCGCCCGAGCGGGGCGTCGAATATATTGTCGGTCAGGTCATCATTTACCGCCGAAACCTCGCCGATCAGCACATCGCCGCCCTCGCCCCAAAACTCGTGCCAGTTGCCGGGCATCAGGGTTACGCTTTCGCCCGGTGAAAGCTGCAAAACCCCGCCAGCGGGCAGGCGGCGCTGCACCCCGTCGGTGGTGACATGCACATCGGCCTGCCGGTCGATGTTGCCCTGCGGGTCAGGGCCAAACATCCGGATCGCCAGCGTCGCCCCGCCACGGTTAATGATATCTTCGGCCTTCAGCCGGTGGCGGTGCATCGGCGATATCTGGTCTTGCCGCGAAATCATGATCTTTTCGGCATAACACATGCCGCCACCGCGTTGCAGGTCGGCCAGCCGCCCGTTGCGCAGCGTAAACAAAAACAGCCCGAGGCGGTTGAAATCACCCGCGCCGTAATCGGTAATATCCCAGCCCAGCCGCGCCGATTTTATGCCGTCGGCGTCGTGGCGGCTGCGCATGGTCTCGGGGGACCAATAGGCAAATGGCGGCAGCCGAAACCCGAACGAGCGGATAAAGGCGTCGCCCGCCTGCAAGATCGTGTTTATTTCAGAGCGTTTCATGGTTTTGCGACCTCCAGCGCCTGCCCGTATTTATCAAAATAGTGCAGTTTTTCAAGCGGCAGGCACAGGCCGGTTTTATCACCCGGTTTCATCACCACCTCGCCACTGGTGCGCAGGGTTATGTGCCCGGGCGCGCCGCAATCGACGATCAAAAACGTATCGGCCCCCAAGTATTCAACCACATCGACCACCCCGTCAACCTGCCCCGCCCCCGGCGCGCAAACCGAGACAGCCTCGGGGCGGATCCCGATCTGCACCGCCGCCGTGTTTTTGGCCTCGGGCAAGGGTATGGCACCCGTCGTGGCGGGCAGGATGTTCATTTTCGGGCTGCCGATAAACTGTGCCACAAACAGGTTTTGCGGGTGGTTATACAGTTGGCGCGGGGTGCCGACCTGTTCGACAATACCGTCATGCAGCACCACAATCCGGTCGGCCAGGGTCATGGCCTCTACCTGATCATGGGTCACATAAACCATAGTCGACTTCAGCGTCTGGCTGAGCTTGGCGATCTCGTAGCGCATCTCGACCCTGAGTGCAGCATCAAGATTGCTGAGCGGTTCGTCAAACAAAAACGCGGTCGGGTCGCGCACGATCGCGCGGCCAATGGCCACCCGCTGGCGCTGCCCGCCCGACAGGTCTTTGGGGCGGCGCTCCATGTATTCGCCCAGCCGCAGGGCGGCGGCGGCGGCGTTGACGGCGCGGTCGATTTCAGCCTTGGGTTTGCCCGCTGTTTTAAGCCCGAAACCGACATTTTCACGCACCGACATATGCGGATATAGCGCGTAAGACTGGAACACCATCGCCAGCCCGCGCCTGGCCGGGGGTTCGGCGGTCATATCAACCCCGTCGATCAGCACCTGCCCGCGGCTGGTTTCCTCAAGCCCCGCGATCATCCGCAGCAGGGTTGATTTTCCGCAACCCGAGGGCCCGACGAAAATAATGAACTCGCCCTCGTGAATGGCCAGATCGATACCCTTGATCACCTGCACATCGCCATACCATTTTTCGACCGCTTTCAGCTCTATCGCGCCCATGTTCAGCCTCCTTTACTGTTGCCCGGAGACGCCCAGCCCAGCCAGATCGCGGCGGTCCAGGTGAAATCCATGCCGCCTGCTGGGGTGCCGTCAACCGGGTTGAAATATTCGGCAAAGCCCGATTTTTTGATCAGCTGCGCGGTGGTGGCGCGCAGGGCCTCGGCCTGGGTTGTGTGGCCCATATCGGCCAGCCCGATGCCAATCAGGGTGTTGATGATCCCCCATGTCGGCCCGCGCCAATAGCGAAACGGTTCAAACCTGGGCGACTGCGGGTCGTGGCTGGGAAACCCGTGCGGCACCGCCGCCGCAATGCGGGCGTATTCGCGCAGGGCTATCGGGTTTTCGACCCCCGCATACCAGTTCAGAAACGAGGCCGATGACAGGCTGCCGGCAAAGTTTCCGGTGCGGATGTTGAGCGCGTCATAGCCGTTGATTGCCGGGTTCCACAGGCGCGGCACCGCCGCCGTTTGCGCGGCGATCCAGCCGTCGATCTCGGCGGTGCTTTCGCCCAGCGCCAGTGCCAGCGCCCGCAGGTCGCGGTTGGCGCGCAGCAAAATAAAGCCCATGCCCGGGTCGGCAACCCTGAACGGGCCGTTTCGGGCCATTTCCGGCTCGTCCCAGTTACAGGCGCGACCAGCGTATACGATGGCCATGAAGCGGTCATAATCGGTTTGCGAGGGCCGCATATGCGGATCGACATGGGCGGTGTCGTTGCGGGCGTAATTGCCGACATTGGCGGTATCGACATTGTCCATCGCCTCGTCCCATTCGGGGGCATTGTCGCGGCCGCTTTCCCACGGGTGGTTGACCACGATCAGCCCGTTTTCGTTGCGGCATTGCCAGAACCAGCGATGCCAGCGCAGCAGCTGCGGAAACAGCGCCGCCAGCCGGGGCTTGCCAAAGGCGCGGTCGGTTTCATAGACCGCGCGGGTAAAGGTGGCGGCCACCGGGGGTTGCGATATGCCCGAGGTCGGCGGGCTGTGGCGGGTGCCCCATTCTTGCGGCCCCGGAAAGTAGCCGTCGCTTTCACGGTGAAAGATGATATGCGGCACCATGCCGTTTGCCCACTGGCCGGAAAACAGGGTTTCCAGCTCTACCCAGGCGCGGCCCAGATCAAAGGTGGCAAAGCCCAGCGCGGCAAAGGCACTATCCCAGTTCCACTGATAGGGGTATAGCCCGTTGGTTGGCAGGGTATAATAGCCCTGATCATTGCCCTGCATAATGGCGCGGGCTTTCTGGTCGGTTTCAGTTGGCACGTTTTATCCTTTTACGCTGCCGGCCGTCAGGCCTTTGGTCATGAATTTTTCCAGCCCCAGAAAGATCAGCATGATCGGGATCGTGGCGATCACCGAGCCAGCCATCAGGTGCTGGCGGGGGATTTCAGAGGAGTTCAGCATTGCCACCCCCCGGGTAAGGGTAAATTTGCCGGGGTCGTCCAGCAGCATGAAGGCGAGCAAGAACTCGTTCCAGGCGATCATGAACACATATAGCGACACCGAGGCGATCGCGGGCAGGCTAAGCGGCAGGGTGATTTTGCGGATCACCCCCAGCCGGGTCAGCCCGTCCATCAGGCCGGCCTCCTCGACCTCGGCGGGCAGGCCGCGAAAATAGCCTTGCAGCATATATAGCGCGACGGGGATGGTGGTAACCGGATAGATCAGCAAAATGCCGAAAATCGAGTTGCGCAAACCCACGGTGGAAAACGCGATATAGATCGGCAGCGCCAGCACGATCATCGGCACCATATAGATCAGCAAGATCGAGCGCGACATCACCGCCTGACCCTTAAACCGCAGCCGCGCCACCGCGTAAGCCCCGGGCACGCTGAACAGCAGGGTCAGCAGCACCGTCATGACCGACACAAAAAACGAGGTCAGCAGGTAGCCGCCAAAACCGAAATCGCGAAACAGCTCGACATAAGAACGAAACAGCGCCCATCCCTGACTGAAGTCGATCGAGTAATCCAGCGGGTTCATCAGCAGCGATTGCTGGCTTTTAAGGCTGGTCATCACCATGATAAAAAACGGGATAACCACGATGGTGGTGAAAAAAACATAGCCAAAGCCGGTCAAAAACCGGATGACCGCGGCCTCGAACTCGTGTCGTGTAAGGGGGCCAAACGGCAGGCCCGCCAGCATTTTATGCAGCGGCAATGCCACCCCGAGCGCCAGCACCAACAGCCCCGTCGCCTGCGCCACGGGGCTAACCGCCCATGCCAGTCCAAACGGCAGCCCCGCCCGCAAACCCGCCAGCAACAGCCCAAACACCGCCGCCACCAGCAGCGCGCGCCCGCGCGACAGGCCGGTGACGGTCACCAGCCCTACGCCAGCCACCGCCCCGGCAGGCATAGCCGCCAGCAACCCCGGGGTTACCGCCGCCCCGGTGGTCAGCGCCAGCGCAATCGCCACCACGACCGCGACCACCGCCGCCCAAAGAAGGCCGATGGTGGCGGCCGTTACATAACCGATGCGGATCATGTTCATAGCCCCTCCTCACGCGAGCCGTATTTGAAGAAGACCACCGAAAACACGATCAGCATCAAAAAGATCACCACCGCCACCGCCGCGCCCGCGCCGATATTGGAAATCGCGAAAGCCTGCTCGTAAACATCGACCGTCAGGGTGCGGGTGCCCGCCGAGCCGCCGGTCAGCAGGAAAATGTCGTCGAACTTGTTAAACGTCCAGATGAAGCGCAGTAAAAACAGCACGCTTAAAATACCCACCAGTTGCGGCAGCGACAGATACCAGAATTTCTGGAACGGCGAGGCCCCGTCCATATCGGCGGCCTCATACATATCGGTGTCTATGCTTTGCATCCGCGCCAGAATAAACAAAAACGCCATCGGAAAGTAGCGCCAGATCTCGAACACGGTCACCATTACCAGCGCCTGCGGCCTGGCACCAAAAAAATTGATCGGTGCGGCGATCACCCCCATCTGGGTCAGCAGCGCGTTGGCCGAGCCGGAAAACGGGTCAAACAAGGTCACCCATGTAAAGGCCACCGCAATAACCGGTGCCACATAAGGAAACAAAAACAACCCGCGCAACAGGCCTTGGCCCTTGAAATTTTTGTTCAGCAACAGCGCGGCGAACAGCCCGACCACCAGCGCGCCGAGGGTGCCGAACACCGCATAAAACAGCGTCGCGCCAATCACCGCCCAGAACGCGCGGCCATCAAACACCCGGATAAAGTTATCCAGCGTAAAGGTATTGTTAAACAGCACCGACGTCGATGTGCCGCGCATTTCGGCGGGGCTGTCGCGCGGGCCGGTGGCGGCATCTATATAGGCCTGATCGCCGGAAAACGGCATTCGCAGCTTTTCACGGTAGCCCGGTGCCCAGTCGCCCAGCGTGCAAAAAAGCGCGCGACCGTCGAGCGCGCAACGGGTATCGAGCTGCAAAATGGTCATGCCTTCGGGCAGGGTATCGCGCAGGGTCACGCCCAAAACAGGTTCTTTTTTGGAAGAATTGGTTAGCCGGTATTCCAGCACTGCGGTGTCGCCCGGCGCATCTATGCTGCCCTTGATGCGCTCATATACCCTTGGCGCCGGCACCCGCAGATCGCTTAGGGTGATCGGCTTGACGCTGATCCAGAACACCGCCAGCAACGGCAGTATTACCACCAATGAAGCGCTGACCAGCGTTGGGGCCAGCATTGCCCATGCCAGCCGTGCCTCAAGCTTTTGCAAAGGGCCCGCGCTGTTGGAGGGGGCGGCGGTTGGTGGGGTGGGGTTTTGCATGTGGTCAGCCCGTAATTTGCCCGTGATTTCGAGGTTGCCGGAGCAAGAAACCCGCTCCGGCGCTTGGCTTACTTGATTTTGGCCAGCTCTTCGTTGAGCAGCGCCACCGTGGCCGCCCCATCGCGCACGCCGTCAATATATTCGCGCACAACGCGGTTTATGACCCTGGAGTTGATCATCTTGGAGGCCAGCCCAAGCTGCCCTTCGGCCACACCCCAACGCTGCGCCGTGGCCAGACCGCCGGTAATTTCAGCCATCATTTCAGGGGCATACAGCTCTGAAAGCGGGGCTTTGCGGTCTACGCCAACCGGCAGGGTCGACCATGCGTCGCGATACTCGGTGGGGTTTTCAAGCGTGCCCGGACGCACCGGAAACTTGCCTTCGGGGGCCATCGACAGGGTCAGCATATAGCCGTCCGACATCGAGTATTTAACAAACGCCTCGGCCGCATCCAGATCGGCGTCGGCGGTAATGCCGAAATAGCGCACATCTGCCCAGGCGGCACCGCCGGGGTTGGAAGGGCCGGCAAACGAGGTCACAATCCCGGTTACCTTGGCCAGATCACGGCTGGTGGGGTCGTCGTTTATGGTCACAGGCGCGGCGTCACGCAGACCGGCCAGTTCGTCCAGAATGAACGGTGACCAGATGATCATCGCCGCCTTGCCCGCCAGATAAAGCTCGCGTGACTGTTTCCAGTATAGCTCGCCCGGAGGGGAGGCATCGGCGATGGTTTTATAGAAATCCAGCACCTCGATGGTGGCGGCCTCGTCTAGCGGGGCAAAGCCGTTTTTATCAACCGGTGATACCCCGTTGGCCAGAAACACGTGTTCCAGCACCTGCGACATGAAGCCTTCGTCAACCTTGGTGGCGGCGACAAAACCGAACATTTCGGGCGGGTTGGCAAGGGCGGTGATGGCGGCCTCGACATCGGCATAGGTATTGGGCGGGTTCAGACCGGCGGCGTCAAATAGGTCTTTGCGATAAAGGATCATCTGGGTCCAGCCATCTACCGGCACCGAGGCATAACCGCCATCGACCGCCGCCATATCCAGCGCCCCTTGTGAAAAGGTCGAGACCCCGAGCGCGTCGATCACCTCGGTCGCGGCCTCGCTGTCAAGAATGCCGGCCTCGGCCCATGGCAGCGCGTATTGCAGCGGATGATAGATAACATCGGGCAGATCGCCCGCGGCAAAAGCGGCGGTCGCGCGGGTGCCAAGCTCGCTTTCGGTGACCGGAATGACCTCGACCGCGATGCCGGTTTGCGCGGTAAAATTGCCCGCCATTTCCTGCTGTTTTGCCAGCCGGTCCGGCTGTTCTTCGGTGGTCCAGAACCGGATACCCTGCGCCGATAGCGCGCTGGCCGATACTGCAAAAGTTAGCGCCGTGCCAATCAGCAAACGCTTGAGTGTATTAGTCATATTTACCTCCCATGACCGTGTTTAACCGCCTCTGCGACCATCGCAGAGATTTCTTTTGAAGATTTGGTGCGTGGCCCGTCGGATTGCCGTGCAATCAGGCGGGCATCTACCAGTTCGCCAAAACCTGTGGCCTCCGCGCCGCGGATGACCTGTAAAATAATATCGGCGAGCCGCATGCCCGCCGCCTTTGAATCAACCGCAAACGTCGTAAGTGGCGGGGTGGCATAGGCGCCCTCGGGGATGCCGTCATAGCCGATCACCGAAATATCGCGGCCCACATCCAGCCCCAGGTCGCCCGCCGCGCGACACGCCCCCAGCGCGGCGCGGTCAAGCGCGCAAACAATGGCGGTCGGGGGCGCGGTTTGGGTGAGCAGGGCGCGGGCCTGCAGGTGGCCCTGCTCGACCGACATCGCGCCCTCGACCAGCAGCGACGGCACCAGCGCCAGCCCGGCTGTGGCCATGCCCTCGGCAAAACCGTCGCGGCGGAGCTTTTCAAAATTGTTGTCGGCATGGCCGCCAATAAACGCTATCCGTTCATGGCCCAGCCCCGCCAGCCGGGCCACCGCCGCGCGCATCGCGTTTTCGCCTGCGATGTCATACCACGCGCAGCCCGCGATATCGGCCACCCGCCCGTAAAGCACAAACGGCACGTTTTGCCGCTTCAGCAGCGCCACCCGGGGGTCCTCGATCTTGGTGCGCGGCAATATAAACCCGTCTACCTTTTGCTCGGCGATCAGTCGCGAATGCACCTCGATGCTGTTGTCGTCTGATTGGGCGGTGGCAACCACCAGTGTCCACTCGTCTTCGCCAAGGCGCAGCGAAATGCCGTTCAGGAACTCGGATAAAAACGGCCGATGCACGTTTTCGCCTGCCACATTCAGCACCAGACCGACCGATTTAACCCGCCCCGTGCGAATGGCCTGCGCATAGCTTGAGGGCCGGTAGCCAAGCTTGCGCGCCGCCGTTGCCACCCGCAGCTGGGTTGACTGCGCAATATCGGGGTATTTATTGAGCGCCCGCGAAACCGTGCCTTTGGCCAGCTTCAGGTGATCGGCGAGATCTTGAATGGTTACTTTTTGCTGGCCCTGAATACGCTGCCGCACCGGTTTGTTTTTGGGTGATTCGGTCAATTTTACCTCCTGTTAGGCTTACGGTGGATACCGAAACCGGTTTCGTCAAGCATTTTTCGAAACCGATTTCGACCCCGATATTTATAGGATATTTCGCTATAAAAACAGGGGATCGGCGCGCGTCATGCGCTGGGCCTGTTCACAAAAAATTGGCAGCGCGGGGCGCGAATTCGCTGTTCAGCCGCTAAAATTTGGGTGATATGTCGGGGCAAATGACCACCCATCCAATTTGCAGCGAGGCACCATGGAATTTCTGAACTCACTCGAGATTACCTCTAGCGGCGGGTTTTTGCTGCTCGGGTTTTTTGTCGGCATGATCCACGCGTTTGAATCAGACCATCTGGCGGCGATCAGCACCTTGGCGACCGAAAACAAAAAGCAGCTGGTGCTACGCGGGGCGATCTGGGGCGTGGGGCACACCACGACGCTGTTGGCGCTTTCTACCGCCGTGGTTTTGTTCAGTTTCGTGCTGACAGACGCGGGCGCGGCGGCGCTTGAATTTGCTGTCGGCATTATGCTGGTGCTGCTCGGGGGGGATGTTTTGCGCCGCCTTGTCACCAACCGCGTGCATGTTCATGTGCATAGCCACGGCGAACAGGGCCCGCATTTTCATCTGCACAGCCATCAGGGCCAGCGCGGCAAACACAGCCACAGCAGCGACGACCACCGCCACGCGGCGGGGTTTCCGGTTAAAGCGTTGCTGATCGGGCTGGTGCACGGCGCGGCAGGGTCGGCGGCGATTATCGTGCTGGCGGCGGCCTCGGCTGCAAACGCCTATGTGGCGCTGGGCTATGTGGCGCTGGTCGGGGTTGGGTCAATTTTTGGCATGGCGGCGATCACGGCGGCGATCAGCCTGCCGCTGTCGCTGGCGCCCAAAAACATTAAATGGCTGCATATCGGGGCCAAGCTGGCGATTGGCGCCATTGCCATTACATTCGGCATTACCATCATGCTTGAAACCGGCCGTCTGGCGGCTGGGGTGCTTTAACCCATAAACATTTTGGTCAGCAGCCCCAGCCCCAGCGTCAGCAGCATGGTGCTGCCCCAAACCAGCGCGGCGGTCGGGTTTTTGGCCACCCGCGTCGCGTCTGTCGCGGGTTTGAACATCGGCACCACCATGCGCAAATAAACCGCCAGCGCCAGCACCGAGTTCAGGATCGCGATCACCACCAGCCATAAAAACCCGACATCCAGCGCCGCTGCAAACAGCAGAAACTTGCCAAAAAAGCCGAATAGCGGCGGAATGCCCGCCAGCGACAGCAAAAACACCACCAGCGCCAACGCCAGCAGCGGCGCGCGCCGCGCCAGCCCGTTTAGCGCGGCCATGTCACGCCCCGCCAGCAGCACAATGGTAAAGGCCCCGATATTCATCAGCGCATAAGCCGCGCCAAACAACACCAGTGATTCAACCCCCAGCGTGCCCTTGCCGACCGCCAATACCCCCAGCACAAAATACCCCGATTGCGCCACGGATGAATAGGCCAGCAGCCGCACAAGGTTGCTTTGCACCAAGGCCGCCAAATAGCCATAGGTCATGGTAACTGCCGCAACCGCCGCCATCGCCCATTGCCAGCCGGTCGATACCGGCAGGTCCTTGAACACCTGCGCAAAGGCAAACAGCGCCGCGATTTTGGTGACCACAGACATATAGGCCGCCACCGAAACCGGCGCGCCCTCATAAGCATCGGGCGCCCAAAAATGAAACGGCACCAGCGCCGCCTTATAGCCCATACCGATCAGCAGCGCGACCAGCCCTGCCGCGGCCAAAAGCGGCTTTTCGCCAATGCCTGAAAGCGGCGAAAATAGCGTAGAACCAACCCCGGCAAACCAGAATGTCAGCCCGTAAACCATCACCGCGCCCGCCACCGAGCCAAAGACCAGAAACTTCATCGAGGCCTCGGTCGCAGCGTCGTCATCCGGATAGGCGACCAGCGCAAACGAGCCAAGCCCAGTTAGCACCAGCCCCAGCACCAGCAGCATAATATCCCCACTGCCCGACAGCATCAGCGCCCCGATGGTGACCAGCATCATCAGGCTATAAATACTGCCCTCGCGGGGCTTGCCCGCCAGCTCGGCCCGCGCCAATAACAGCGACAGCGCGGTGGCCGGAAAGATGATAAGCTTGGACCACACCGCCAGATATTCAATCCGGTAGGTGCCGCCAAACACCGTGGTATCCAGCCCCAGCAGCAGCGCTGATTGCCATGTCGCCAGCGCCAGCCCGCCCAGCCCGATGGCCAGCACCAGTTTGGGCAGCCGCACCATTTCGCC
>CAYWXQ010000034.1:0-18061 GCA_964462475.1 uncultured Rhodobacterales bacterium | reverse complement strand
TCCAGCAAGCCACGGGGCGAGAACATGACGTTGAAATTCAGTTCACCCGACAGGCGCTGCCACAGTTTCAGCGCGTGGGAATAAAACGCCGAATTGCCCTTTTGGCCGTAATCCGCGCGCACAATCGTGGTGTTGCGGCCGACATTGCCGCTGCCGATCTGGCCCTTTTCAAGCACCGCGATGTTGCGTATACCGTGGTTTTTGGCCAGATAATAGGCCGTGGCCAGCCCGTGGCCGCCCCCGCCGATGATCACCACATCATAGGCCGGTTTGGGCGCGGGGTTGCGCCATAGCGGTTGCCAGCCCTTGTTGCCGGTCAGGCCCTGTTTGATGATGTTGACGATTGAATAGGTCATGGGCTCACTTGGTTATCTGGCAAATAGACCCGCATTCAGGTTTTATTTCAAGCGATATTGCGCGGCGCGCTCCGGTTGACTTGATCTTTGGCCGCTTTGCGCTACATAGTCAAAAACCCGCGTTCCCGCACCCCGAAACCCAAGCAAAAGGCTGCATCATGCCCGTAATCAAGATTGACCATTTTTCTGATATCTTATGTGTTTGGGCCTATGTCGGCCAGCTTAGGCTGGCGCAATCAGTGGCCGATTTTGGCAACCAGATAGAGGTGCACCAGCATTTTTGCTCGGTCTTTCCTGACACATTAAGCAAAATCAACACCGGTTGGAAAACCCGTGGCGGGTTTGAGGGCTATGGCCGCCATGTGGCCGAGGTGATTGCCAAGTTTGACGGCATCCCGCTGCACGCCGATACATGGCACAAGGTGCGGCCGCGCTCGTCGGCCAGCCCGCATTTGTTTGTGAAAGCGGTTGAAATTATTGCCGAAAACGCAGGCCAAACCCCGCAAACCCCGTTTATGCAGCAATTGCCGGTGGTGGCCGCCGCTGCCCTGCGCCGCGCGTTTTTTGAACAGGCCCGCGATATCGCCGATTGGGCGGTGCAGCGTGAAATCGCCGCCGATATCGGGGTTGATTTTGCCGATGTGCAACAAGCGATTGAAAGCGGCGAGGCCATCGCCCGCCTTGCCGGCGATTACGAGCTGGCCAAAATAAAAGGCGTCGAGGGCAGCCCGACCTATTTGCTGAACGCTGGGCGACAGAAGCTTTACGGCAATGTCAGCAGCCGGATCATAGAGGCCAATGTAAAAGAATTGTTGCTGGACGAGACCGGCGACCGCGCCAGCCACTGTATCTGATACCGCCCCGAGCGCCCCAATATCGCCAAATGTAATGTCTGCGACAGCCAACCGCCGCGCGGGGGGTTACACATGCTTGGCTGGTTGTTTTTACCCCGAGGCGGTGGTGATGGCGAAAATAAAAATACTTTCCGTTAAGGAACTAAAGCTGGATACCGGCGGTTTTACCCATGCCAAACCACCCGCCACCGGCTTTACCATTGTGCTGAATCTGGACAGCACGCTTGAAACCGCGGTCAAAGATACCGCGATTCGCAAGGTGCTGGGCGCGGTGGCGGAAAACGCCTATAAAAAATACCGGTTGCAAACCGCCAGACGCCTGCAACGGTTTGACAAAATATTTGCCGGCATGATCGCCAAAGGCGCGACCCCGGCCGCAGTCGCCAAACAGGCAGAGATGCTTAAAACCGAAATGGAAAAAGAAACCCCGAAATGGGAGCGCGCCGCCGCGCGTGAAGCATTGGATACCCTGAAGAAATTAACCAAAAAGAAGCGGTGACAGCCGCCGTTGATATAACTCCAACACAAGGGAAATGTAAGACCGATGGCAAAAATGAAGTTACTCGAATTCAAGCAATGCGATTTTGCGGTAAGTGGCCTGAAAATGGTCAAGGCACCGAAAATGTCGTTTGTGGTGACAATCGACGTTGATAAAAAACTGCAAGAGGCAATGGATAAAGACCCGCTGTTGATGCAGGATATGGCCGATGCCGGCAAAAAAGCCTATAAAAGCTTTTGCACCTCTATCAAACAAAAGTTGGTGGTGTTTGACAAGCTGTTTGTGGGCATGGCCGACAAGGGCGCGCCCCCCGCCATGATGCAAAAACAGGTCGCTGGCCTGAAAAAAACCATCGCCGGAGAGGTCGCTGTCGGTGAAAAAGCCGCCGAGCTGGCGGTGATTGCGGCGTTCAACAAGCTAAAGGCCAAAAAGGCCGACTGGAAGAAGTTTAAAATCAAGGTCACGGTGTCGATTGTCGGCACGGTGGTCGGGCTGATCACCAGCATATCGCTGATGGCGACCGCGCCGTTTTCGGGCGGGGCTGGCGCGGTGATCGGCATTGCGGGGTTAATAAAATCAACCGCCGCACTGGTCAAAGATATCGGCGCGATCGCGATCAAGATCGACAGCGCGGTAAAGCTGATGGATAAAACCTCGAAAATCGTGCTGAAAACCGCTGAAAACAAGGGGGTTTTTACCGCCAACGAGGCAACAGCGGCGGTGCTGCAAGAGTTTATCGGCATCTCGCAGCCTTCGTTCAAAACCCTGTCGGAACAGGGCGATGTGGTAAAGGCCAAGCAGGCGCAGCTGGTGGTGCGGGTACATGATGTGGCCAAAACCTTGAACAAGATATTGAAGGAACAAAGCAAACTCAAAAAAGATTTTCTGAACGACGCGGTGAAAAAGCTGAAAACCCACCCGACCAGCAAGAAAAAGGAAAACCTGAAAAAGATCGAGCGCCAACTGGATGCGGTATTGGCCGATAATTATACCGCCGTGCAGGGCCTGATCGAAAAGGTGATCAAAATGAACGGCGAGGCCAAGGGCTGGGAACCCGAGATCAAACGCTTGTTTGCCATCGTTAAAAAGCTGGAAAAGATGGACTCGAAAGGCCTGAAAGTGCTGCGCGAGGCGCTAAAAGTGGTTGGTGTGGGGCTGTCGGTGATTGATGGCAACGCCATTTCCAAGACCGCCACCGACCTGACCAAAGCGCTTGTGCCCGCCGGTGCCAGCTATGTCTATGACAAAATTGCCTCGAAAGCGCTGGACGGCACGGTATTTGACGCCGCCTGATGTCAAGGGTATAGAGGCTCTCGAAACCCCTAATTTCGAGAGCCAACATGCCTAAAATAAACGGAAACGAAATCAAGCCCGGCAATATTCTGGAGCATGAAAACGGCCTTTGGGTCGCGGTCAAGGTCAGCCATGTAAAGCCCGGCAAGGGCGGCGCATTTGCGCAGGTAGAAATGAAAAACCTGCGCAGCGGCTCCAAGCTGAACGAGCGCTTCCGCTCGAATGACAAGGTTGAAAAGGTGCGGCTCGACCAGAAAACCCAGCAGTTTTTATTTGAAAACGACGGCATGCTGGTGTTCATGGATACCGAAACCTATGAGCAAATCGAACTGCCCGCCGATATTCTGGGCGAACGGCGGCCATTTTTGCAAGACGGCATGACCATCCAGATCGAGTTTCACGACGAAGAGGCGCTAAGCGCCGCCCTGCCGCAAAAAGTGACCTGCACCGTGGTTGAGACCGAACCGGCGGTAAAAGGCCAGACCGCCGCCAACAGCTTCAAGCCGGCATTGCTTGATAACGGCGTGCGGGTGATGATCCCGCCTTTTGTTGGCCAGGATGAAAAGATCGTGGTCAACACCGAAACCATGGAATACGCCGAGCGCGCCTAGGGCGGCGGGCTGCCACCGGCGCGAAATCACGCGCCTGAACCAAGGCCCCACCGCCGTTCCCTGAAAACCCCGGGGTCAATGTTGCACACTAACCTGGGTTACATCAATTGATTTTCCGGCAAACCCCGCGGCACAGGACGTCAGGTAAAACTCCCACATCCGCTTGAAACGGCCGTCAAAACCCAAGGCGGCGACCTGTGGCCATTGCGTTTGAAAGCGCGCGTTCCAAAGCCGCAGGGTTTTTGAATAGCTTTCGCCAAATTCGATCGCCCCCACCACCTTCAGGCCCGCATTTTCAATCACGGTTTTCAGCGCGGTCGGGCTGGGCAGCATACCGCCCGGAAATATATATTTCTGAATGAAATCAACGTTCTTGCGGTAGGTCTCCCACAGACTTTCCTCCATGGTGATAACTTGCAAGGTCGCCCTGCCACCGGGTTTAAGCCGCGCGCGCAGCACCTCGAAATAGGTCGGCCAATAGCGCTCGCCGACGGCCTCGAACATCTCGACCGAGGCGATGCCGTCAAACATCCCCGCTTCGTCGCGGTAATCCTGCATCACGATTTCGACGCGCTCGTTCAAACCGGCCTCGAACATACGTTTTTTGGCGAAATCATGCTGCTGTTTCGAGATCGTCAGCCCCCGCACCCGCACCCCGTGCACACTGGCGGCGTATTCGGCAAAGCCACCCCAGCCGCAGCCGATTTCCAGCAGGCTATCGCCTTGCTTCACCCCGATCCCGTCGCAAATCGCGGCATATTTGGCCTTTTGCGCCCGCTCAAGGCTTTCATCGCCCTCAAACAGCGCCGAGGAATAGGTCATGGTTTCATCCAGCCAGAGACTGTAAAAATCATTGCCCAGATCATAATGTGCGCTAATATTTTTGCGCGCCTGTTTGCGGGTGTTGCGGTTCAGCCAGTGGCGCATTTGCTCATAGCGCCGGGCCAGCGCCGCCACGGTCAACGAGGGGGTTATTTCACGGTTGTTTAGGTAAATCGCATCGAGCAGTGCCTGCAAATCTGGGCTGTCAAACCAGCCATCCAAATAGCTTTCGGCAAAGCCGAGCTTGCCCTCGCGCATGATGCGGGCAAACATCCGCACATCGCGCACATCGGCGCGGCCCACAGGCCCGGGCGCGCTGCCCTTAACCGCAAACACCCGCCCGTCGGGCAAGGCAAACTCTATCGCGCCATAACGGAATTTTTTGGTAATCTGGAACGTCGGCGCAAACCAGCGCGGCAGGCCACGTTGGCCTTTTGTGCTTGTTAAAACCTGCATAAACCCATCCTTTCGGGCCGAGGTTAACCGATTCGACCGGATTTACAAAACCTGATCGAGCGCCGAGATCAGTTTGGTAACCTCGGCCTCGGTGGTATAGTGCACAAAGCTAAGGCGCAGCGCCCCGTGTTCGGGCGCAACCCCCAGCGCCCCCAGCAGCCGCACCGCGTAAAAATCACCGCCACCGGCCATAATGCCCAGCGCGGCCAAATCGGCGGCCAGCGCCCCGGCGGGTTTGCCCGATACCAACGCCACCGTCGGCACCCGCCCCTTGGCGGTGCTTGGCCCCAGCAGGCGCAGATCGTTGCGACCGCGCAAATAGTCAAGCAAAGGCCCCAGCAGCGCTGTTTCGTGCGCATGTTGCAACCCTGCCACCGCACGGGCGCGGGCAGATGCATCCGGCTCGGGGGCAAAATGGTGGTCGTGCACCGCATCCAGATAATCAACCATGCCCGCACAAGCCGCCACCTGCGCGTGGTCCGGCCCCGCCGGAACAAAACGTTTATAGCGCACGCCCGCATTAAAATAATGCGCCTGATTGGGCAATATATCAGCCAGCGCGCGTCTGATCGCCATAATGCCCTGATGCGGGCCAAAGGTTTTATAGGCTGAAAACAGGTAAATATCGGCGCCAAGACCGCCAATGTCAGGCAAGCCATGCGGTGCGGCGCTGACCCCGTCAACGCAGCTATACGCCCCGGCCGCCCGCACCATATCGCAAATTTCGGCCACGGGGTTAACCTCGGCCACCACGTTCGAGCAGTGCGGAAAGCACACCAGTTTAACCTTGTCGTCAAGCAGGTTTTCCAGTGCTGCAGAGGCCAGATGCCCGACCTCGTCAACCTGCCATTCCCGCACCTCTATGCCCCTGTCAGCCAGCCGCCGCCACGGGCCGGAATTGGCCTCGTGGTCCTGGTTGGTAACGATAATCGCATCGCCCGCCTGCAGCATTTGGCCGAATGCCTGCGCCAGAACATAGGTGTTTTGCGTGGTTGAAGGCCCAAAACCCAGCTCGTCAATCTCGATATTCAGCACTGCCGATAGCCGTGTTCGCGCCTCGTCCATTTCCTCGCCCGCCAATCGGCTGGCCTCGAACGGGTAATATGGCTGCACCTTGCGCTGGTGGTAATAGCGGGTCAGCCGCTCGATCACCGGCGCGCTGGTATAGCTGCCACCGGCGTTCTCGAAAAACGCCTGACCCTGCAAAGAAGGCTCGGCAAATGCCGGAAACCGGCTTCGGGTAAAATCAACATCAAGCTTGGGCATATCGCCACCTCTTCATTCTTTGTAAAATACTCGCGGGGTGAATGGCGCAGCCAGAGGGGCGGCAGCCCCAACTAGCTATTCACATCCACCACCACACGGCCCTTTATCTGCCCTTTCAATATCGCCCGACCAAGATCAGGCAGGTCCGTCAGGCCCGCAGGCTGGATCATCGCTTCCAGCTTGTCCATCGGCAAATCCTGCGCTATCCGCCGCCATGCGCGTTGCCGGTTGTCAAACGGTTGCATCACGCTGTCGATGCCCAGCAGGTTGACCCCGCGCAGCAAAAACGGAATGACGGTGGCGGGCAGGCCCATGCCGCCAGCCAGCCCCACGGCGGCAACGCTGGCGCCGTATTTCATTTGCCCCAGCACCCGTGCCAGCATGTCGCCACCAACGGCATCAACACAACCCGCCCATGTTTCGGCCTCGAGCGGCCGTTTGGTGGTCTCGTTAATATCGGCCCGCGCCACAATCTGGCTGGCCCCTAGGCCCCGCAGATAACCCGCCGCCTCGGGCCTGCCGGTCACCGCTGCCACCTCATAACCGCGCGCCGCCAGTATCGCTGTCGCGACCGAGCCAACCCCCCCCGCCGCGCCGGTAACCAGCACCGGCCCGTTGCCGGGCGTTAGCCCGTGGTCTTCCAACGCCATCACCGCCAGCATCGCGGTAAAGCCTGCCGTGCCCACCGCCATCGCACGCCGTGTATCAAGGCCCTCGGGCAGCGGCACCAGCCAGTCAGCTTTTACCCGCGCTTTTTGCGCATAACCGCCCCAGTGGGCCTCACCCACGCGCCAGCCGGTCAGCACCACCTTGTCGCCGGATTTATAACGCGGGTCGCTTGAGGCCTCTACCGCGCCGGCAAAATCAATGCCCGGCACATGCGGGTAAGTGCGCACCAAACCGCCACCCGGGCCAATGCACAGCCCGTCTTTATAGTTGACGGTCGAATAGTCGACCGCGACCAGAACCTCGCCCGCGGGCAGATCATCCACCCCGATCTGCTCAACCTGCGCCGAGGTCTTGCCGGCGTCGTTCTTGCGCACCATCAAAGCGTTAAACATGCTCATTCTCCATATCCCTTGGGCACCGGCAGGTCGGGCAGACCTGCGGCGCGTTTTTGCAAGGCGCGGCCGATCACCACGCGGCTGATCTCGGTGGTGCCATCCACAATCCGCAGCATCTGGGAAAGGCGGCTCAACCTATCCATCCCGTATTGCGCCAGCAGGCCGCTGCCCCCCATCACTTGCGTGCAGGTATTGGCGGCGCGCACCGCCGCATCAGGCACGAACTTTTTTGCGTGCGCCGCCATCAGCGGCCCCTCTGGCGTGCCCAGCGCATTGGCCGCTGCCTTATAAAGCAGCTTAGAGGCCGCAAGATCGGTGGCCACATCGCCCAGCATCCATTGGATACCATCCAGATCAAGGTTCACGCCTTTGAACATCTTGCGGTTTTTGGCGTAGCTCAGCGCGGTGTCGAGCGCGCTTTCAATCAACCCGCAGCAGCCCGCCGCGATCGAGGTGCGGGCGATATCAATGGCCATCAACGCCCCCTGCAATCCCTGACCGATGGGCAGAATTATGTTTTCTTCCGGCACCACAACGTTATCCATGAACATCTCGGCCAGCGGTAAAAAATTATAAGATGGCGTATCATATAGCGGGCCAAAGCTGAGGCCGGGGGTGTCTTTGGGAATGGCGATCATCGCCATATCCTTATGCCCCGGCGCATCGGATGTTTTAACCACCGTCAGGTAAACATCGGCCTCGCCCGCAAGGCTGACCCACGCTTTTTTGCCGTTAATCGTCCACTTCCCGTCCTTGAGATCGGCGCGGGTATACATAGTGGCAGCGTCAGAGCCCGATTGCGGCTCGGTCAGGGCAAAGTTGGCCAGCTTGCGGCCCGAGGTCAGATCGTGCGCCCATTTTTGCTTGAAGGATTCAGTGCCATAGCCACAGGTGGCAAAGGTGCAGATGTTGTGCATCGACAGCGCAAAAGCATAGGCCCCATCGCCCTTGCCAAGTTGTTCATAAACCTGAATGCCATCGCCCAGCGACAACCCCTGCCCGCCCCATTCCTTTGGCGCATAAAGCCCGGTCAGCCCGGCGGCTCCGGCCTTGTCTGACGCCCCGCGCGGCCAGAGCGCGGCCTTGTTCCACACGTCAACATTCGGAGAGACCTCCGATACGCAGTGCAGGCGCGCGGCCTCCAACACCTGTTCGATAGCTTCGCTCATATCCGGGACTCCTTATCTGGTATGCCGGTATATTTGAACGATCGTTCAGTTTTGTCAAACGCTATTATGGGTGCCGGTCAGGCCGGCTATGAATGGCCCACCAGCGCCGCGCAATCAACGCTGGTAGACTGGCAGGTAACCAGATCTTCGGCGACGCGGATAAGGCCGACACCGGTGACCATCAAATGGTAATAACCGGCGTCGAAACCTTGCAATTCGCCGGTAAGCACAACCGTGCCATCCAGTGATTTCAGGGTGATTATCGCGGCTTCCTGTGCCGTAACCGGCGGTGCGACCATGGCGAAAACCCCCGCAACCATGCTGTATTTCAATGCTGATCCAATGCTCATACCGATACTCCGATTTTCGTGATCCCGATGCCATAAAACAGGCGCCACCCGAGGGTCGCGCCTGTTTTATAAGGCAATCAGTTGAAAAAAGTATTAAGCCCGCATTGTGATGTTAGCCTGCGGGCATGCGGGTTTCGGCCAGTTTTACCCAATAAGAACACCCTGTCGGGATCATCTCGTCGTTAAAATCATAATCCGGGTGGTGCAACATTGCGGTATCGCCATTGCCCGCGAAAATAAACGCCCCCGGTCGCGATTCCAGCATATAGGAGAAATCCTCGCCGCCCATAACCGGGTCAACATCGTCGATCACCGCCGCGTCGCCGGATAGCGCCCGCGCGACATCGGCGGCGAATGCGGTTTGCTCGGGGTGGTTTTTGGTGACCGGATAGCCGCGCTCATACACAACCTTGGCCGAAGCGCCATAGGCGACCGCCGTATGTTCGGCCACCCGCTTGATCGCCGCTTCCGACTGGTCGCGCGCTTCGGGGGTCAAGGTCCGGCAGGTGCCGCGAATATGCACCCGCTGCGGAATCACGTTATATGCCTTGCTTTCGGTTTCAAAGCTGGTGACCGAGATCACCACGTTGGCCAGAGGGTCAATATTGCGCGCCACGATAGATTGTAGCGCCACCACGATCTGGCTGGCCACAAGCGTGGTATCAATGGTGTTATGCGGCATTGCGGCATGGCCGCCTTTGCCCTCGACATGAATATCGAACTGGTCGGTTGCCGCCATCAGCGGCCCGGGCCGAATGGCGAACATGCCCACCGGCAGGGTTGGCATATTGTGCATGCCATACACCTCCTGAATGCCGAAAATGTCCATCATCCCGTCATCGACCATCTCTTTGCCGCCGCCGCCGCCCTCTTCGGCGGGCTGAAAGATCACCACCACGGTGCCGTCAAAATTGCGGGTTTCGGCCAGATATTTTGCCGCACCAAGCAGCATCGCGGTGTGGCCGTCATGGCCGCAAGCGTGCATTTTGCCCTCAACGGTCGAGCTGTGTTCAACGCCAGAGGTCTCGAAGATCGGCAAGGCATCCATATCGGCGCGCAGCCCGATAACCTTGCCCGATGCGGTCGATTTTCCCTTGATCACGCCAACCAGCCCCGTGCGCCCAAGGCCGGTTTTAATCTCGTCCACGCCGAACTCTTTCAGCTTGGCTTCCACCACCCCTGCCGTGCGCTCGCAATCAAACAACAGCTCGGGGTGTTCGTGGATATCGCGCCGCCATGCGGTGATTTCGGGCAACATTTCTGCAAATCGGTTGATAACGGCCATGGGGCTACTCCTTTAAGGTGTCGATCAGGCGGCGCAAAAACGCCTCACCCGCTTCAAATTGTTCAATCGTGATAAATTCGTTGGGCTGATGGGCTTGGTCAATACTGCCGGGGCCACAGACCACCACCGAATAGCCCTCGCGCTGGAACTGCCCTGCCTCGGTGCCATAGCTGACCACATGGGTGCCGTTGTCGCCGGTTATGCGCCGCGCGATCGCCTCGGCGGTGCCATCTTTTTCGGGCTTTAGCGCGGGGTTTACATCGCGCGCGGTAACGGTGATTTTGGCGGTCGGCTGAATCGCCTGCATCTCGGACTCGACCTGATCAACAAAGGTTTTGTAGCGCTTAAACCAGTCCAGCGGGTCTTGCGAGGCAGGGCAGCGGATATCGCAGCTGAAACTGGCATCAAGCGCTGTGATATTGGTGGCCGAGCCGCCGTTGATAACCCCGACATGCAAGGTGGTGAAGGGCGGCGCAAACACCGCGTCAATCGCGTTGGGCGTGGCTTTCATGTTTTCCTCGAACCGCAGGCGCAGCCAGTCAACCAGCCTTGCCGCCACCATCACCGCCGACACCCCCTGATGCATCAGGGATGAGTGGATCTCGAACCCCCGCACATCGGTCATGAACCCGATCGCGCCCTTGTGGCCGCTGACCACCTGCATCATGGATGGCTCGCCCACAATCACCGCTGCAGCCGGTGGCAGGCCCTTAACCATATCCGAAATCATGAAGGGCGCGCCAAGGCAGCCGACCTCCTCGTCATAGCTTAGGGCGATCTGGATCGGGCGTTTTAGCCCCGCTTTCAGCATATCGGGCACCAGCGCCAGCGCCAGCGCATCAAACCCCTTCATGTCACAAGTGCCACGGCCATAAAGACGGCCGTCTTTTTCGGTCACGCAAAACGGGTCGGTATCCCATTGCTGGCCCTTTACCGGCACCACATCGGTATGGCCCGAAAGCACAACCCCGCCCGCCACATTCGGGCCAACAACGGCATAAAGATTGGCCTTTTCGCCGGTTTTATCGTAAACACGGGTGCTTTTTATGCCGTGACCGGCCAGATAGTCCTCAACAAAATCGATCAGCGTCAGATTGCTAACATCCGAAACCGTGGGAAAAGCCACCAGTTTTTCAAGCATTTCGCGCGGAGAATAATAATCGGGCATGGGAATCCATTTTGTTGGGATGTCGCATCCTTAAAAATCCTGACCCATTGGTCAAGGCCCCAAATTTAAGTTGTTGTTTGTAACGACATATGTTTACCTCTGGGAAAAATGGCGGCCAAAAGCCAGAGCCCAAAGCGGCGATTCCCTCGGAGGGGTATGAATGAAAGACCTAGGCGCCACGATCCTTGACGTGGCCAATCTGAAAACCGTTTTCAACACACGCGACGGGTATGTTCATGCGGTAAACGATGTAAGCTTCTATCTGAAGCCCGGCGAATTGCTGGGGATTGTGGGCGAAAGCGGCTCGGGCAAATCTGTGACCATGATGTCACTGCTAAAGCTGCTGCCGATGCCGCCTGCCGAGATTCGCAATGGCAGTATCGTGTTTGATGGCCGCGATATCCGCAATGTATCGGATAACGAGCTGCGCAAAATCCGGGGCGGCGAGATCGGCTTTATCTTTCAAGACCCGATGACCTCGCTGAACCCTGTTTTCACCGTCGGATTCCAGATTACCGAGCCGCTGCGCGTGCATATGGGGCTGTCTAGAAAAGCCGCAAAAATACGCGCCGCAGAGCTGTTGGCGCTGGTTGGCATTCCGGATGCGCCGGCCCGCTTGAAAGACTATCCGCACCAGTTTTCGGGGGGGATGCGCCAGCGGGTGATGATCGCGATCGCGCTGGCCTGCGACCCCAAAGTGCTGATCGCCGACGAGCCCACAACCGCGCTTGATGTCACCATTCAGGCACAAATACTGGAGCTGATCAAAGAGCTGCGCCAAAAGCTGGGCATGGCGATTATCTGGATCACCCACGACCTTGGGGTGATCGCCGAAATTGCCGACCGCGTGGCGGTTATGTATGCCGGCCAAATCGTGGAACACGCCGAGGTAAAAGAGCTTTTTGCCAACCCCCAACACCCCTATACCCGCGCCTTGCTTGAAACCCTGCCCAAAATGGGCGCGGCCCGTGCCAAACGGCTGGCCTCGATCGATGGCCAGCCCCCCAACCTTGACCGCGCGCCAACCCGCTGCGAATTCGCGCCGCGCTGCAAACATGTGTTTGCCCGCTGCCGCGCAGAAAACCCGATGCGGCGCGATGTGTCACCGGCGCATGATGTTGCCTGTTTCTGGGATGCATCAACCGGAGGGCCGCATGATGCTTGACGTTAAAAAACCGGCCGTCACCGAACCGCTGCTGCGGGTGAAAAACCTTAAAATGCACTTTCCGGTTTTTCGCGGCATTCTTAAAAAACAGGTCGGCGCGGTTAAAGCGGTCGACGGGATCTCGTTTGATGTGTTCGAGGGCGAAACGCTGGGGTTGGTGGGCGAAAGCGGCTGCGGTAAATCAACCGTAGGGCGCTGCGTGCTGCGGCTTTACGAGGTCACCGGCGGGTCTATCGAAATAGGCGGCACCGATATTGCCACGCTTTCAGGGGCCGAGCTGCGCGCAAAGCGCCCTGAAATGCAGATGATCTTTCAAGACCCGCAAGCCAGCCTGAACCCGCGCATGACGGTCGGGTCGATCATATCAGAGCCGCTGGACGAGCACATGAAAATGACCCGCGACGAAAAGCGTGAACGCGTGGGCGAGCTGATGGATGCGGTTGGCCTTGCCCGACGTTTTGCCGACCGCTACCCGCATGAATTTTCCGGTGGCCAGCGCCAGCGCATCGGCATTGCCCGCGCCTTGGCGCTGAACCCCAAATTCATCGTTTGCGACGAACCGATCGCGGCGCTTGATGTGTCTATTCAGGCGCAGGTGGTTAATTTACTTGAGGACCTGCAACAAAAATTCGGCCTGACCTATTTGTTTATCAGCCATGATCTGTCGATGGTGCGCCATCTGGCCACCCGCGTGGCGGTGATGTATCTGGGCCGGTTGGTTGAGCTTGGCCCCGCCGAAACCCTGTATATGGCCCCGCGCCACCCCTATACGCAGGCCCTGCTTTCGGCGGTGCCCCACCCCGACCCGACCATGGCCGGCCATATTGACCGCGTCATTCTGGAGGGCGACGTGCCCAGCCCGGCCAACCCGCCGCCGGGCTGCACCTTTAGCACCCGCTGCCCGCGGGCGCAGGCGATTTGCAAACAAGATTCGCCAAAGTGGCGTGAAATTGGCGAGGGTCACTTTGCCGCCTGCCACTTTATTGAATAACCAAGCGCGGGCCAACCGCGCACAACCGTAACCAACCGAGGAGACCATTATGAAACTTAAATATATTATCGCCGGCACGCTGGGGGCGGCGCTGCTGTCGACCACCGCCATGGCCCAGGAACGTGGCCGCGATGGCAACGCCAATATCATCTATTGGCAAGCCGCCTCCATCATGAACCCGTATCTTTCTGGCGGCACAAAAGATGTTGATGCCTCGTCCATGGTGCTGGAACCCTTGGCGCATTACGACGAAAACGGCAACATGGTGCCAACATTGGTTGACGAAATCCCGACCGTGGCCAATGGCGGCGTGTCTGCGGACCTGACCTCGATTACCTGGAAGCTGACCGCGGGGTTGTTGTGGTCTGACGGTTCGGCTGTTACCGCCAATGATGTGGTGTTTTCGGCCAATTACTGCATGGACCCATCGGGGGGTTGCCAGCAACTGGCCAAGTTCGGCGATGTCGAAAGCGTTGTTGCGCTCGATGATTTGACGGTAAAAATCACCTTTACCAAACCCAAACCCTTCCCTTATGGGCCGTTTGTCGGTTCGACCACGCCGGTTATTCAGGCAGCCCAGTTTGCCGATTGCACCGGCGACAAGGCCCCGACCTGCACCGAGCAAAACTTTAACCCCATTGGTACCGGCCCGTTCACGGTAAAAGAGTTCCGCGCCAATGATACCATTACACTGGCAGCCAATGAAAACTTCCGCGATGCCAGCAAACCGGCCTTCGCCAGCCTGACCTTCAAGGGGGGTGGCGATGCGGCCTCGGCGGCGCGCTCGGTGCTGGAAACCGGTGAGTTCGATTACGCCTGGAACCTGCAAATCGCGCCCGAAATTCTGGCCGACATGGAGGCCAAAGGCATGGGCACCGTGCTGTCGGGCTTTGGCCCGCTGGTTGAACGCCTGATGATCAACCTGACCGACCCGAACCCTGATCTGGGTGCAGGGCGCTCTACCGTGGCCAACCCGCACCCGTTCATGACCGACCAATCCGTGCGCCAAGCCCTTAGCATGGCGATAGACCGGCCGCTGCTGGTCGAGATCGGTTACGGCAAAGCCGGCAAGGTTACCTGTAACGTTGTGCCATCGCCAGCGATCTATGACTCGCCCAACAATGCAGGTTGCGAGGTGCAGGATATTGCCGGCGCCAACGCGCTGCTCGATGCCGCTGGCTGGGTGCGGGGCGCTGACGGGATCCGCGCCAAAGACGGTGTGCGGCTTTCGATCCTATACCAAACCTCGACCAACGCGGTGCGGCAGGATTTTCAAGCCCTGATCAAACAGTGGTGGGGTGAAATCGGCATTGAAACCGAGCTTAAAAACATCGACGCTGCGGTGTTCTTTGGCGGCGACCAATCCTCGCCCGATACCTTCCAGAAACTGTTTGCCGATCTGGAAATGTATGCCAACAACTTTGATGGCACCGACCCCGAGGCCTATATGGGCAGCTGGGCTTGTGCCTCTATCCCATCACCCGACAACGCCTGGTTGGGCAGCAACATGCCGCGCTATTGCAACGCCGACTATGACGCGCTGCTGGCCCAGATGGCCGGCACTGCCGATATCGACGAACGCGCCCGTCTGGTGATCGCGATGAACGACATGCTGATGCAAAGCTACACCATTATTCCGCTGGTGCACCGTGGCAACGTTGCCGCGCGCTCAAACACCCTGGCCGGTGTTAAGCTCAACGTGTGGGATAGCGATCTTTGGAACGTGGCCGACTGGTCACGCGCCAACTAAACCTATTGGCTGCCCCGGCCGGTCCGGGGCAGCCACCTTTTATCTTTACAGAACGATAAGCCGAGGCGTTTCATGCTCAATTACACCCTGCGTCGATTGATGTTCACCATCCCGACGCTTCTGCTGATCAGTTTTATCATTTTCCTGATTCTGGATCTGGCCCCGAATGACCCGACCGGCAACCTGCCGCTAACCATCCCGCCCGAGGTGCGCGAGAAAATTCGCACCAGCCTTGGCCTGGATGCGCCAATGTATATGCGTTATCTGCTATGGTCGCAGCAGTTCTTTATTAACGAGCCGCTGAACCTGTTGAACCAGTGGTTTGGCTGGTGCATTGGTGATTGTGAAAACCGCCTGCGGGTTACCAGCTGGGCCACCCGCAGCCCGGTGGTAGACCTGATAGCCGAGCGCATGCCCCAAACCCTGTGGGTGGTGGGCATGTCGTATGTGGTCGGTATTTTGATCGCGGTGCCGATCGGGGTGATCTCGGCCTATAAGCAATATAGCTGGTTTGACCAGATCGGCACATTTATTTCGATGATCGGCTTTTCGGTGCCCACCTTTTTTACCGGCGTTTTGCTGATCGTGATCTTTTCGGTCTGGGTGCCAAATGACAGTATTTTCTGGCTGCCCTCTATCTATGACACCACGCTAAGGGTGGTCGACTGGAGCAGCTTTGGCCTGCAGGTGCGCCAGATGATCATGCCGGTAATGGTGTTGGGGCTGTTTAACGCCGCCCAGATCAGCCGGTTTATGCGCGCCTCGATGCTGGATAACCTAAGCCAGGATTATGTGCGCACCGCGCGGGCCAAAGGCTTAAAGGAAAAAACCGTGCTGCTGGTGCATGTGCTGCGCAATTCGATGATACCGGTGGTGACAGTGATTGCGCTAGGTATTCCGCAAATATTCGGCGGCGCGATCATCACCGAGCAGATATTCAAGGTAAACGGGCTGGGGCAATTGCTGATCATCGGCATTCAGGGGGCCGATATTCCGCTGGTGCAAACCCTGACCTTTTTGTTTGCGGTGCTGATCGTGATGTTTAACCTTGTGGCCGACGTGCTTTACGGCCTCTTAGACCCGAGGATCCGCTATGAGTAACGCTGAAATCGTAGACGACCGCAAGTTCCGCTCGCTATGGGGCGATGTCTGGGTGCAGTTTCGCAGCCACAAGGGCGCGATGCTGGGGGTGGTGGTGTTTGGCATTATCCTGTTTGGCGTCACGCTTGGCCCCTATTTCTGGACCACCGATCCGCAATATCTGGATATTCGCGCCAAAAACACCTCAACCATATTGAACTGTTTTTGGACCGGTGACCAAATATGGCAATGCTTTACCGACCCGAAGTCGATCAAATATTATGACCCCGCGGCCGAAACCCTGACGCGGCTAAAGCTTAGCTGGTCTTACCCGCTGGGCACCGACCAACTGGGCCGTGACCAGCTGGCGCAACTGCTGCAAGGCGGGCGGGTGTCTATGGCCGTGGGCATGGCGGCGATGCTGCTATCACTGGTGCTGGGCACGGTTGCGGGGGTAATGGCTGGCTATTTTCGCCGGCTGGATGGCCCGCTGATGCGCCTGACCGACCTGTTTTTGGCCCTGCCGCTGCTGCCGTTATTGTTGGTGATCATCATGCTGTTTCGCGATACATTGCGCGGTATGTTCGGCCCCGAAACCGGCATATTTTTGCTGATCGTGTTTGTGATCGGCATCACCAGCTGGATGCAAACCGCGCGCATTGTGCGCGGCGATGTGCTGGCGCTGAAAGAGCGCGAATTCATCCTCGCCGCCAATTCTATCGGCACGCCGGCCAAGCGGGTTATCTCGCGCCATATTCTACCCAATATCCTGTCGCCGATCATGGTGTCGGCAACCTTGGGCATTGCCAGCGCCATCATCACCGAAAGCGCGCTGTCGTTTCTGGGGCTTGGGTTTCCGTCTGATTTTCCGACATGGGGGCGGTTGTTGTTTGACGGCACCACCTATATCTCGCAATCGCCCTCACGGGTAATTTGGCCAGGGCTGGCGATTTCGCTAACGGTGCTGAGCGTGAACTTTATCGGTGACGGGTTGCGCGACGCGCTAGACCCCCGCATTCGCGGGCGCTAACGCCGGTCTATAAATGGCGGGTTAGTGGCTTAAGCGGCGGGCGGCGTAAATTTCGCCCGGGCCTTTTTGTTGCACGATCACTACATATTCGCCGTTGGCCATCTGTGGCACGTTTAGCACCAGTTCCGCGCGGCCATCCCATTCGGCCAGCACATCCCATGCCTCGACCACGTTGACGTATGTTATGGTTTTACCGGCGTTTTCACCGCGCTCGATCGTTACGTCCTGACCCGGCGAATAGCGCACCAGATAAACATTGGCCGCCGCCACCGGTGCCGCCTTGGGGGCGACAACAATGCGCGCGCCGTTGCCGACCGCCACCGCGCTCAGGGTTACATCCCACGGAACGTCTTCATACTGCATGATCTGGCGCTGCACCTCGTCGCCGCGCGAGCCGACCATATATTTAACCCCCTGCACCACCATTTGCGGCGTGTAAACCGTGGCCGTGCGCCATGCCCGCGCGTAACTGCGCTGGCGCTCCGAAAAAGCCGGCGTGGCAAAAATATCTTTCCAGCCCAGGTAATCCCAATAATCAACATGCAGGGCCAGCGCGATCACATAGTCATGGGTTGAAAGCTCGGCCAGCAGCCGGTCGGCGGGCGGGCAGGCCGAGCACCCCTGCGAGGTATAAAGCTCAACCACCACCGGCCCGTCAGCCTGCACAGAAACCGGTGCCAGCAGCAAAGCCGCCCCGAATATAGCCTTTAACCTGAACATGCGAATCCTTCAAAATACTTTTTTTGAACTTACCCGCCTGTCGGCATTTTTGCACTTCAAGCCTTCGCGAGCGGGCCGGAGCGCAAAATACCGCGACAGGGTCTGCCGTGACATAACGGTGGTTTCAACGCA
>CAYWXQ010000033.1:0-18577 GCA_964462475.1 uncultured Rhodobacterales bacterium | reverse complement strand
CGTGCCCCCCATAACCAGCCAGTCGGCCCATGAGCCGCGCTTGGCGGCGGCAATGATTCCGACCGGAAAGGCAATGAGCGTTGACAGGAGCAACGCATAGATCGCCAGCGGCAGCGACACCCAGACCCGCCCCTGCACCATGCCCGCCACCGGCACGCGGTAGGTGTATGAAATACCCAGATCGCCCTGCACCAGCCCCGATATCCACAGCCAGTAGCGCGCGATCATGCCCTGATCGAGCCCCATCTGGGTGCGCAGCGCGTCAACCGCGTCTTGGGTGGCGTTGATGCCCAGCATCAGCCGCGCAGGGTCACCCGGAATGACCTCGATCGCGAAAAAAATCACCCCCGAGGCGGCGATCATGCTCAGCCCGAGCGAGAGCAGGCGTTTAAGGGTAAATCTAAGCATAAATAGCCCGTTTCGGCCCGCGCGATAACACGCGGGCCGGTTGGTTTAGTGGTCCCAGTAAACCGCTGTCAGGTCGGTGGCCTGGGTCGGCGCGTTCTCCCACAGCCCGCGGATATCGGCATTGGCAACGCCGGTTTTGGCGAGCTGGAACAGGTAGCCGTTCACATAATCATCGGCGATCATGCGCTGGGCGTCTTGCAACAGGGCGGTGCGCGCTGCCGGGTCGGTTTCGCCGTTCAGGCGCTGCATAAGGGCCTGAAAATCGGGGTTGTCATACTGGAAGTAATAATCGGGGTTGGCGTATATCCCGATATCCATCGGCTCGGTGTGGCTCACGATCGTCAGGCCAAAATCCTTGCCCTTGAACACCTCTTCCAGCCATTGGCCCCATTCAAGATTGGTGACCACGGTATTGATCCCCACGGCCCGCAATTGCGCGGCGATGATCTCTCCGCCACGCCGCGCGTATGAGGGCGGCGGCAGTTTTAGCGTGGTGGTAAAGCCGTCAGGGTAACCGGCCTCGGCCAGCAGTTTTTTGGCCAACTCGGGGTCATAATTACTTTGGGCGGTCAGGTCGACATAGGCAGGGTTATGCGGGGCAAAATGGGTGCCGATCGGGGTGCCATAGCCAAACATCGCGCCGTCAATAATGGCGTTGCGGTCAATCGCATGGGCCATGGCCTCACGCACTTTCACGTTGTCAAAGGGCGGCATTTTGTTGTTGGTGGCCAAAATGGTTTCACCCTCGGTCGAGCCGACAATCACCGTAAAGCGCGGGTCGGCCGCGAATTGCGCCAGATTTTCAGGCGCGGGAAAGGTTGGAAACGCATCGACATCGCCCGACATCACCGCCGCGAACGCCGCCGTCGGGTCAGAGATATACTTGATGGTCGCGGTTTCCAGCTTGGCGGGCTCGCCCCAGTAGTTATCATTGCGGGTCATGGTTATGCTGTCACCCTGCACCCAGTTGGAAAACACAAACGCGCCGGTGCCGTTGGGCTTGGTTTTAAGCGCTTCTATGTCGTCGCCCTCGTTTAAAATAACCGCATCGCCCCACGCCATGTTGAACAAAAAATTGCCCGTTGGCACGCTAAGGGTCACCACCACTGTGGTATCGTTTGGCGCGCTCACATCGGCAATATTGGCAAACAGACCTTTTTGCGCGTTCACGCTATCCTCGGCCCGGGCACGGTTAAGCGACCACACCACATCAGAGCCGGTCATATCGGACCCGTCATGAAACTTGACCCCGCTTTCAAGCGTAAAGGTATAGGTCAGGCCGTCTGGCGAAATCACCCAGCTTTTGGCAAGGCCCGGAATGACCGACCCGTCAGAGGCAAAGCGCGTAAGCCCCTCATAAATGTTTGAATATACCACATTGTCGATCGCCCCTGCGGCACCCGCTGTCGGGTCCAGATGCGGGGGTTCAAGCTGGTCACCAATCACGATGCTTGTATTGGCGGCAAATGCGCCGGTGGCGATAAGGGCCAGCGCACTGGCGCCCATTAAAATGCGTTTCATGTCATCCTCCTAAGGTTTGACGGGGGTTCCGTCAGTAAATTAGCGAGGGCGAGGCCCATCACTTTGGCCGAGTCGAGCATATCACCCACGGCGATATATTCGTCGGGTTGATGCGCAAGGTCGAGAATCCCCGGCCCATAGGCAATACAGTTCTTCATCCGCCCGATACGGTCAATGTGTTTTTGATCATAGGTGCCGGGCGATACTACATATTGCGGTTTTTTATCCATTACCGCCTCGATCGCTGCCGCCACGGTTGTGACCACGGGGGCATCTTTCGCGGTCATGCTCGGGATCACCCGCTGGATTTCGCGCATGTCATAGCGAAAGCCCGCGCGCCCTGATTTTACCTTTTCGAGCAGTGATACAATCTCGGCCTGCACCTCGTCTATGTTTTCCTCCATCAAAAAACGGCGGTCGATAATCATTTTGCAGCTGTCTGGCACCACCGCGCTGGGCAGACCGGTAAAACCGGCCTCCGGCACAGACTGGCCGCCGTGAAAAGAGTTGATATTCATTGTGCTTTGCTTGGCCCCCTCGGGGATCACCGGCATATCGGTGCGTTTTTTGGCCAGTGCGGGGAATAGCGATGTCTCCATCTCGGCCAGCACCGCCCCCATGTGGCGCACGGCGCAATCCCCCAAAAAAGGCATAGAGCCATGGGCAATACGGCCATGGGTTTCAATCTCGGCCCAGAAAACGCCGCGATGGCCAAGGCAAACCCTGTCTTTGTGCAAAGGCTCGGGTATGATCACATGCTGCACTTTTTCGGGGCTGAAATAGCCTTGCTCGCTTAAATAAGCCACGCCGCCAAAACCGCCGGTTTCCTCGTCTGCCGTGCCGGAAATCTCGATCGCGCCGGCAAAATCAGGCCATATTTCCAAAAAAGCCTCGACCGCGATAATCGATGTCGCCAGCCCGCCCTTCATATCACACGCACCACGGCCGTAAATTTTGCCGTTATCCAGTTCGCCACCAAAGGGGTCACGCGTCCAGCCCTGCCCGACCTCGACCACATCTGTATGGCTGTTGAAATGCACGCATTCACCCGCGCTGCCGCCTTCGCGGCGGGCCACAATGTTCCAGCGCGGGTATTTATCGCTGTCGCCGGGGGTGTCAAAGGCGCGGATCAGCTCGGTGGTGAACCCCCGCGCAGACAGCCGCACATCCAGAAACTCGCAAATATCACGGTAATATTCACCTGGCGGATTAAGCGTGGGAATGCGGATCAGCTCCTGGGTCAGCACCACAAGCTCGTCGCGCTTGGCCGCGATCCGCGCCATCAGTTCCTGCCGTTTATCCGCCACATGCACCCCCTTGCCAATGCAGGGCATGCTCCCCTAATCTGGCCCCCAGCTCAATACGGTAGGATTACGGATGGCCGACAACCTTGACAATATCGCCTTTGACCTTGCCCCCATCGGGCTGGTTTTAACCGAAAACCGTATCATCAAATCCTGCAACCGGACTTTCGCCCATATGTTTGGCTATGCGCGCGAGGCATTGCTCGATCAATCCTTTCGCATACTTTACCCGAGCGCCACCGAGTTTGACGCCATCCGCGATGTCGGCCTGAAAGCGCTGCGCGCCACCGGCCAATATTCAGACGAGCGCATCATGCACCGCCGCGACGGCACCATGTTCTGGGCCCGCGTGCGCGTTGCCACCCCCAATCCAAAACACCCGCTTAGCCGCGCCATTCTCAGCTTTGCCGATATTTCCGGCCAGCGGCCAGAGGTGGCGATGACCCCGCGTGAAAAACAGGTGGTAATGCGCCTGGGCAAAGGCCTGACCAGCAAAGAGATTGCCCGCGAGCTTGGCCTTTCACCCCGCACGATCGACGATTATCGTGCCCGCCTGCTCCGCAAATTCGAGGTCCGCAATATCGCCGAACTTCTGGCCCGCATCATGGGGGTGGGCGCTTAGGCCCTCTCTGCCCGCCTTTCCTGACGTGGGGTAAAGAAAACTGGTTTCAGAATAGGGAAAGTGCTTTGTCCTATTGTGATTCTGGGTTAACACTCGTGCGGTTAGCTATTTCTGGGAGGAAAACATGAAAAAAATGAATCTGCTTAAAACCACCACCTTGGCCGTGCTGAGCCTCAGCATCGCCAGCGAAGCCTTTGCGGTTGAATGGAACGTATCGCTTTGGGGCAAGCGCCGCGCTTTTACCGAAAATGTCGAGCGTCTGGCCGAGCTGGTCGCCGAAAAAACCAATGGCGAGTTTACGCTCAATATTTCCTATGGCGGGTTGTCCAAAAACAAGGAAAACCTCGACGGGATCTCGATCGGGGCCTTTGAAATGGCGCAGTTCTGCGCGGGCTACCACCCCGATAAAAACCCCTCGATCACCGTGCTGGAGCTGCCGTTTCTGGGCGTGCAATCGCTAGAGCAAGAGGTCGAGGTCTCGATGGCCGTCTACAAATCGCAAGCCGCGATTGACGATCTGGCGCGCTGGAACGCGACCCTGCTGATGCCCTCGCCGCTGCCACAATACAACATCGCCGGCAAAGGCGACGCCCCGCGCACCCTGGCTGATTTTGAAGGCATGGCCGTGCGCGCCACCGGTGGTGTTGGCCGCGCCCTGGCCGCTGTTGGTGCCGTGCCGACCTCTATGTCGGCAACCGAAGTGCGCCAGGCGCTTGATAGCGGCGTTGTGCGCGCGGTGGCTTTTGCCCCCCACGCCCACATGGCATATGGCACCATCGAGAGCGCCACATGGTGGACAACCAACCTGAACCCCGGCACGGTTAACTGCCCGGTTGTGGTTAACACCGATGCGCTGAACGCCCTTAGCGACAGCAACCGCGAGGCCCTGCTTGGCTCGGTTGACGAAGCGCTGGCTTTTTATGTGGACAACTATAACAACAAAACCATGGCCGCATGGGGCCCGGCACTCGATGCGCGCGGCATCGAGCGCATCACCTATGGTGAAGAAGAGCTTGCCGCCTTCCGCGACGCCGTGGCCGGACCAGCTGCTGCTGCATGGATCGAGGAAAACAACGCCCGAGGCCTGCCTGCGCAAGCGCTCTATGATCTGGTTATAAACACCATTAACAAATAAAACATCTGCGCGTCCGTTCGCGGGCGCGCAGCTTTTAAGGACTTTTTTATGTCATCCCCCTCCAATATACTTGAAGACAACACCCTGCTCAGCAAGCTTGATCGCGCCCTGTTCTGGCTTGAAACCCAATTGGCGCTGCTCGGCGGCATCGCGGTGTTTTCGCTGATGGTGCTGGCGGTTATATCTGTTGGCGGGCGCAATTTTGCCAACACCCCCCTGCCCGGCTATGTTGACTGGATCGAACAGGCAATGCCGATTATCGCTTTTGTCGGGGTGTCTTATACCCAGCGGCTGGGCGGGCATATCCGCATGGATATCCTGATCGGGCGCTTGCACGGGCGCACGCTGTGGATGGTTGAGCTGCTTTCGACACTGGTGATGCTGCTGCTAATGGCGCTGCTGGTCTGGGGCACGTTTTCGCACTTTTTACGGGCGTTTGATATTAACGCCCCGCTTTGGAGCCGCGATTCAACCATGGATATCGGCATTCCGCTATGGCCGACAAAACTTCTGGTGCCGGTGGGTTTTAGCGTGCTGGTGCTGCGCCTCACCCTACAGGCATGGGGTTTCGGGCGGGCTTTTGTGCAAAACTCGGCCCGCCCCGTTGCCGTGCCCCTATACGAAAACGCGGCCACCGCCGCCGCCAACGAGGCCGCTACGGTTTCAGGTTTTGAAGACAAGGAAACCTCCTGATGGAACCGATTGATATCGGCCTGATCGTTTCAGGCATAATGCTGGTTTTTGTGCTGATCGGGGTGCGGGTGGCCTTTGCCGCCGCGCTGGCGGGGCTGATCGGGCTTATCTGGATATTCTGGGCCAAAAAGGGCTATGACCCCGACCAGTTTATGTGGGCGCTGACCGTGGCGGTTAAAACCGCTGGTCAGGTGCCGCACTCAAAGGTGTCCTCACAGGCGCTATCGCTGATTCCTACCTTTATTTTAATCGGCTTTCTGGCCTATTACGCGGGGCTGACCAAGGCGTTGTTTACCGCCGCCAAACGCTGGGTTGGCTGGCTGCCGGGGGGCTTGGCGGTATCAACCGTGTTTGCCACCGCCGGTTTTGCGGCTGTATCGGGCGCGTCGGTGGCGACCTCGGCGGTTTTCGCCCGCATTGCCATCCCCGAAATGCTGGCCGAGGGTTATGACAAACGCTTTGCCGCCGGGGTTGTGGCGGCGGCGGGCACGCTTGCCTCGCTAATACCGCCTTCGGCAATTCTGGTAATTTACGCGATCATTGTCGAGCAAGACGTGGGGCAATTGCTGCTGGCAGGGTTCCTGCCCGGCGCGTTTTCGGCGGTAATTTACGGCGGCATGGTGGTCGGCATGGCGATGGTCTGGAAAAAGCTCGGCCCACCGGTGGGCGGCTTCACATGGCGCCAGCGGTTTGAGAGCCTGCCCCCCGCGCTGCCAATATTATTTGTGGTCGTTATCATCATCCTGTTTATCTATAACCCGTTTGGCGGTGACGCCTGGGGCACCCCGACCGAGGGCGGCGCGCTGGGCGCTTTCGTGGTGTTTTTAATGGCGGTTTATCGCGGCATGCGCTGGAAGCAACTGCGCGAGGCCCTGCTGGAAACCGGTAAACTGGCGGTGATGATTTTTACCATCATCTGGGGCGTGCTGATCTATGTGCGCTTCTTGGGTTTTGCCGACCTGCCCGGTGCATTCTCGGACTGGATAACCTCGCTCGACCAATCGCCAATGCTGACGCTGGTGTTTATCTTGCTGGCCTATGCGGTGCTGGGCATGTTCATGGACGCCATTGGCATGCTGCTGCTGACCCTGCCGGTGGTTTACCCGGCGATCGTAGCGCTGAATGGCGGTGAAACCGTGCTGGCGGTTGACAGCGCCTTTGGCATGTCAGGCGCGGCGGTGGGCATATGGTTTGGCATTATCGTGGTCAAAATGGCAGAGCTGTGTTTGATAACGCCCCCCATAGGGCTGAACTGTTTTGTGGTTGCAGGGGTGCATTCCAACATCTCGGTGCAAGACGTGTTTCGCGGGGCGTCGCCGTTTTTTGTGGCCGACGCGCTAACCATTGCGGGGCTCATTACCTTTCCGGGCATTGTGCTATACCTGCCCAACCTGCTGCTGGGCACATAAAAAGGCGCCGGTGCCACCCGTTGGCACCGGCGCTTTTTTTTCACCACAAACGCCAAGCTCAAGGCGCGGCGCGGGCGTTACATTTTCACACACACAACCTTAACGCGCCGCTTTCTCAAATGCCGTAGATCTCGCCGAATTTTATGTTCAGATAGCCCAGCAACGCCGCCGCGCCTGCCTTGTGCCCGACCGCGTCTTCTATCAACTGTGCCGGGGGCTTCATCCGGCCGTGACCATGCACGTTGCGGTGCAGCCATTCCAGCGGTGCGCCCAGATCAGCCTTGGCGATCATCCCGTCCAGCCCGTTGATATCGCCTTGCATTTTGGCAAACAGCTCACCCGCATAAAGATTGCCCAAGCTATAGGTCGGAAAATAGCCAAACAGCCCGACCGACCAGTGCACATCTTGCAACACCCCGTTGGCAGGCGCATCTACCGCCACGCCAAAATCGGCCTTGAACCGCTCGTTCCACGCGGCTTCAAGGTCATCGACCTCCAGCGTGCCCTCGATCAGGGCGCGCTCAAGGTCAAAACGCATCATGATGTGCAGGTTATAATGCACCTCGTCGCTTTCGGTGCGAATATAGCTGCTGCGCACATTGTTCACCGCCTTATGAAAATCATCGGCATTATCAACGCCGATATCGCCGAAATGCGCCTTGAACATCGGGAACAGGTGCTCGGCAAATGCCCTTGAGCGCCCAATCTGGTTTTCCATCATCCGGCTCTGGCTTTCATGCACCCCCATAGAGGCATAGCTGTGTGCCGGCTCAAGCGTGTCCGCCTTCGGAATGTTCTGCTCGTAAATCGCGTGGCCGGTTTCGTGGATGGTTGAATAGATGCAGTCAAACGGGTTGCCCGCATCCACCCGTGTGGTGATCCGCACATCACCGCCATTGCCCGAGCAAAACGGATGCACGGCAACGTCCATCCGGCCAGCCTGCCAATCATAGCCAAAGATCACAGGTAATTCACGCGCCAGCGCCATTTGCTTTTCTTCGGAAAAGTCACCCTGCAATACCGGCATCACCTTGCCGCTATCGGCAATACGGGCGCGCAAATCCACCAGCCCTGCGCGCAAATCAGCCAGCAAGGCGCTGATTTCGCTGGTTTTCATGCCCGGCTCATAGTCATCCATCAAAGTGTCATAAAGGCTGGCATTGCCCTCTTGCCGCGCCTCGGCCTCTTGGCGCTTGAGGTTGATCATTTCCTTAAGCGTCGGCGCAAAATCCGCCACGCTCTCGGCCGCGCGGGCCTTGGCCCAAATGCCTTGCGAGCGCGCCGCGTGTTTGGCCAGCGCCTCGGCGAGGTCGGCAGGCACCTTTACCGCTGTGCTATAGGCCCGCAAAGCCTCCCGCACGTTTGTCTGCCCCGCCGCATCCAGCGCGGCTAGATCAATCGACGCAATCCACTCCGCCACCCGAGGGTCGCTCCTGCGGCCATGCAAAATACCCTCCAGCGCCCCCATATGCTCGGCCCGCTGCCCCCCGCCCTTGCTGGGCATCTTTGTTTCCTGATCCCAGCCCAGCAGGCCTGAAACCTGCTCTAGCGCAGTGGTTTTTTTTAGGTGCTCAAGCAGCAGATCATAGCTCATTTTGTGTCCTTTGGTTGGTTTGCGATATTTGTGGTTGCTTGCGGCGCAAATGTCCATAGCATGGTAAAAAACGGAGGGTAAAATGCAGGTTCTCATCACAGGGGCCAATCGCGGCATCGGTGCGGCGCTGGCCAATGCATATCTTAAGGCGGGCCATTGCGTCATCGGCACAGCGCGTGATATTTCGGGGCAATCACCCGATATCGAGTGGGTTGAGCTAGACGTCACCGCGCCAACGGATATTTTGCAAAACAAACTGGCCGGAAGGCCCCTTGACCTCCTGATCTGCAATGCAGGCGTTTTTCCCGGCAAAGGCTTGCAAGGGATTGAAAATTATACAGCAAATATCTGGGCCTCCACCCTCGCCGTCAATGTTACGGGCGTGTTTCTCAGCGTGCAGGCCGCCCTGCCGAGCCTGCGCTCAAACAAAGGGACCATTGCCATCATTTCGTCAGACATGGCATCTTCCGCCCTTGCCGAGGGCGGCTCATACGCTTACCGCGCCTCCAAAGCCGCCGTAACCAACTTGTCCCGCAACCTCGCGGTGGACCTTCGGAGTGATGGCATTGCGGTTGGCAGTTACCACCCCGGCTGGGTGCGCACGGATATGGGCAGCAACGAGGCTGATATTTCAGCTGAAGAATCGGTATCTGGCCTAATACAGCGGATCAGCAAGCTGAACCTTGAGACCACCGGCGTGTTTGAAAGCTATGGCGGCGAGGCGCTACCGTTTTAGAGCAAGCGTTCCGAAACCAGCCAATGGCGGCTGTGCCGCCAAAATCGCCCTCTTTCGCAGCGTGGTCAATGGCGGCATTGCACAACACCAACCATCCGCAAAAATTATAATTTCTTTCGCAAGGTTGGTATTTTTAACCCTGCTTCAGATGACGCAATCAATATGCCAAGCCGTCGCAATCGTGTTTCTTCTTTCTTGGCGCTCATGACCCACCAGATAGAATCTCGTTTGTAGGATGGGGCCAAATTGGTAAAGAATAGCCAAGCTGGTTGGTTAGCCTTGATTTGCGCTTCAAAAGCGCCGGCAAGTGGCACATTCCGGTCTTCAGAGGCGTAACCTTTTGCATCGGACCGGTTGGTAAAGACATGCATTCCCGCTGGTTTCATCTTTCCAAGCGGTATGAGGGCGTCCACCTTTTTTACGTTCTCAGCGCTCCATACACTCTTAATTTTACGCGGCGTAAAACGTATTTTATAGCTTTGGTCATTAATGGTTTTTCGGATACCGTCGATCCACCCAAAGCAAAGAGCCACATCTACCGATGCCGACCACGTAAGGCTTGCACGCCCTGTGCTTTTCCGGAAAAAACCCACCCAAAGCTCACTGGCTTCCGCATTTTTTTCTAACCAATCGCTAAACGCTTCTTGGTTTTCAAAAAAAATTACATTTCCCATCCTCAAGCCTCCACACTTGGCCGCCACCTCTTGCGCCTCCGGTTAAGCCGTAGGGCATGCTTAACCTTGTTGGCGCCAGGGTCTAGCATGTGGTCATTGGTGGCTTTCGCAGCGCGCGGCCAGATGGCCTCAAACCTTGGGCGCAAAAGCCTCGGGGTTGGCTTCGCGTGCCATATGGTCTAGCACCGCATTCACGAATTTGGCCTCTTTTCCTTCGGGGAAAAACGCTTTGGCAATATCTACAAACTCGCTAATCGCCACTTTGGGCGGGGTGTCTTTGGCTACGAGTTCGGCCCCGGCAGCGCGGAAAAGCGCTCGCAGGGTCGGGTCTATCCGGTCTATCGGCCATTTGGCCACCAAGGCGCTATCGGTCAGCTTGTCAATCGTGGCTTGGTCGGCAACCGCGCGGTAGGTGAGCGTGCGGAAAAGCTCAAGGTGGCCCTCCGAATATACATCGCCATCCAGCTCGGCACCAAAGCGGTGCTCTTCGAATTCCGCCTGCACATCCTCCAGCCCCGCATCGCCCGCTTCCATTTGAAAGAGCGCCTGCACGGCAAATAGCCGCGCGGTGGATTTCTTTTGCTGCGAGCGTGCGCGTCTATCGTTTTGGCTGGCCATCAAGCTGTCCCTTTATCCGGTTTTCCGGCCATCAAAATATGCTCGGAAGCGGGAGCAATACGGCCCTTTGCGGGCTTTGTAAAGCGCCGCTTTAGTGCCAGCAAATGCAAGGCCGCCTCGGCAGCCCCGCCACCTTTGTTTTGCCCGCTGGCCTCGGCCCGCGCCTCAGCTTGCGCCATGTTTTCAACCGTCAAAATCCCGTTGCCGATGCACAGGCCCTCAAGCCCCAAAAGCATCAGCCCGCGTGCGCTATCATTACACACGGTTTCATAATGGGTGGTCTCGCCGCGCAGCACACAACCCAGCGCGACAAAGGCATCAAACCGCCCCGCCGCCAGTTTTATTGCGGTCGGAATTTCAAGCGCGCCGGGCACCAGCGCGGTTTCATGCGCCACACCGGCGGCATCAAGCGCGGCGCGCGCGCCCACAACCAGCTGGTCGGCAATGCTAGCGTAATAGGGCGACAAAACGATCAGCGCCGTGACGGGACGGGCAAGTTTCGGCGCTGTGAGGCTATCATGTTCCTGTGCCATTCACGCCGCCTGGATTTTGCGGGTTTCAACGATGCTTAACCCGTAACCATCCAGCCCGATCACATTGGGGCTGGGTGAATTGCTAAGCAATATCAGCTTATTAAGCCCGAGTGCTGCCAGTATTTGCGCCCCCAGCCCGTATTGGCGCAGCTGGCGTTCCGGCGCGGCATCCAGCGCCAGACTTGGCACCATATCGCGCAGCAGCACCACCGCGCCGCGACCCTCGGCGGCGATCATTCGCATGGCGTTGCCAAGCTCGCCCGCTTTGCCGGGCACCAGCCCCAGCATATCTACACAAGGGCTGGCGGCGTGCATGCGCACCATCAGCGGGCCGCCGGTAATATCACCCTTGGTCAGCACCAGATGCTCGACATCCTTCAGCGTATCCTTGAAGACCCGCAACTGCCATTTTCCGCCAAATTCGGAGGTAACCTCGCGGCTGCTGACCTCGACCACCAGATGGTCGTGGCGCAGGCGATAGGCGATAAGGTCTGAAATTGTGCCGATTTTAAGCCCGTGTTTTTTGGAAAACGCAATCAGGTCGGGCAGGCGTGCCATGGTGCCGTCTTCGTTCATGATCTCGCAAATAACGCCCGAAGGGTTAAGCCCGGCCAGTTTGGCAATATCGGTGGCGGCCTCGGTATGGCCGGCGCGCACCAGCACCCCGCCCGCGCGTGCGCGCAGCGGAAACACATGCCCCGGCGTGGCGATATCGGCAGCGCGCACCTGCGGGTTTATGGCGGCGGCCACCGTGCGGGCGCGGTCCTGGGCAGAAATGCCGGTGGTCACGCCCTCGGCGGCCTCGATCGAGACCGTAAACGGGGTTTCGTGGCGCGAGGAATTGCTGGACGCCATCATCGGCACGCCCAGACGTTCAACCTGCGCGCCGGTCATCGTCAGGCAAATAAGGCCGCGGCCATGCGTGGCCATAAAGTTGATCGCCTTGTCAGAGGCCATCTCGGCCGGAATCACCAGATCGCCCTCGTTTTCGCGGTCTTCGTGGTCTACCAGCACAAACATTCGTCCGGCCTTGGCGTCTACAATGATATCTTCGATCGGGGATATATCCCCCGCATAGGGGCTTTGCGACATCGGGGTCTCCATATTTTCGCCAAGCTTTACCGCAAAGCCGTTTTTAATACCAGCTTAAACCCCCCTATTGCCTATGGCAAAAAGCTTATGCATACTTATGCCATGCGCAAACCCCTTAACATTGCCCCCTATGCCGCGTTTCTTTGCGCCGCCCACGAAAGTTTTGCCGCTAACCGCTGCAAGCTAACCCCGAAAGCCAGTTTGCGCGGGCGGTATCGCGCGTGGCGGGGCGGGGTCGATAAAACCCCGAAACCATGGAAGCACATGCTTGATGCAGCCCTGAAGCTGGCGGGATCCCCCAAGGGCTGTATTTTGGAATTCGGGGTTTATAACGGCAAGACCCTTAACTTTTTGGCGGCGCGCCGCCCGCAGGCACAGCTGCACGGCTTTGACAGCTTCGCCGGCTTTCCCGATGACGGGCGCGTGGATTGGCACCAGGATATGGCTGTCGCCGACCTGCCGGAAATGGTCGGCAATATTCAGCTTCATATCGGGTATTTTGCACAAACCCTGCCCGGGTTTGCGGCGACGCACCATAAAGAGCTTGGCAATATCGGGCTTGTTCACATCGATTGCGATCTTTATTCCTCAACCAAAACGGTTTTTGATGCCATCGGTCCCTATCTGCGCCCCGGACAGGTGATTGTGTTTGATGAACTGATGAACTATCGCGAATTTGCCCAAAACGAGTTTTTGGCCTTTTACGAATTTTTGCAACAACACCAGCTGGATTTTGAATGGGCGGCCACGATTGGCAACGCCTTTCCCTATCGTGAACAAAACGGCGTGATGGCAAACCAGCGCTTTGGCCCCTATCGCGCGCAAGGCTATTTTCAAAACCAAAGCATCCGGCTGCTGCCCCGCGCCAAGGGCCAGCACTTTTCTGCTCGCCCCGCCCCCGATATGCTGGTGGCCAATCTGGCGGTGCAGCTCGGGAAAACCACGGCCAAGACATAGGCGACAGCCCCGTTATTAAACGGGCGGGCGGGCAACCAACGGCCTTAAGCCCAAGCGGCAAGCCATATGGCAACCATTGCCAACAAAGAACAGCCGATCAATGAAAAACTGATTGCGCGCACCACCCATGGCGGGGTGGCGGCCACGTCTAGCTCCTGCATGCGGAAATGCAGGTTGTTATAGCGCCAGCTGGCCAGCAAAAACGCCGCAATGCTGAACAAAACCAGCACCGAGGCGATGGTAACATGCATCCAGACCGGCATGGTATTGCTAAAAAACTTGGCCACGCCCAGACCCGAGGCCAAGGCAGCAAGGCCGGTGCGAATCCAGGCCTGAAAGGTGCGCTCGTTGGCCAGAACGGTGGCATCCAGCGCCAGGCTGTGCTCGGTCGGGGTATGTGGTTTTGCGCGCTCCATCCCCTTGGCTAGTGGCGGTCGGGTGGGGTTGTCAATCACCTATGCGTGCGGGTTAATAAATAAACCGTATCTGGTCGGACCAAAAACGCTCTACCCGGCGCATGGTGGCGTTTATGTCGCCCAAATCCTCACCCTGCAGGATGTCCTTTTTTTGCAGCAGGCTGGCATGGCGGGCAAAAAGTTGTGCCACGGTCATGCGCACATCGCGGCCCTTTTCGGTTAGCTTTACCCGCACCGCGCGCCGGTCAACCGCGCATTTCTGGTGGTGCATATAACCCGCCTGAACCAGCTTTTTAAGGTTATAGCTTACGTTCGAGCCTTGGTAATAGCCGCGCGATTTAAGCTCGCCCGCAGTTACCTCGTTTTCGCCGATATTGAACAGCAATAATGCCTGCACCGAGTTGATGTCGATAATCCCCAACCGTTCGAACTCGTCTTTAACCACGTCCAGCAGCAACCGGTGCAGCCGCTCGATCAACGCCAGATGTTCCATATAACCGCCAAGATAGGCGACACTGTCCGTTCCGCCCTTTGGCTCTGTTTTTATCGCCGTCTGCGCCACGATACGTCCTCCAAAAATCATTTGCTGGAAACAACATGGCGCAATAAGTGCAAATAACGCGTTAAAAGGCGTGAAAATTCAAAATAATTTTATCTCGCCCTGTATTTTCGCCAAAATATCACGGTGTTCGGGGGGCGTTTCGGCCAAACCGGTAAACCACGGGTAAAGATCAATGTCGTTTTCGGCCATCAAAGCTTCGAGCGCATCAAGCTCGGCGGGCTCAAGCATGGCTAGATTTTGGTTGACATAGGTGCCGAGAATCAGGTCCATTTCTTTGGTGCCGCGGCGCCATGCGCGAATTTTTAGCCGTTTCAGGCGGTTTTCTGCGGTCTCAACCATGTTTTCATCCTTTTCGGCATTTATCATTCTTTTCGGGCAATATAAAATTTTCCCCGCCAAAGCGCAATTGCTGATAGGGTCTGAAAAACATTTCAAGGGTTAACACGCGAGCGCCGCAATCGGCTAGAGTCTGGATATTGAATGAAGATTTTAACCCTGTTTCTGGTCACCCTGCCGCTGGCGGCGCTGGCCGAGGCCCCCGCCCCCTATCCCGAAACCATCGACCCTGCCGATATTATCTCGGCGGTGGGGCCAAGCTGGAACGCGGGCGGGCGCTATAAGGCGGTGTTGCTGCGCCAGGGCGAATACGCGGCGCTGGCTATTTTTAGCGGCCCGTTTGATAAAACCCCCGCGGCCTATGCCCCCGAGATTGCGCTTACCGGCACAAGCTGGGGCAATGTGCCGTGGCTTGAGTTCAATGAAAGCGGCGCGCTGTTGCTTTACAACCAGAATGTCGCTTATGGCAATAATAAATGGCAACAAGTGCTGACGATTATCGAGCGCAATGGCCGCTATATTGTCAGCCGCTTCAGCCTGAACGCCTATGACACGCGCGATGAAAACAACAATACCGAATGCGAACTTGATATCATCGCCGGCACCATGGTTGTTAACGGTGGTCCGGTTACGGCCACCTCCCTGCGGCGGGAAATCGGCATTGCGGACTGGAGCGAACAGATGGAAGAAACCTGTTATCAGTAATCCGGCATCTCCGCCGCCGCGCCGCCCTTGAATCCGGTCGCCACCACAAACTTTTCAGAGCTGTCCTTGCGGCTGCTGGGGGGTTTTACGTGCACTACCTTGGTAAAATTCGCCCGCAGCATTTTAAGCACGTCGGTTTCTGCCCCGCCCGCCAGCACCTTGGCCACAAAGGTGCCGCCGGGTTCAAGCACATCCATGGCGAAATAAAGCGCGGCCTCGACCAGCGCCATAATGCGAATATGGTCAGCGCCCTTGTGGCCCGACGAAAACGGCGCCATGTCGGACATCACCACATTGGCGGTGCCGCCCAGCCATTGCTTTACGCTGTGGTCGGCGTTGTCCTCCAGAAAATCGAGGACATGGATATCGGCACCCGCCACATGCTCGACCTCTTGCAGGTCAATCCCCAGCACGGTGCCAACCTTTTTGCCCTTGCGTTCCCCCAGCGCGTTAACGCGCTCAACCGCCATCTGGCACCAGCCCCCCGGCGCGCAGCCAAGGTCAACCACCTTGGCGCCCGGCAGCAAGAACCGGTATTTATCATCCAGTTCCATAATCTTGTAGGCGGCGCGGCCGCGATAGCCCTCACGCTGGGCGCGCTGCACATAGGGGTCGTTCAACTGGCGCTCCAGCCACAGGGTGCTGGCCAGCTTGCGCCCCTTGGCCGATTTTACCCTGATCTTCAAATCACGCTGGCCACGGCCTGAATTGTTGATCTTTTGCCCAGGTTTTCTCATTTTTGGTCCTCGAATGCACCATCGGCGTTCATCATTGAATAAAGCATGCCCTCGCGCAGCCCGCGGTCGGCCACCCTGATATGGCGGGTGGGCCAGATACGCAATATGGTTTGCAAAATTGCCGAGCCAGACATGATAAGCTGGGCACGGTCGCGCCCGATGCCCGGCTCGTCGCGCCGCCCCGCCGGACCCAAGCGTAAAAAACGCTCGACCACGCGGTTAACATCTTCGGCGCCCATCGCCATGCCATCCACCAGATTGCGGTCATAACGCTTAAGGCCCAGATGCATGGACCCGACCGTGGTAATGGTGCCAGAGGTGCCAATGACCTGCAAACCCGCCATCATCCTTACACTGCCACCCTCGATATAGGGGGCGAAATTTTCGAGCCTTTCCTCAAAATACCATGCCATCAGCGCAAAACGGGCGCTATCGTCATTAACATCCGAATAGCGCTGCAACAGGGTGGCCACCCCCAGCGGCACCGAGATCCAGTCAACCACCTTGGCGCCGAGCGGGGTTTTGATACCCTTGGTGCCGTTACCCGGTGAAAGCTCCATCATCGCTTTGGTTTTGTCTGCATCCGCGACCTCTGACAGGTCTATCCACACCAGCTCGGTCGAGCCACCGCCGATGTCGATCACCAGCACCTGTTTGGCCTGCGGGGCCACCAGCGGCGCACAGCCAACCACCGCCAGCCGCGCTTCTTCAGAAGGTTTGATGATTTCAAGCTTCAGGCCGGTTTCAGAGCGAATACGGCTCATGAACTTTTCGCCATTAATGGCCCGGCGGCAAGCCTCTGTGGCGACCAGCCGTTTGGCAACCACACCTTTTAGGCGCAGTTTTTTGGCGCAAACATGCAGCGCCTGCACCGTACGGGTAATACCGGCATTGGAAAGGGAACCGGTGCGCTCTAGCTCAAGGCCGAGGCGCACCGATTTTGAAAACGCGTCCACGATCTGAAAATGCCCGCCTTTGGGGGTGGCAATCAGCATTCGGCAACTATTGGTGCCAAGGTCAAGCGCCGCATAAAACGGCCCCTCGCCTGCGTTCAGGCGAGGATGGGGCGCCAGACCGGTCGGTCTCGCTTTATTCATTGTTCAAGCCAATCTCTGCCCCGCCGCAGCGGGGTGTTTGATGGCAGGATAGCATAAGAATGCGGCGTTAAGCAACCAATCCGTTTTGGGCGGCAAAGCTGTTGACCGGCACCCCAAGACCACGGCAGATATTATAGGTCAGGTCGGGGTTGTTGAGGGTGTAAAAGTGCAAATGACGCACGCCCTCGCCCATCAGATCATCGCACAGCTCGGTGGCCAGCGCGGTCGAAAGCACTTCGGTTTCTTCCTGCGTGGTGGCATTTCTAAAGGCCTTGTGCATCCAGTCGGGCACGTTGGCTTGGCACATTTTGGCAAAACGGGTCATTTTTTCGAAGTTTTCGATCGGCAGGATGCCAGGGATGATCGGCACATTGACCCCCGCCTTGACCGCGAGATCGCGAAAGCGCAAAAAATCGTCTTTGTCAAAGAAAAACTGGGTAATTGCCTGCGAGGCCCCCGCATCGACCTTGCGTTTGAGGTTTTCAATATCGGCTTGCAGCGATACCGCCTCGGGGTGCTTTTCGGGATAGGCGGCGACGGAAATATCGAAATCTCCGGCGTCTTTCAGCCCTTCGACCAATTCGGCGGCGCTGGCAAAGCCCTCTGGATGCGGGGTAAAACGGCTTTCGCCCTTGGGGGCATCGCCGCGCAGGGCCACAATGCGCTTGACCCCCATTTTGGCATAGCTGCGCGCCACATCCAGTGTTTCCTGCTTCGAAGCCCCGACACAGGTTAAATGCCCCGCGATATTCAGCCGCGCACGGTCTTTGATGGTGGCAATGGCCGCCATCGTCCGTTCCCGCGTCGCGCCGCCCGCACCGTAGGTGACCGAGACAAACTGCGGTGCCAGCGGCGCCAAACGCTCCACCGAGCGCCATAACCGCAGATTCGCGTTGGTTGAATGTGGGGGGAAAAATTCAAATGACAGACTCAAGGTCTGTTTTTCAGTTTCTGTGTGCATCGGTCCATACCGTCAATGAGTTTTGCTGTGCTTTCAACATACACCCTATTTGCGACATTTCAACCGGCTTTCACGACGCACCCTTTACAAACTGCGGTTTTATGGCCAAGTGGCTGTAAAAAGGCCCGAGTGGCGGCGAAAAACGGAGTGTGAAAATGGCAAAAATGGTGATCGTATATTGGCGCGATATCCCCGCGCAGGTAATCGTTGGCAAGGGGCGGCGCGCCGCCAAGGTGCAGTTGCATGAGCGATTCGAACAGGCAATCGACCGCGCGGCGATGAAGGTCGGCGCGGCGGGCAGTGATGATTATCTGGCCGAATGGCGCAAATCCGCGCCGGTCGAGGTCTTGGGCAGCGATCAGGATGTCGCAAATGCGCAGGCGGCGGCGCTGGAGCGCGAATATGATCAAGACAAGATCAAATCCCTGATTGCGAATGACGGCTGGGAGCCAGCCTGAAACGGAGCT
>CAYWXQ010000032.1:0-18665 GCA_964462475.1 uncultured Rhodobacterales bacterium | reverse complement strand
GTGGATAATAAGGCGAGAATCGCCAATAAAATCAAGGAAGGCCTGCGCAACATTGGCAAAAACCGGCTTGTCTGACAAAAACTCGATGCTCAGCCCGTGCACCGCAAATGCGCCGGCGGGCATGTCGCGCTCGGGGTTTATATATTGGTGATAGGTCGCGCCGGTGGGCAAGTGGTTCAGCAGCTCGACCGCGCCGATTTCGACAATGCGGTCACCGGTGGCGGGGTCTAGCCCGGTGGTTTCGGTGTCGAGCACGATCTCACGCATTTTCGGCCTCCAGCTTGGCGATCAGGGTTTTAACAGCGGCCTTGGTTTGGGCCATGCCGGTTGAGGTGTCAAAGACAAAATCCGCCAATGCCCGTTTTTCAATATCAGGCATTTGGCGGGCAAGAATGGTCGCAAGCGTGGCCTCATCCATGGTGCCGCGCGCCACAATACGCTGTTTTTGCAGCTCTGGCGGGGCGGTGACCAGCAACACATAATCCAGCCCGCTTTCGGCGTCGGTTTCGTAAAGTAAAGGGATATCAAACAGTTGCAGCGGCGCGGTGTGGTGTTGCGCATAAAATGCGGCGCGTGAGGCGGCCAAAAGCGGTTTTAGCGTGGCCTCTATCTGGCCCAGCAAGTCGGGGTTTAAAGAGATTTCGGTCTTTAGCAGCGTGCGGTCAACAAACCCCTGTTCGGTGGCCTTGGGGGCAAGCGCGGCAATCGGCGACACCGCCGCGCCGCCCTTGGCATAAAGCGCGTGCACCTCGGCATCGGCATCCCATACCGGCACGCCGAAATCCCTGAAAAAACCGGCGGTGGTTGATTTGCCCATGCCGATAGAGCCGGTCAGGCCCAGCTTCAGGCTCATCGGTCGAGCACGGCCATACGCAGGCCTTCGTCAACCTCGGGGCGGTGGTCAAACCACAGCTCGAAACCGGGCACGCCCTGATGCAGCAACATACCAAGCCCGTCAACCACCGCCAGCCCGAGCGCGGCAGCGCTTTCCAGAAACGGGGTGACAAGTGGCGCGTAAACCAGATCGGTGACCGTGGCAGATTTGGGGGCAGCATCAAGGCTGATCAGCAAATCAGGCTGGCCCTGCATGCCAAGGGATGTGGTGTTAACGATGGTCATCGCGCCATCAACCGCGTCCGAGGCCCGGTTCCAGTCAACCACCTGCACCTTGGCGCCAAACTGGTCGGCCAGCAGCTCGGCGCGCTGGCGGGTGCGGTTGGCCAAGCGCAGTTCTGTCACCCCCTCGCCCAGCAGCGCTGACACCACGGCCCGCGCCGCGCCGCCCGCGCCAAGCACCAGCGCAGGGCCGGATTTTGGCGCCCAGTCCGGCGCGTATTGGCGCATGTTCTGGATAAACCCGTAACCATCGGTGTTATCGCCCCGAATCGAGCCGTCATCCTTGAAGGTAATGGTGTTGACCGCCCCGATCAGCGCCGCGCGATCGGTTACGCTATCGGCCAGCCCCAGCATAGAAACCTTGTGCGGCAGGGTAATATTGACCCCCTTGAAGCCAAGCCGTGGCAATGAGCGGATACCGGCAACAAAATCGGCAGCCGAAAGCGAGATCGGCACATAAAACCCGTTAACCCCGTAGCGCTTTAACCAATAGCCGTGCAGCACCGGCGACAGGCTGTGGTTGATCGGATAACCAACCACCCCGGCCAGCAGCGGCGCTTTATGTTCGCTTATTTCTGACAAATGCCTTTTCCTCGTAAAAATTCCAAAACTTCCAAGAGTGGCAAGCCCAATACGCTAAAGTAATCCCCTTTGACCGACAAAAACAACTGGGAACCGGCGGCTTCGAGTTTATATCCTCCTACTGTTGTAAAAAGATCATCCCCCTCGCGGTCAAGGTAAGTTTGTAAAAACCCGTCACTGAAATCGCGCATCGTCAGCTCGACCTCGGATATATGGCGCCAGACCGCCATGCCGTGATCAAATATAACCGCCGCCGAGATCAGCTTGTGGCGCTGGCCGCGCAGGGCCGTTAGCTGGGCGCGGGCCTCGGGCAGGCTGGCGGGTTTGTTAAATACCGTGCCGTTAAAAACCAAAATCTGATCAGCGCCCAGCACTAGCGCATCGGGGTGTTTGGTGGCAATGCGGCGGGCTTTCATTTCGGCCAGCGCATCGGCGATATCGCGCGGCGGGGCTTTTTGGGCCAGCAGGGCCGCCTTGATCGCGGCTTCGTCTATGCGCGCGGGCAGGCAGCGAACCGCCACACCGGCATTGGTTAACAAGGCATGCCGCGCGGTTGATTGCGAGGCCAGGATCAGCGGCTGGGGCATGGGCGGCTCCGACTGTATGGTTTTGTGGATAACTGAAAGATATAAACAGGGATAAATTTATGCCGCGGTTTTATCACGGCTTTTCGGATATTGCACAGGGGTTATTAGATGTGGACAAAATTTTGCCGGGCTTGGCAAGCTGTTGATAAAATATGGATTTACCTGCAAAAACAACCCCCGTGTTGAAATGCCGCCCTGAATAACCCGGTGAACTGAATTTCAATTATGGTAATCCCCGTGATTCACCGGTATCTACTACCAAAACAACTTCTCTTAAATATATTATTTAAGAAGGAATGGATCAAAGCACATGACTGAACAAAAAAAACTGCTAAAAGCCTTGAGTGGAGAAAGCATGGAGGTGCCTCCGGTCTGGATCATGCGCCAAGCGGGCCGGTATTTGCCCGAGTATCGCGAATTGCGCGCCACCGCTGGCGGGTTTTTAGACCTGTGTTATAACCCTGAATTTGCGACCGAGGTTACCCTGCAACCGATCCGGCGCTTTGGCTTTGATGCCGCGATCCTGTTTGCCGATATTTTACTGCTGCCCCAAGCGCTGGGCATGAAGCTGTGGTTTGAAACCGGCGAAGGCCCGCGGCTGGAGCCGGTAACGACCATGGCCGCGATCAACAACCTGAAACCGGTTGATGAAATTCATGAAACCCTTAATCCGGTTTACGAGACCGTTAAGCGGCTGTCAGCGGCCCTGCCCCCAGAAACCACGCTGATCGGCTTTGCTGGTGCCCCCTGGACGGTGGCAACCTATATGGTGGCCGGTCGTGGCTCGTCTGATCAAGGGCCGGCGCGGCGAATGCTTTATAGTGACCCCGCAGCGTTTCAGGCATTGATCGATCTGGTAACAGAGGCCACGGTTGAGTATCTGGCCAAACAGGTCGAAGCCGGCGCGGAAGTGGTTAAATTGTTTGACAGTTGGGCGGGGGCGTTAAGCGGCTCTATGTTTGAGCAATACGCGCTGAAACCGGCGGTTAAAATTGCCACCGCGCTTAAAGCCCGCTTTCCGGCGGTTAAATTTATCGGCTTTCCGCGCGGGGCCGGGGGTGGTTATGTTAAATTCGCCAATGCCGGCGTGTTTGACGGGCTGGCGCTGGATAGCGCGGTGCCTGCTGACTGGGCGCGTGATAATCTGCAAACCAAACTGGCGGTGCAGGGCAATCTTGACCCGATGATGATGATCACCGGCGGTGATTTACTGGTTTCCGAAACGCAGCGTTTGCTAGATATTTTGGGTGGGGGCCCGTATATATTCAACCTTGGCCACGGCATAACGCCTGAGGGCAAGCCCGAAAATATAGAAAAAATGTTGAAGGTTATCAGAGGGTAAGCCATGCAGGATTTTTTGTTCACGATCTTTCCCTGGGTTAAAGCGTTGCATGTGGCCTCGGTAATTTCATGGATGGCGGGTATGTTTTATTTGCCTCGTTTGTTCGTTTACCATGTCGAACGCGCCAGTGTTGGCTCTGAAATGTCGGAAACCTTTAAAGTAATGGAAGGTAAATTAATGCGGGTGATCATCAACCCCGCAATGTTTGCCACTTGGGGTTTTGGCCTGATCATGGTGTTCACCCCGGGGGTGATAGACTGGGGCAGTGTCTGGCCATGGGTCAAGGCAGCGTCGGTGCTGGCAATGAGCGGCTTTCACGGCTGGCTATCCGCGCGGCGCAAAGACTTCGCGGCTGATAAAAACACCCGCAGCGGGCGCGCCTATCGGCTGGCCAACGAGGTGCCGACCGTGCTGATGCTGATTATTGTTGCCATGGTTGTCGTTAAGCCTTTTTAAGCCCCTGTTTGACAATATGCGCAGATATCGGTATCAAGCCGCAAGCGTGGGCTGTTCTGGCCCGAAAACCGCTTTCCCTTACAAAAAATAGGCCAATTGGCCACACAGGAAGTTTATTATGGACGATTTATCGACAATCGAGCAGCTGTCTTTGGCTGAACTAAAGGCCAAAAAACCCTCGGATATCCTGAAAATGGCCGAGCAGCTCGATATCGATAACGCTTCGACCATGCGCAAGGGCGAGATGATGTTTTCGGTGCTCAAGGAAATGGCCGAAGACGGGGTAGAAATTTCGGGCGACGGGGTGCTGGAGATTTTGCTCGACGGTTTTGGTTTTTTGCGGTCGCCAGAGGCTAACTATCTGGCGGGGCCCGATGATATTTATGTATCGCCCGAGATGATTCGCAAGTTTTCCATGCGCACCGGCGATACGGTAGACGGGATTATGCAAGCACCCAATGAAGGCGAGCGTTACTTTGCGCTGGTCAAACCGACGCTGATCAATTTTTCCGACCCCGCCGAGGCCAAACACAAGATCCACTTTGATAATCTGACGCCGCTTTACCCCGATGAGCGCTTCAAGCTAGAGATCGAAGACCCGACCATAAAAGACAAAACCGCGCGGGTGATCGACCTGGTCGCCCCGATCGGCAAAGGCCAGCGCAGCCTGATCGTGGCGCCACCGCGCACTGGTAAGACCATGATTTTGCAGAACATTGCGCATTCAATCGCCGCCAACCACCCCGAATGTTACCTGATCGTGCTATTGGTTGACGAGCGCCCCGAAGAGGTGACCGACATGCAGCGTTCGGTGCGCGGCGAGGTGGTTTCCTCAACCTTTGATGAGCCGGCAACCCGCCATGTGGCAGTCGCCGAAATGGTGATCGAGAAAGCCAAACGGCTGGTGGAGCACAAGCGCGATGTGGTGATCTTGCTTGATTCGATCACCCGTCTTGGTCGCGCGTTTAACACCGTGGTGCCAAGCTCGGGCAAAGTGCTGACCGGCGGTGTGGATGCCAACGCCCTGCAACGCCCCAAACGGTTTTTTGGTGCCGCGCGTAAAATCGAGGAGGGCGGCTCGCTGACCATTATTGCCACCGCCCTGATCGACACCGGTTCGCGCATGGACGAGGTGATTTTCGAGGAGTTCAAAGGCACCGGTAACTCTGAAATCGTGCTTGATCGCAAGGTGGCCGATAAACGGGTATATCCGGCGATCGACATCATGAAATCCGGCACCCGCAAAGAAGAGCTGTTGATCGAAAAATCAGAGCTGACCAAACTGTTTGTGCTGCGCCGTATTTTGAACCCGATGGGCACAACCGACGCAATCGAGTTTTTGCTCAGCAAGCTGAAACAAACCAAATCCAATGCTGATTTCTTTGACTCGATGAACGCTTAATATATATTTATCAGATGGTTAGATGAAAAACGCTGAAACAATATTTGCCTTGGCCAGTGCGCGGGGGCGCGCCGGTGTTGCGGTAATCCGGGTATCGGGACCGCGGGCATTTTTGGCTGTTCAGCGCTTGGCGGGCACGGTGCCCGCGCCCAGAAAAACCTCTGTTCGGGTGTTGCGCGAGGGCGATAAAGCGCTCGATCAGGCGCTGGTGATTGTGTTTGAAAAGGGCGCCAGCTTTACTGGTGAAGAGGCCGCAGAATTCCACCTGCATGGCGGGTTGGCAGTGGTGCAAGCCGTGCTATCGGCCCTTGGCCGGATGGACGGGTTTCGCACCGCCATAGCCGGAGAGTTCACCCGCCGCGCGCTAGAGCACGACCGGCTGGATTTGCCGCAGGTAGAGGGGTTGGCCGACCTGATTGAAGCCGAAACCGAAGCGCAGCGCAAGCAGGCGCTAAAGGTTATGCGCGGCTCGCTAAGTGCAAAGTGCGGGCAGTGGCGGCAAGGCCTGATCAGGGCGCTGGCGCTGCTGGAAGCTGTGATTGATTTTGTTGACGAAGAAGTGCCGGTTGATGTGCGCCCCGAAGTGGTGGCGCTGATCACCGAGGTTTTGGCAGGGGTGTGCGCTGAAATCAACGGTAGCCGCGCCGCCGAGCGCATTCGCGACGGGTTCGAGGTGGCGCTGGTTGGTAAACCAAATATTGGCAAGTCAACCTTGCTAAATACCATTGCCGGACGCGATGTGGCGATCACCTCTGAAATTGCCGGCACCACGCGTGATGTGATCGAGGCGCGGCTTGATCTTGAAGGCCTGCCGGTAACAATCCTTGATCTTGCAGGTATTCGCGAAAGCGAAGATGTGGTTGAGGGGCTAGGGATTGCGCGCGCCAAACAACGCGCCGAAGCGGCCGACATAAGGGTATTTTTGCTAGAGTCACCTGAAGAAATAGAAAGCAGTGGTGTGATGGTGCGCGAAGGTGATATTATTGCCCTTGGTAAAGGGGATGTGACGGCGTTTGACGGGCTTAAAGTTTCTGGTAAAACCGGCTTGGGGGTTGATTCTCTGTTAGCTAATATCGCATCCGAAATCTCGGGGCGTGTTGCAGGATCCAGCCTATTAATACGGCGACGGCACTTGGAAGCGCTTGAATCAGCTAAAGAATACATGAATATAGCCCTTATTTCCCTAAAGGATGATTTTAGTGAGAACGAGCTGGTGTCCGAAGACGTGCGCGCCGCAGTGCTGGCACTGGATGAGCTGATCGGTCGGGTAGATGTCGAGCAGGTATTGGGTGAAATTTTTGCCGGATTCTGCATAGGAAAGTAGGAATGTTTCACGTGAAACAATTTGATATCATCGTTGTCGGGGGTGGCCATGCGGGCACAGAGGCAGCGCATGCGGCGTATCGCATGGGCTGTGCGGTGGCGCTTGTTACCCATAGTTTTGCGCGGCTTGGGGAGATGTCGTGCAATCCGGCGATTGGCGGCTTGGGCAAAGGCCACCTTGTGCGCGAGATTGACGCGCTAGACGGTATTATGGGCAAGGCGGCCGATGCGGCGGGTATCCAGTTTCGGCTGTTAAATCGGCGTAAAGGGCCGGCGGTGCGCGGCCCGCGCACACAGGCAGACCGAAAGCAATACAGGAACGCTGTGCAAAAAATGATGTCGGGTTTGGATCAGCTAACAATCGTTGAGGCAGAGGTTGCGGACCTTATCGAGCATGATCACAGAATTTGCGGGGTTACGCTGGCAGACGGCAGCGAGATCAGGGCGAAAGCCGTTATCCTGACTACGGGCACATTTTTACGCGGGGTGATTCATATTGGCGGCGAAACCAGATCTGGCGGCAGAATGGGTGATCGGCCGTCAATTGCCCTGGCTGAAAGGATTGACGCTTTGGGGCTTGATTTGGGGCGGCTTAAAACCGGCACACCGCCGCGGCTTGACGGGCGCAGCATTGATTGGAGCGGGTTGGAAATGCAGTCCGCCGATGCAACGCCCGAACTGTTTTCGTTTATGTCCACCTGCGCACCCTTGCGGCAAGTAGAGTGTGGCATTACCCACACAAATGAACAGACGCACGATATTATCCGCGAAAATCTGGATAAGTCGGCGATGTATGGCGGTATGATCGGCGGGGTAGGGCCAAGATATTGCCCGTCGATCGAGGATAAAGTCGTGCGCTTTGCCGATAAAACTTCGCATCAAATATTTCTTGAGCCCGAGGGGCTGGATGATTTCACCGTTTATCCGAACGGTATTTCGACCTCGCTACCGTTTGATACCCAGCTGCAATATGTTCGCTCGATCAAAGGGCTTGAGCGTGCCGAAATCTTGCAACCGGGTTATGCGATTGAGTATGACTATGTCGACCCACGCAATCTGCGCCCAAACCTTGAGGTTAAAAACGCACCGGGCCTATTTTTAGCTGGCCAAATAAATGGCACTACCGGTTATGAGGAAGCCGCTGCGCAAGGGCTGTTTGCGGCTCTTAACGCAGCGGCGCAAATCAAGCATCAACCGGTGCCGGAAATTGACCGCACCAACAGCTATCTTGGGGTGATGATTGACGATCTTGTAACTAAAGGGGTTAAAGAGCCGTATCGGATGTTTACCTCGCGCGCTGAATACCGGCTGTTGTTGCGGGCCGACAATGCCGATCAGCGGTTAACCCCTTTGGGTATGGCGGCCGGGCTGGTCAGCGAGCCGCGAAAGGTTTCGTTTGGCCGCAAAATGGAAGCGCTCGTGCATGCCCGCACGCAATGTGAATCGCTGTTTGTTTCTGCCCATGAGGCAAAGGCGCAAGGGTTTTTGGTTAGTCAGGATGGTAAGAAACGCAGCGCATTGTCCCTTCTATCACAAAGCAGGGTCACGTTTTCGCAGTTGGTTGGGGTTTGGCCTGAGTTGACCGAGATCTCCCCTGACATTCAGGCGCAAATCAGCGCTGATGCTTTGTATGCTGCCTATATTACCCGACAGGAAACCGCGATTTCGGCGCTCAAAAGGGACCACGCCCATAAAATACCCAACGAGTTTATCTATCGCGGGCTATCCGGGCTATCAAACGAGCTTTGCGAAAAGCTTGAGAAGATCAGGCCAGAAACACTGGCGCAGGCGGGCCGGATTGAGGGCATGACCCCATCGGCGTTGATGGTGATACTGTCAAATATCCGCTTGCAGGAATTGCGCAATGCGGTTTGATGCGCACGCCTTTGTCCAAAAGTTCGATGTTTCACGTGAAACAATCGCACGGCTAAACCAGTATGAAGCCCTGCTGAAAAAGTGGAATTCTAAAATAAACCTCGTTTCCCGCAGCACGCTTACAGAAGTTTGGCATCGGCACTTTGCGGATTCGGCGCAGCTATGGACACTGATTCCCCCAAGCGCCGAAACATGGCTCGATTTCGGCTCTGGCGCAGGGTTCCCTGCTCTGGTCATTGCGATAATTGCCGCCGAAAAACGCCCGAACCTTACCTTTACCTTGGTCGAGGGCGATCAAAGAAAGTGTGCCTTCTTGCTTACCGTCGTGCGTGAGCTTGATCTATCTGCCACCATAGAGCCTAGCAGAATAGAATCACTGACAGCCCAAAAGGCCGATGTTATTTCGGCCCGCGCCGTAGCCCCGTTGGGCCAGCTTCTCGATATTTCAGCGCTTCATGCGCGCGAATCCACCGTTTTACTGTTTCCCAAAGGTAATAGTTACGAATCAGAATTGACCGCAGCCCAAAAGCATTGGCATATAGACCAAGAGGTTGTCCGGAGCTTGACTGATTCCAGTTCTGTGATTCTTAGAATCGAGGGTTTCGAGCGTGCTAAATAAACAACCCCACATCATTGCAGTTTCCAACCAAAAGGGCGGGGTGGGCAAAACCACGACCGCCATAAACCTTGGCACGGCTTTGGCTGCAGTTGGCCGTAAAGTGTTGATAATAGATCTTGATTCACAAGGAAACGCCTCAACCGGTCTCGGTGTGTTCCCAGAAAACCGCGCGCTTACCACCTATGACCTGCTGCTCGGTGATGCGCTGCTAAAAGAAGTCAGCCAGGAAACGCCGGTGCCGGGCCTGTTTATTGCCCCTTCCACGGTTGACCTAAGCTCGGCCGATGTTGATCTGGTCGAAGATAAAAACCGGGTTTTGCGGCTGCGAAACGCGCTTTCCACACAAGAATCACTCGATTGCGGGTTTGAATACATCCTGATCGACTGCCCGCCATCCCTTAACCTGCTGACGATCAACGCCATGGTTGCCGCCAAATCGGTTCTGGTGCCGCTGCAATGCGAGTTTTTCGCGCTCGAAGGCTTGTCGCAACTTATGCTCACCATCCGCGAGGTTCGCCAGTCGCTCAACCCCGGGCTTGATCTGCACGGCGTCGTGCTCACCATGTATGACGGGCGCAACAACCTGTCAAAACAGGTTGAGGAAGACGTGCGCAACAATTTGGGTGATCTGGTTTACGAGACCACGATTCCGCGCAATATCCGGCTGTCAGAGGCGCCCTCGCACTCCATTCCGGCGCTGATTTACGACCACCGCTCTGCCGGTGCCATCGCTTACCAAAAGCTCGCCGCCGAGCTATTACGGCGTATGAACGACCCTGTCGCGCTAAACGAAAGAAAGATCGGATGACCAAGAAACCAATACGCCGCAATCTTGGCCGCGGCCTTTCAACCCTGCTTGCCGATGTTGATCTTGGCCATAATCGCCCGCCCCGCCCAACAACTGCCGATTCGACGGTGCCGATCGAAAAACTGCACGCCAATCCAGACCAGCCCCGCCGGTTTTTCTCCGATAGTGATCTAGAGGATCTCGCGAGCTCAATTCGCGCCAAGGGTATCATTCAGCCGCTTATCGTGCGGCCAAGCCCGGATAATCCTGAACAATATCAAATAGTTGCTGGTGAGCGCCGCTGGCGTGCCGCTCAGATGGCGCAGGTGCATGATATACCGGTAATTATTCGCGAGCTCGACGACACAGAGGTGCTGGAGCTGGGCATAATTGAAAATATCCAGCGCGCCGACCTGAACGCGGTCGAGGAGGCGGTCGGTTATCGCCAGTTGATGGACCGTTTTGGCCACACCCAGGAAAAACTGGCCGAGGCTTTGGGAAAATCGCGCAGCCACATTGCCAACCTTTTGCGCCTGCTAACCCTGCCCGACGAGGTGCTGACCTATCTGAAAGAGGGCAAGCTTTCGGCCGGTCATGCCCGCGCTTTGGTGCCCGCCACCAATCCGGCGGCACTGGCGCGGATGGTGATCAACAAAGGCCTGAACGTGCGGCAAACTGAATTGCTGGCGAAATCCGGCGGCAAACAGCTTTCAAACAAGCGCCAGTTGCAGCCACCGAAAGACGCCGATACCCGCGCGATTGAAAGCGATCTGACCGCGCAATTGCGGCTAAAGGTTACGATCGACCACCGGCAGTCTTCGGGCAAGGGCGAGCTGCGGATCTCGTATACCTCGCTTGAGGAGCTCGACGGGCTGTGCCAGTTGCTGTCAAACTAGCTTTCTTTTTGCCGCCAGATAAACCGGCCCACCAGCGCTAGAACTATGATTTGAATAATCACATATTTATAGGCAATGCCCAGCAACACCGCCACGGCAACAGAGCCGAGCATCGCCCCGACCGCCATCAGCTTGGCGCGGCGTCTGATAACGCGTCTTTCGTTCCAGTCCCTGATGTCGGGGCCAAAAACCTTGTGATTTAGCAACCAGTTGTGGATTTTACTGGATGATTTTGAAAATGCGAAGGCTGCAAGCAACAAGAACGGCACCGTTGGTAGCAAGGGCAGAAACATCCCCAATGTGCCCAGCCCGAGTGAGCTTCCACCAAGCAGCAACCATAGAATTTTAACCATGTAGCCCTCTCATTGCAGAAGGTCTGCCAGAATTGCGTTTAGCACAGGCCGCCCATTTTTAGTTGCTTTCAGGATGCCGTTTTCAAGCCGCACCATCCCCAGTTCCTCTAACCCCTTAATACGGGCGGGCGAAATTTCACGACCCGACAGGGCCGCATATCGGCGCAGATCGCTGCCTTCGGTTAGGCGCATCGACATCATCAAATACTCGATCGCCTGATCATCAGCGCGCAAAACTTCGGGTGGCAGCATGCCGTGGCCATCGGTGGCCACCGATTCCAGCCATTTTTGCGGCGAAAGATGGGTGTGCAAGGCGGTGCGCTGGCCATCAAGCGTTAGCCGGCCATGGGCGCCGGGGCCGATGCCAGCATAATCACCATAGCGCCAATAGATCAAATTATGCCGACTTTCAGCGCCAAAACGAGCATAATTTGAGGTTTCATAGGCATTCAGCCCGAATTCGGCGCAAATCTCTTGTGTGCCAAGATACATATCGGCGGCTTCATCTGATGGCGGCAAGTGGCGCAGTTTACCCATGTTATAAAGCTCGCCAAAACGGGTGCCGGGCTCGATGGTGAGCTGGTAAAGCGACAGGTGGTCAACCGCCAGATCAAGCGCTTGGCGCAGCTCGGCAAACCAGCTGTCAGCGGTTTGATTCTGGCGGGCATAGATAAGGTCAAAGCTGACACGACTAAAGTTTTCTTTCGCAATATCAAAAGCTTTTAGGGCCTCTGATACCGAGTGCATTCGGCCTAGTGCCTTAAGATCAGTATCGTTAAGCGCTTGAATTCCCATAGAAATACGGTTGACACCGGCGCGGGCGAAATCGGAGAACTTGCCCGCTTCAACCGAGGTCGGGTTGGCCTCCAGCGTGATCTCGGCCCCGGGGTTAAGCCGCCATAGCCGGTTAATTTCGTCAATCAGCGCGGCCACGGTTTCGGGGGCCATCAGGCTAGGGGTGCCGCCGCCGAAAAACACGGTGTCAACTTTGCGCGGGCCGGTTAGCGAGGCTACATGGCGCAGCTCGGTCAGTAACGCGGCGCGCCATTGGGTGTGGTCAACCTCGCGGCTTACATGGCTGTTAAAATCGCAATACGGGCATTTGGCCAAGCAAAATGGCCAGTGGATATAGACCCCGAATCCGCCATGCCGCCAATCATCCACGCCAATCATCCACGATAGGCCGTGACCTCGATCTCGACCAGCATTTCAGGCTTGATCAAACCGGCAATAATCATGGTAGCAGCAGGGCGAATGGCCCCTAGGGTTTCCCCTAGGACGGGGGTTAAATCAGCCACCAAATCGACATTTATCACCGTATATTGCACCCGCGCGATATCGGCCATGTCAAAACCGGCTTCACCCAGAACTTTACCAATGGTTGCAAAACAGCTACGTGCCTGCGCCGCGATAGTTTCGGGCATTTCCATGGTGGTATAGTCATAACCGGTAACGCCCGACACAAAGCACCACTCGCCCTGAACCACGGCGCGGCTATAGCCCATGGTGGCCTCGAATTCCGAGCCGGATGAAATAAGTATCCGCTTACTTTTCATTGCTAAAACAGCCTGCTACCAGCTTTTCAAACGCCCGTGCCCGATGGCTGATTTTGTTTTTTTCCCAACGGTCCATTTCACCAAAGGTGATATCATAACCGTCAGGCTGAAAGATTGGGTCATAGCCGTGGCCCTCGCTGCCGCGCATCGGCCACACGACTTGGCCGTCAATTTTACCTTCAAAAACCTCGTCATGCCCATCGGGCCACGCGATCACCAGGGTTGAGCAAAAGCGGGCGGTGCGCGGGGCAGGGGCGGCTATGGCCTCCAGCTCGTCCCATGTGCGGTTCATCGCCATCACAAAATTGCGGCCATTCGGGGTTTCGGACCAATCAGCGGTATAAACGCCGGGCGCGCCGCCAAGCGCATCAACCTCGATCCCGCTATCATCAGCCAGCGCGGGCAGGCCGCTTTTTTTGGCAGCGTAATGCGCCTTTATGCGGGCATTGCCAACGAACGTATCCTCGGTTTCTTCGGGTTCATCATAGCCAAGCTGTCCCGCTGAAACGGTTTCAATCCCGAACGGTTGCATAAGCCGCGCGATCTCCTCCAGCTTGCCCTGATTATGGGTCGCGACCACCAGTTTGCCGGTCAGCTTACGCATCTATCGCCGCTTTCTGCGCCGTAACTAGCTCGGCCACGCCCTTTTCGGCCAGGTCCATCAGCCGGTTAAATTCGTCCCTGCTAAAGGTCGCGCCCTCGGCAGAGCCTTGAATTTCAACCAATCCACCCGCGCCGGTCATCACAAAATTCGCATCGGTGCCAGCGTCAGAATCCTCAAGATAATCAAGGTCAAGCACCGGCTGGCCGCCATATATCCCGCAAGAAACCGCCGCAACATGGTCTACCAGCGGGTCTTGCGAAATTTCACCCGCCTTCAGCAACTGGTTAACCGCCAGTCGCAGCGCCACCCAGCCGCCGGTAATGCTGGCACAACGGGTGCCGCCATCGGCCTGAATAACATCACAATCCACCGTTATTTGCCGCTCTCCCAGTGCCACACGGTCAACCCCTGCACGCAGGCTGCGGCCAATAAGCCGTTGAATTTCTTGTGTTCTACCCGATTGCTTGCCTGCCGTTGCCTCACGCCGCATGCGTGAGCCGGTTGATCGTGGCAGCATGCCGTATTCAGCCGTGACCCAGCCCAAACCGGTTTTGCGCAACCATGGCGGCACCCTTGTTTCCAACGATGCAGTGCAAAGCACATGGGTATCGCCGCATTTTATCAGGCACGATCCCTCGGCGTGTTTGGTGACGTTGGTTTCAATCACAACGTCGCGCATTGTGTCGGTGGCTCTGCCGGATGGCCGCATTTTACTCTCCATATCTATTCTTTCCCCCTCATAACGCGGGTGCGCGCCCGGGTCCAGCATTGACCGCGCCGCACCAAGCGCCTATTTTCACCCCAAAGCGAGAGATTTATGAGCCAGCCTTACCCCCTAACCGAGCTAAACGCCCGCTCCCGCGAGGTGTTTCGCCTGATCGTCGAAGCCTATCTCGATAGCGGAGAGCCGGTGGGCTCACGCACCTTAAGCCGGCAATTGGCCGAGCAGGTTTCGGCCGCGACCATCCGCAACACCATGCAGGATCTTGAGCATCTGGGCCTGCTCAACAGCCCGCATATTTCGGCCGGTCGGCTGCCCACCCAGCAAGGGCTGCGGCTGTTTGTTGATGGCTTGCTTGAAATCGGCGGCGTGTCGGGGGTTGACCGCGACGAGATCGAAAAATCGATGACCGACACGCCTGATATTCAGGCTGCCCTTGATCGCGCCGGTAAAATGCTGTCGGGGCTAACGCACGGGGCCAGCCTTGTGCTTGCCCCCAAAACCGAATCAGCGATCAAACATATAGAGTTTGTGTCACTGGCACCTGATCGCGCCTTGGTGGTGCTGGTTACCGCCGACGGGCAGGTCGAAAACCGCATTTTCACCCCGCCGGCAGGCATGACCCCGTCTGCAATGCGCGAGGCGGCTAATTTTTTAAATGCGGTGATGGAAGGCCACACGGTTGATGAATTTCGGAAAATTGTTTCACGTGAAGTCAGTAAAAACCAAAACGAGCTCAACGCCTTAACCCAAAACCTGATCGAAATGGGGGTGGCGATGTGGGCCGATGTGCCCGAGGGCACCCCCGAGCGCCTGATCGTGCGTGGCCGCGCCAACCTGCTGGATGACAACGCCACCGAACAAGACCTCGAGCGCATCCGCCAGTTGTTTGATGACCTTGAACGCAAGCGCGATCTTGAAAACCTGCTGTCGCTGACCGAGGCAGGCGACGGCGTGCGGGTTTTTATTGGCTCTGAAAACAAACTTTTCTCACTTTCGGGTTCCTCTTTGGTGGTTTCTCCCTATATGAACAGTGATCGAAAAATTGTTGGCGCGGTTGGTGTCATCGGCCCGACCCATCTTAACTATGCGCGCATTGTCCCGATTGTGGATTATACGGCGCAGTTGATGGGGCGGCTGGTATCAGGCCCGCCAAGACAGAGGTAAAGCAAGATGAGCGACGAAAAAGAACACGGATTTCTGGATGATATCGACGATATCGAAGCCGAAATGGAAGAGCAGGAACTGGCTGATCTGGAACCACCCTCGGTCGAGGAGCTGGAAGACGAAAACCGCCAGCTAAAAGACCGGTTGATGCGCGCCATGGCCGAAACCGAAAACATCCGCAAACGCGGTGAGCGCGACCGGCGCGAGGCCGAAGCCTATGGCGGCACCAAACTGGCGCGCGATCTGCTGTCGGTGCATGATAACCTTGGCCGCGCACTCGAAAGCATCGATGAAAACCTGCGCGCAGAAAACAAAGCCCTGACCGAGGGGCTAGAGCTAACCCAACGCGAGCTGCTATCGGTGTTTGAAAAGCATAAAATCGTCAAGGTCGAGCCCAAAAACGGTGAAAAGTTCGACCCGAAACTGCATCAGGCAATGTTTGAAGCGCCGGTGCCAAACACGGTCAAAGGCACGGTCATCCAAACCATGGCCCCGGGTTTCACCATTGCCGGCCGCCTGATTCGCGCGGCCCAAGTCGGGGTTTCCTCCAACACCGATCCGGTAAAACCCAAAGAAGAGTAACTTCACTCTTTTCCAAATACTCGCAGGGGTGAATTGCGCAGCAAGAGGGGGCAGCCGCCCCCTTTATACCTTGGCCTTCAACGCATATACCAACGCCAAAGCCTCCCGCGGCGAAAGCTCGTCAGGCGCAATATCCTTCAACATCGCCTCGACTTCCGATTGTTCAACCGCCACCGGTTGCACTGCGCCAAACAGCGGCAGATCATCAATCAACACCTGCCCTGTGCCTTCGCGTTCACGTTTTTCCAACATATCCAGAACCGCACGGGCGCGGGTGATCACCTGCCTTGGCAGCCCCGCCAGCTTGGCCACCTGCACGCCATAAGACCGGTCAGCCGCCCCTGCCAAAACTTCATGCAAAAATATCACATCGCCCTGCCATTCTTTTACCGTAACCGTGGCATTGTGCAACCCAGGCAGGCTTTCGGATAGCGCCGTAAGTTCATGATAATGCGTGGCAAAAAGTGAACGACACTGGTTGACCTCATGCAGGTTTTCCAGCGTAGCCCATGCGATTGATAGCCCGTCATAGGTGGCGGTGCCGCGCCCGATTTCATCCAGTATGACCAATGCGCGCTCCCCCGCCTGATTCAAAATCGCGGCGGTTTCAACCATTTCAACCATAAATGTCGATTGCCCCCGCGCCAGATCATCCGCCGCCCCGACCCGGCTGAAAAGCTGGTCCACCAGCCCGATACGGGCCGACCCCGCAGGCACATAAGCCCCCATTTGCGCCAATATCGCAATGATCGCGTTTTGCCGCAAAAAGGTTGATTTACCCGCCATATTCGGCCCCGTCAGCAGCCAAACCGGCTTTTTATCGGTGCTTAAATCACAATCATTGGCAATAAACGGCTTGCCGGAGCTGCGCAAAGCGGCCTCGACCACCGGGTGCCGCCCCGCTTCAATCTGAAACGCGCGGCTGGCGTCAAGTTTGGGGCGCACCCAGTTTTCCTCAACCGCCAATACCGCCAGCGCCGTGGCCAGATCAATCTCGGCCAAGGCCCGCGCAACGTTCGAGAGCATCGCCGCCTCGGCCATGATCGCCCCACGCAGGCTTTCAAATACCCGCTTTTCAACCTCCAGCGCCCGCCCGCCGGCATTCAGGATTTTGGTTTCCAGTTCTGAAAGCTCAACAGTGGTAAAGCGCACCGCATTGGCCGTGGTTTGGCGGTGGATAAAGCGCTCGGAATGCGGCGGGTTCAGCATTTTATCGGCATGGGTCGCAGGGGTTTCAATGAAATACCCCAACACGTTATTGTGCTTTACCTTCAGGGCAGTAATGCCCGTAGACTGCGAAAATTCTGCCTGCATGGCGGCAATAACCCCACGGCCCTCGTCGCGCAGTTTTCGGGCCTCGTCCAGCTCTTCCACAAAACCCGTTGCCACAAAACCGCCATCGCGGGCCAGCAGGGGCGGCTCGGCAATCAGCGCCTCGCCCAGCAGCGCGATCAGCGGCTCGTGGCCCTGCATCAGCGCCAGCGCGCTTTGGGTGCCTTCGGGCAGGGCGGTATCGGTAAAGGCCGCGGCAATCGCCGCCGCCTGTTCAAGCGCGTTGCGAATCGCGGCCATATCACGGGGGCCGCCGCGCTCCAGTGCCAGCCTCGAAAGCGCCCGCTCCATATCCGGCACTTGTGACAGGCGGGCGCGGATATCGGCATTAACGGTTGTGGAATTCACAAAACCTTCAACCATATCAAGCCGATAGGTAATGGCAGACAGGTCGTTTGACGGGTTGGTGAGGCGGCTTTCAAGCAGCCTTGCGCCACCGCCGGTCAGGGTGCGGTCAATCACCGACAGCAGCGCGCCGCTACGCTCACCCGATAGCGTGCGCACCAGTTCAAGGTTGCGGCGGGTTGAGGCATCTATCTGCATCCGGCTGCCCGGGCTTTCCTGCACCGGCGGGCGCAGCAGGGGCAGCTTGCCGCATTGGGTCAGCTCCAGATAATCGGTTAGCGCGCCCATTGCCGCCAGCTCGGGCCGCGAAAAGTGGCCGAACCCGTCCAGCGAGGCCACGGCAAACAGCTTTCCGAGCCGGGATTTGGCGGCCTCGCTATCAAAAACCGACGCTGCCAACGGGGTTTGCGTGTGGCCTGCGGCTTCCAACCTGTCACGCAGATCATCGCCAATATTTTGCGATACCAGCAGCTCTTTTGGCGCCAGTCGCGCCAAAAGCGGCTCTAGCATCAGGGCGGTGACCTCGCTTACCATAAAATCGCCGGTCGAGACATCAACCCACGCCACCCCAAACCCGCCGCGCAATTCTGCCAGTGATACCAGATAGTTATGTGCGCGCGCTTCCAGCAGGCTGTCTTCGGTCAGGGTGCCGGGGGTGACAAGCCGCACCACATCACGTTTCACCACCGCCTTGTAACCGCGCTTTTTGGCCTCTTTCGGGCTTTCCATTTGTTCGCATACGGCCACCCGAAAACCCTTGCGGATCAGCGTCAGCAAATAGCCCTCGGCGGCATGGTGGGGCACGCCGCACATGGCAATATCTTCACCTGCGTGCTTGCCGCGCTTGGTCAGGGCGATGTCGAGCGCGGATGACGCTGCCACCGCGTCATCAAAAAACATCTCGTAAAAATCGCCCATGCGGTAAAACAGCAGCGCATCGGGATAACGCGCCTATCGGTAGAGCACATGGCTGTACTCCAGTCACGATTTCGAATCACTTATTCTGGCGTATGCGAGATA
>CAYWXQ010000031.1:17570-18684 GCA_964462475.1 uncultured Rhodobacterales bacterium | reverse complement strand
CGGCAGCAATCCAGAAACAGATAATCCATGATGTCGCGCGCGGCCGTCAGCCGTGCCCGATAGCGCAGCGAGGTCCCCTTGCGGGTTTTGTCGACCAGACCGGCACTGGCCAGCGCCGACAGGTAAACCGACAGCGTGCTGGGTTTAAGCGCCAGCGCCGTGGCCAGCTCTCCGGCGGGCACGGTGTCGGGGTAGCGGCGCACCAGCAGGCGAAACACCGCCATGCGTTGCGGGTGGCCAAGGGTGGTGAGGCGGTCGAGAATTGTATTTTCCATATTTCATGAATATATGAAATATGGCCGAATGCAACCCGGAAAATGCAAATTAGCCCGTCGCCCTGCCATAGGTGCGCCCGCCCCTTCAACCGGGCCACCACCCGGGCATTTGCGCACATCGCCGCTGTTTTGGCCCGATTGCGGAAATATCGGCCGAATCCCTTGACCTCGGCTGTGATGCGCCGTAAGTAACGGCTCTCGAATTCCGGTGCGTTGCACCTTGTCCAAACCCTAGAGTTAAGGAGACTCCGATGTCTCGTCGTTGCGAACTTACCGGTAAAGCCGTGCTGACTGGCAACAATGTCAGCCACGCCAAAAACCGCACCCGTCGGCGCTTTTTGCCGAACCTGAATGTTGTCACCCTTGCGTCTGATGCGCTGGGTCGCGCCTTCAAATTCCGCATTTCGGCAGCGGCGCTGCGCACGGTTGATCACCGTGGCGGGCTTGATGCCTTTATGGCCAAGGCCAAAGAGGCCGAGCTTTCACCCGCCGCGCTGAAGGTCAAAAAAGACATCGAAAAAGCCCAGGCCGCCGTTTAGGCACCGCATTGGCTGATTGATCCGGCTCCGCAGGGTTTTCTCTCTGCGGAGTTTTTCTGTTTCGATGTCGCGATAAGGAAACCGCCCATGGCACGTTCTGTGCTTTTTGTGTGTCTTGGCAACATTTGCCGTTCACCGACCGCCGAGGCGGTGTTTCGCGGGCTGGCGCAGGGGCGCGGGCTGGTGATCGATTCGGCTGGCACCTCTGGCTGGCATGACGGCCATGGCAGCGACCCCCGCGCCAGCGCCGAGGCTTTGAAGCGCGGCATTGACATGTCTTATATCCGCTCGCGCAAAGTG
>CAYWXQ010000031.1:3680-17470 GCA_964462475.1 uncultured Rhodobacterales bacterium | reverse complement strand
CGCCGAGGCTTTGAAGCGCGGCATTGACATGTCTTATATCCGCTCGCGCAAAGTGATGGCCGATGATTTTGCCCGCTTTGATCTGATCGTGGCGATGGATGCACAAAATATGCGCGATTTGACCGATATGCGGCCCGCTGGCAGCAAGGCCACACTGGTAAAACTGCTGGATTACGCCCCGGAACTGGGTGTTTCGGATGTGCCTGACCCTTATTTTGAAGACAGCTTCCCCGAGGTGCTGGACATGATAGAGACCGCCTGTGCCGGGTTGCTAAAAACGCTATAGCCGCCTGCCAGCGGATTATGGTTTTTTGATATAATAGGCGCGGGCGGCGCTCTCATCGGTCACAGTCAGTAAATTATAGCCCTGCTCGGCGCAAAAATGCGGCACGTCTATCACGGCGGCGGGGTCATCGGCCAAAAGCCTTAAAACCTGCCCCGTGGTCATGGCTTTAAGCCGTTTGCGCGCCCTTAGCACCGGTAGCGGGCATAGCAGGCTGCGGGCGTCTATTTGTTGGTCAAAATCCATGGCTTTTGCTAGCGCGCCATGTCACGCCTGTCCACGCAAATGTGACAATTCTTTGCATGACCTTCGCGGCCAAAGCCGTTAAGCAGTGGCAAACTGATAAAGGAATTCGGAATGTTCGGAATTGATCTCATCGACGCCTCGATTGTGCCAGCCATGTTTGTGGCTTTGGTTGCCGGTATTCTCAGTTTTTTAAGCCCTTGTGTGCTGCCCATCGTGCCGCCTTATCTGGCGTTCATTACGGGGTCCTCGATGGAGGATATCGAGCGGGGAAAAAGCAAAAAGGTAATCGTCTCGGCGCTGTTTTTTGTGCTTGGCCTGTCAACGGTGTTTATGTTTCTGGGCATTGCCGCCAGCGCGCTGGGGCGACAATTGTTGCAGTATCAAGGCGAGATGACCATCATCGGTGGCATCGTGATCATGTTCTTCGGGCTGCATTTTTTGGGTATTTTGCGCATTCCGTTCCTGTATCAAGAGATGCGGATGGACGCCAAAACCGAGGGTGGCACCTTTATCGGGGCCTATATTCTGGGGCTGGCATTTGCTTTTGGATGGTCGCCCTGCATCGGGCCGATACTGGGCATGATCCTGTTTTTGGTGGTCGACGAGGGTAATGTTGGCAAGGGTATTATCATGATGGCGACCTATTCGGTTGGCCTTGGCCTGCCGTTTTTGCTGTCGGCAATATTTATCACCCGCGCGATGGGGGTGATGAACAAGCTCAAACGCCACCTCGAGCGGATCGAGCGCATTTCAGGCCTGCTGCTATGGACCATCGGCATCATGATGATCACCGGCACCTTTACCGCGATGGCGTTCTGGTTGCTTGAGCGCTTTCCGGTTCTGGCCAGCATCGGTTAACCCTGTCCAAAGACCGGGCGGGGCAATATATAGCCTGACGACTTGATTTTGGTGTGATTGTCAGGCTGTTTTTATTTGTTTTGTCCAGCATGCGCTATACTGTGCCAAACAATGAAAGCCCGGATATGAGCCAAGCCAACCCCGTGCGCAAGCGACAGGTGTTTTACCTGCCGGGCTATGACCCGATGCCCGCGCGCCATTACCGCGAGGTCTACCGCCGTGAGGGCGCGGCGCAGGCGGCGGTCTCTGGCTATGGGCTGGCGATGGCGGCGGCGGCCGATAAAACCCGCTATGCGTGGCAGGTGCGCGCGACAATTGACGGGGTCGAAACCCGCACCGATATCGAGTTTCTGGAATGGAACGATATTGTGATCGCCTCGATGCAATCGGGCATTTGGGCCAGCTATTGGCTGTTGCTGCGCACGCTGTGGTTATACCTGCGCACTGGCACGCTGGGCGCGCTGCTGCGCCTGCGCCCCGCGCCAATGATCGCGGCGTTTTATCCGGTGGTTATGCTGCTGGGCCAGCTTGGCATCGGGCTGTTGGTGCTGTGGTTTTTTGTGTGGTGGCTGGGCTGGGCTGGCTGGCTGGCGGGGCTGGCCGCGCTATGGGCGCTGTTGGGGGTGTTCAAGCGGTTTGATAACCGGCTTTACGCCTATTACCTGCTTTACGTCTATGCGTTTTCGGTGCGCCACGCGGGGGGGTATCCACCGGTTTTGCGGGCGCGGATGGCTGATTTTAAGGCGCGCATCGCCAAAGCCTTGATCTGCGACAATGACGAGGTGTTGATTGTTGGCCATTCTGTCGGCGCGCATCTGGGCGTAGAACTGTTGGCCGAAATGGAGCGCGAAGGCATGATAAAGGGCGATACCCCGCTAGGGCTGCTGACGCTGGGCCATGTGGTGCCGATGATTTCCTATTTGCCCGCCGCGCGGATGCTGCGGCGCAACCTGCATGATCTGGGGGCCAGTGCGCGGGTGTTCTGGGCCGACATTACCGCGCCGGGCGATGGCGGCTGTTTTGCCTTATGCGACCCGGTGGCAGTTAGCGGGGTCGGCGCGGGGCCAAAGGTTTTGTCGGCAGCGTTCAGCAAAACCTTGTCGCCCGCGCGCTTCAAGGCGCAGAAAAATGCATTTTTCAAACAGCATTTCCAGTATCTGCATGCCTTTGATCGCCCGGGTATATATGATTATTTTGCCATCACCGCGGGGCCAATGACCCTGCAAGCGCGCTATGAAAACCAGCCGCATTCACCCTCGCGCCGCACTGGGTGCTTTTCAAAACACACGGATATGGCCGATGTCTAACCTGCCGGTAAAACCAAAATCACGCCCCGAAGGGGTTGGCATATTGGGCCGCATAAAACTGTTTCGCCAAGATATTTTTGCCTCGCAACCCGCCAAGCTATATAAGGCATGGATGGCCGAAACCCGCACGCCGTTTTACCGCTCATACCTTGTAAACCAGCCCGATCTGGTAAAACGGGTGCTAAAAGAACGGCCCGATGATTTTCCCAAATCGCCGGTGATCCATGACACGCTCAAACATCTGCTGGGCGACAGCGTGTTTGTGACCAACGGCGAACAATGGAAGCGCCAGCGCCGCATCATCGACCCCGCGTTTGAGGGTGGGCGCCTGCACGAGGCCTTTCCGGCGATGCGCGCGGCGGGGCTGGCCGCGTTGGAGCGGCTGGGCGACGGCGGCGAGATAGAGATGGAATACCAGACCGCCCACCTGACCGCCGATGTGATATTCCGCACCCTGTTTTCAATGCCGATCGAGGACGATACCGCCACAAAAGTGTTTCAGGCTTTTCGCGATTACCAACGCACCCAGCCCTTGTGGAATGTGGCGGGGCTGTTGCAACTGCCCGCCTGGGTGCCGCGCTTTCGCAGCAAAAAATCGGCAACAGCAGCGGGTGAAATTCGCGGGCTGCTTGAAGGGCTGGTAACGGCGCGCGAGGCCGAAATAGCCGCCGGCACCGCGCCCGATGATCTGGCAACCAAAATCATGACCAAAGCCGACCCCGAAACCGGCTATAAGTTCGGCGCGCAAGAAATGGTCGACCAAGTGGCAATATTTTTTCTGGCGGGGCATGAAACATCTGCCTCGGCGCTGTCATGGGCGCTTTATCTGCTGGCCTTTGACCCAAGCGTGCAAGCGCGGCTGGCCGAGGAGGTCGCGGGGCTGGACATGCAAAACATCCGGTTCAAGGACCTGTCCAAACTGCGCTTTACCCGCAGCGTATTTCGCGAAACCCTGCGGCTATACCCGCCGGTGCCGATGATGGTGCGCCGCGCCGCGCAGAACGAAGAAATGCGCGGCCGCAAGGTGCCAAAAGGCTCGATGGTGATCCTTAGCCCATGGCACCTGCACCGGCACGAGCGCCTGTGGGAACGCCCCGACGAATTTGACCCCGACCGCTGGGAAACCGAAAATGGCAAACAATGCGGCCGCGAGGCGTTTATCCCGTTTTCAGCGGGCACGCGGGTATGCACAGGGGCAGGGTTCGGCATGGCCGAAGGGGTGCTTTTGCTGGCGATGCTGGTGCAACGCTTCAAGTTCGAGATCATAAAAGAGCCAACGCCGGTGGCGTATTTAACGGTGCGGGCAAAAGACGGGATATGGCTTAAATTGACCCCACGCGCGCTTCCAGATACGCCAGCACATAAAGCCTGATCGCGCTGGCAAGGCCGGGGTTGCCAAGGCGGGCATCGTCGATTTCGGCGGCGAGGCCGTTGATGGTTTTTCCCTCGGCCTCGGCAATGCGCAGAAAAGCCCGCCAGAACGGGTCTTCCAATGACACCGAGGTGCGGTGGCCATGCAGCGTCAGCGAGCGTTTCTTTGGCCGCGCGTCAGACATCGCGCTTGTGGAGATCTAGCGCCCGCGCGGCCTGTGACGCTTGCGTTTGCTGCAAGATTTTTTCAGCTTTTGTGCGACCATGCAGGGCGGCGTTCTGGTTTGCCGCCTTGCGCTTTTGGGCGCGCTCGACCTGTTTGCGCTTTTGGCGCAGGTTGATCGGCGCGGCGGTCATTTTGGCCCGATCATATCTTCGGGGCGCACCACGCGGTCAAAGGTTTCACCATCTACCAGCCCCAGGTTTATGGCCTCTTCGCGCAATGTGGTGCCGTTTTTATGGGCGGTTTTGGCAACCTTGGTGGCATTGTCATAGCCGATGGTCGGGGCCAGTGCGGTCACCAGCATCAGGCTTTCCTGCATCAGTTTTTCAATGCGGGGCTTGTTGGGTTTAATGCCGTTCAGCATGCGTTCGGTAAAGCTGGCGCTGGCATCACCCAACAGCTGGATCGATTGCAGCAGGTTATAGGCCATCATCGGGTTATAGACATTCAGCTCGAAATGCCCCTGCGAGCCGGCAAAGCCGATGGCAGCGTCATTGCCCATAACGTGGATGGCGACCTGCGTCAGCGCCTCGGCCTGTGTGGGGTTAACCTTGCCGGGCATGATCGAGCTGCCGGGCTCGTTTTCAGGCAAAATCAGCTCACCCAGCCCCGAGCGTGGGCCGGAGCCCAGAAAACGGATATCGTTGGCGATTTTATAGGCGCTGGCGGCAACGGTTTTAAGCGCGCCTGACAAAAACACCATAGCGTCATGGGCGGCGAGGGCCTCGAACTTATTGGGGGCGGTCACAAAAGGCAGGGTGGTGATGGTCGCCATATTGGCGGCCACGGCCTCGCTCCAGCCCTTATCGGTGTTCAGGCCGGTGCCAACGGCGGTGCCGCCTTGGGCCAGTTCGTAAATCGCGGGCATTGCGGCCTCTACCCGTTTTAGCCCCATGCGGATCTGGTGGGCATAGCCCGAAAACTCCTGCCCGAGGGTGATCGGGGTGGCGTCCTGGGTATGGGTGCGGCCGATTTTGATGATGTCCTTAAATGCCTCTGCCTTGGCCTCCAGCCCCTTGGCCAGCGCGTTCAGGCCGGGCATCAGCACATCGCGCACGCTGATAGCGGTGGCGATATGCATGGCGGTGGGGAAGGTATCGTTGCTGCTTTGCCCCATGTTGCAATGGTCATTGGGGTGCACGGGGTCTTTGGAGCCGATGGTGCCGCCAAGCATTTCAATGGCGCGATTGGCGATGACCTCGTTGGCGTTCATGTTGGATTGGGTGCCAGAGCCGGTCTGCCAGACCACCAGCGGAAAATGGGCGTCTAGCTGGCCGTTGATGACCTCGTCTGCGGCGGCAATAATGGCGTTGCCGCGTTTGGTGTCTAGCTTGCCGGTGGCGATATTAACCTGCGCGCAGGCCTTTTTAACCACCCCGAGGGCGCGGATAATTGCCACCGGTTGCTTTTCCCAGCCGATCGGAAAATTCATCAGCGAGCGCTGGGTTTGCGCGCCCCAGTATTTATCTGCGGGCACGTCCAATGGGCCAAAGCTGTCGGTCTCGGTGCGGGTGGTCATGGGGATGGTTCCTGTGTTTGGGCCAGTTACGGCTACAGGTTTACCGCTGTGCGGGCTGCGGCACAATGGCCTAAATCAACCGGTGGCACCCCGCGAACAAACCCGCCTAAAATACCCGCAAGCGCGGCAGCCCGCCTTGCCCGCGGCGATAGGCGTCAAGCTCGGCGCTGCGCTCGAAGACCAGCAGGCGGCGGTCATCGGTCCAGCGGTTTATGGCGCGGCTCAGGGCAAAACCGAACCCCATTTCAAAGCGGTATTCCACCACCAGCGCCCCGCCGGCATAACCGGCATCATAGGCCTGCTGGCGGCTGGCAAGCCGCGCCGCCCGTGGCACATGAAACGCCACCACCCCGCGAATTTCGCGCTGCACCCCGCCTAAAAATGCCTCGGCGCAGGCCGACAGGCAGCGCGCGCCCCTTGGCACCAACGTTGCCAGCCCGCGGGCGCGGATAATCCGGCCTATGGCCACGCCCTCGCTCAGGTAACCGCCATTCGAGCGCAATATTATGGTGGTGATGTCGGGGGTCAGAGCCCGCTCGAACGCCGCCGCCGCGCCGGGTTCGAAATTTTCGCGCAATTCCAGCACTTGTGCCCCGGCGCTGCCCGCCAGCGCCATTAACAGCAATATCAGCCGCGCCCCCGCACTTTTTACCCCGCCCATGCCAATCCCCCACAGATTATTCCGGCCCCCACAGATTATTCCGGCATGTTTTTGTAGCCTGCAAAGGTAAAAATTATGCTGCCCGGGCGGGCGCTTAACCGCTGTGGGCTGTGCCGGTGGTCGCCGTTCAAAATTTGCCACCCATTAACCCGTTGTAATACGGCGATGTTTTTCTAACTCTACTTGGTAAGGTTTCGTTAACCATTATGAATTATTTATCTACTACCGGCCACAGCTGCCCGTTTGCCAAGCTTGGCCATAGCCGCTATCCCTGTCGCAGCCCCGGGCGTATGCCCGCACATTTAAACAAAGGCGCTGCCATGGCCCCCCTTACCTGCTTTAAATCCTACGACATTCGCGGCAAGCTCGGCGCGGCGCTGAACCAGAACATCGCCTATGATATCGCTGCTGCCATTGCCGATATCCGCGCCCCCGAAACCGTGGTGCTGGGCGCAGACAGCCGCGCCAGCAGCCCGGGGCTGAAGGCGGCGCTGGCACGGGGCTTTACCGATATGGGGGTCGATGTGCGCGATATCGGCCAATGCGGCACCGAAGAGGTTTATTTTGCCACCACCCACCTGAACGCCGATCTCGGGATCGAGGTCACCGCCTCGCATAACCCGATTGATTATAACGGGATGAAGATCGTCGGCCCCGGGTCGCGCCCGCTTGACCCCGCCACTGAAATGGACGCCATCCGCCAGCGTGCCGAAGCAGGCGGGTTTCGCCCAAGGGCCAAACGCGGACAGATCACTGCCGCCGACCCGCGCGCTGATTACGCCCGAAAAGTCATTTCTTTTATTGATATAACCAAGCTCAAACCGCTGAAAATACTGGTGAATGCCGGCAATGGCACCGCCGGCCCGACGTTTGATGCCATTCGCGACGCGCTTGCGGCCGCGGGCGCTCCGCTTAAGTTTATCACCATGGACCACAAGGTTGATGCCGGCTTTCCCAACGGTATTCCCAACCCGTTATTACCCGAAAACCAGCCGCGCACGGCCGCGGCGGTGCGCGCCCACGGGGCCGATTTCGGCGTCGCGTGGGATGGCGATTTTGACCGCTGTTTTTTCTTTGACAGCGCAGGCAATTTTATTGACGGCTACTATATTGTCGGCCTGCTGGCGCGTCAGGCGCTTGCCGCGCGGCCCAATGCCACCATTATTCACGACCCGCGCCTGATCTGGGACACGCTCGAGATTATCGCGCAGGCGGGCGGGACCGCGCGGCAATCGCGCGTTGGTCATGCGTTTATCAAGGCGGCAATGCGTGAAAGCGGCGCAGTTTATGGTGGCGAGATGAGCGCACACCACTATTTTCGCGATTTCATGCATTGCGATAGCGGCATGATCCCGTGGTTGCTGATCGCCGAGCTTCTGTCGACCTCGGGCCAATCGCTGGCGGCCTTGGTGCGTGAGCGCATGGCGCGGTTTCCGACCACGGGCGAGCAAAACTTCACCATCGCCGACCCCGCCAAGGCGATAAAATCCATCGAGGCCGCGCTGGGCCCGGAGGCGAGCGCAGTGTCGCATGCCGACGGGTTGAGCCTTGATTTTGGCGCGTGGCGGCTTAACCTGCGGCCCTCGGGCACCGAACCGCTGGTGCGGCTCAACATCGAATCCCGTGGGGATATGGCGCTGGCGCAGCGGCAATTGGCGCGGCTTGAAACCCTGTTGGGCGCATAGGGTATGACGGCGACACCCCCTAAAATATCAATCATTACCGCCGCTTACAATATTGAATCCTATGTCGGTGCCACGCTTGATTCGGTGCTTTCGCAGGCTTACCCCGCGCTTGACTATATATTCATCGACGGCGCCAGCAACGATGCAACCCTTGATATCGCCCGCCAGCGTCGATCCGGTCTGGCGCATCTGGTTTCAGAGCCGGACGCGGGCCAATACCACGCCATCCAGAAGGGCGCGGCGCTGGCCACAGGCGAGATCATGGGCTGGATAAACGCCGACGATATTTTAATGCCATGGGCGCTGGCCACCGTTGCCGAGATTTTCAGCGCCTTTCCCGAGGTTGACTGGATCACCGGCCTGCCGGGTTTTTTGAACGAGGCCGGGCAGCTGACCGGCACCCAAAGCAAGCTGGCGGCCTATCCGCAAGAGTTCATAAAAAACGGCTGGTATAGCCGCGATCTGGGTGCCTATTTGCAGCAAGAAAGCATGTTTTGGCGGCGCTCGCTGTGGGCGCGGGTCGGGGGGCTGGACCTTGGCTACAGTCTGGCCGCCGATTTTGATCTATGGACCCGCTTTGCTGCGCACGCAAAACTGGTTGCGGTCAATGCGCCGCTGGCGGCGTTTCGGCGGCGCCGGGGCCAGCGCTCGGGCGCGGTTGATGATTACGCGGCCGAGGTGGCGCAAATTTGCGCGGGTAAACCCCGTGCCGGTGCGCTTTGGCGAATGGCCGCTGCCAAAGGCCAAGTGCCCCGCGCGCTTGCCCGTCTGCTGATCAGCCGTCAGGCCGAGGCGATCAGCTATAACGCCGCAAAGGGGGGGTGGGTAAAAACCCGGGGTCGCCGGTCTATCTCGCGGCTGTCGCTCTCGGCGCTGATCGAAGAGCACAGAAAGGCGGCACTATGAGCCTGCCCGCCGGTATACCGCTATTTGCCCTGCGCGCGGGGCAATCGCTGTTTAACTTTCTGGTGCTGGCGCTGCTGGCGCACCGGTTCAGCGATGTGGCATTGGCTGATTTGCTGTTGCTGCTCAGCATCATTGTGACCGGCGCGCGGCTGGGGGTTTTCGGGCTGGATGTGACGCTGTTGGCGGCCTATGGCGGCACAAAAACCAAGGGCGCGGTTTTCGCGCGTTCGCTCGCGGGGTTCGGGCTGTTATGGGTGCCGCTGGCGGCGGGGCTGTGGTTTGCCCGCCTGCCGTTGATGTCTCCGGCGGTGCTGCTGTGGTTGTTTTTGGCGGCGTTACAGGTGTTTCAGAGCAGCACACTGATCGCGCTTCATCGCCAGCGCGCCGGCTTTTTGTGCGGGGGCGTGTTATCTGCGGGGCTTGTGTTGTTGGCGCTGCTGGTATTGCCAACCATTACGCTTGACGGTTTTATCCGCCTAAATATCGTGGCGTTGCTGGCCAATGCCGCGGTTGCGCAGGGGTATATTTACCATGCTGCCGGCGGGTTTGGCCGGCCCGTGGCGGTTGGTGCGCTGCTTAAAACCACCCTGCCGGCGCTGCTGACCAATGTGCTGCTTTATACCGGTGCGCAACTTCCGCTTTGGTTTCTGGTCTGGGTGGCGGATGATGCAGCGGTGGTCAATTACGGCCTTGCGCTGCGGTTGACCATCGCGCTGGGGCTTGTGCTGGAGGTCTCCCGCAGCCTGATCACCCCGCGCTTTGCGCAAAACTTTCATCGCGGCACGCTAAAGCTGGCCGAGCCGCAGCTGCGCCGGATTACCACCATGGCGGCGCTGGCCACCACCACTTTGGCCCTGCTGGGGCTGGGGCTGCTGGGGCCGCTGTTTCCGGTTTTGTTTGACCGCCCGGCCGCGCCGGTCGTCTGGATAACCCTGTGGCTGTTTGCCAGCCAGATCGCGCTGGCGGTGCTGGGCCCGGCGCATATGGCGCTGCGCATCGGCGGGCAGCAGCCGCTGGCGCTGGGGTTGTCGCTGGCGGCAATTCTGGCGTTGATGGCGGCAATGGCGGCGCTTTACCCGACATTCGGCGCCAACGGTATTGCGCTGGCGGTGTTTATTACCACGCTCGGGTTTGCGCTGGGCAATCTTGCGCTGGCCAAACGGTATTTTCATATTTTCACCGGTATGAGCCTGCGCCATGGCCGTTGAGACCCGCCCGGTATTTTTGCTGTCACCGCCGCGCAGCGGCTCAACCCTGTTGCAGCGCCTGCTTTCAACCCACCCCGATATCGCCACCACGCCCGAGCCGTGGTTGCTGTTGCCGCTGCTGCAAGCCTTTCGGCCCGCTGCCGGTTTTGCCGAGCATGACCAAACCCTGCTGGCCCGCGCGCTGGATGATTTTAGTGCCGCGCTGCCAAATGGCGCGGCAGATATGCACCACGCCATTCGTGATTTTGCCACCGGCCTATATGCCAAGGCAGGCAATAATGCCCCCTACTTTCTGGATAAAACCCCGCGCTATGCCTTGGTGGCGCAGCAGTTGGTGCAAATTTTTCCTGCGGCCCGGTTTGTGTTTTTGTTTCGCGACCCTGTGGCCATTACCCAAAGCATGAACACCACCTGGGGCGGCGGTAAATGGGTGCTTTACCGCTACTATGCCGACCTGTTTGACGGGGTGCTGAACCTTGCCAACACCGCCCGCGCCCTTGGCCCGCGCGCCCATATTGTAAATTACGAGACCCTGCTGCAAAGCCCCGAAACCACTTGTGCCCGCCTGACCGGGTTTTTGAACCTGCCACTATTGCCCACCCCGCTTACTGCGCCACCGCTTGTCGGCCAGATGGGCGACCCGTTGCAGGCAAAAGCCATTGGCGACGCCGCGCCGGACTGGCGCCAACAACCGCTGTCACCACCGCGGCGCCGCTGGCTGGGGCGCTATCTTGCGCATCTTGGCGCCGACAGCTTGCAAACCATGGGGTATGACCTGCCGACTCTGCTGGCTGACCTTAGGCGCACCCCGACAGGCGGCGGCGGGGTTTCTGACCTTGCGCGCATGGGTTATGGCCAGCTTTACCGGCAGCTTAACCTGCCCATGTGGCGCGCCAAGGCGCGGCGGCGCAAAGCGGGGGGGGTGGCGCTTGCCTATAAGTAAAACCGACCATGGGCTAATGCTGCTTGTTTTATTGCTTTCAAGCAGGGCGGCATTTATCCGCTATGAAGAGCCGTTTTTGATGGCGGGTTTCGTGCTGACCGGCGCGCTGTGGTTTCATAGCCGGTTAAAAATTCCGGCCGCCGCGATCGCCTATCTGGGGCTGGGCCTGTTGTGGATACTGGTGCTGGCCTTCATCGACCAGCGGTTTATACTGGCCACCGGTGTTGGCCATTTTCTGCGGCTCGGGGTCGGGGTGTTTGTGCTGGTGCTGCTCGGTGCGCGGGTGTTTACGCTGTTTCCGCTATGGGTGGCGCTGTTGGCGCTTGTCGGCCTGCCGCTATACGCGCTTGGGCGCATGGCCCCCGAGGTGATGACAACGCTTTACACCTATACACCTGATGCGCTCAAATTCTTTGGGGGCACCATTATTGACGGGCGGCTTGACAGCGGGCTGCCCCGTGCCTCGTGGCTGGTGTTTACGGTTTCGCCAACCCGACTGGCCCAAAACCCCGGTTTCATGTGGGAGCCGGCGGCCTTTGCGATGATGACCGTCAGCGCCCTGACCCTGCGGCTGATCAGCGGCGCGCGGCGGCTGGATTGGCAAAACGCGGTGCTGCTGCTGGCAACGCTGACCACGGTTTCAACCACCGGATATATCGCGCTGGCGCTGCCGCTGACCTATTGGGCCGTTACCACCCAAAGCAAGGTTTTGCTGCTGGCCCTGCCGCTGCTGGCGCTGGGGGTGCTCAACCTTGATTTTATAGTCCCCAAAATCGTCGCCGAGTTTCAAAACAGTGACCTTGGGCAAGTGCGTTGGTCGCTTAGCCGTTATGGCAGTTTTTTGCGCGATATGGATATTTTTGCCCGCGCGCCGATCTTGGGCACCGGGCTGTTTTATGACCCGGGCTATGACAGCAATAACGGCTTTTCGGATTACCTGCGCCGGTTTGGCCTGTTATGGTTTCTGGTCAGCACGGGGCTGTTGTTTGCGGCCATGCGGCGGGTGGCCCCGCTGGCGGGGGCCTTGCTGTTTATCGCGGTGGTGCTGCTGTTTTCATGGTCTGAAAAGTTCTTTGAGCTGCCGTTTTACTATATGCTGGGCTTTGCGGCTTTTCTGCCCGCCCGCCAACCGGAGGGCCTGGCCGATGCCGCCTGAAACCACCCTTGGATACAATGTCGAGCCGCGCCCGCTGGCCGCCTGTATCAGCGCCATTCAGGCGCATATAAAAAGTGATGCACCACCCGCCTATCTGGCCTGCCTTAATACCTATAGCTATATCACAGCGCGCAAAGACCCGGCGTTTGCCACCGCCCTGCACGGGGCCAAATGGCTGGTGCCGGACGGGGCGGGTATTGTGCTGGCCGCAAACAAGCAGGTGCAAACGCGTATCACCGGCGACGATATTTTTACCGGCCTTTGCCCCACCCCCGCGCGCGTGTTCTTTTTGGGCTCGACCGAGGCAACCCTGGTAAAAATGGCCAGCCGTTTTACGCGCGACTACCCGATGGCCACGCTTGCGGGCACGCTTTCACCGCCGTTCAAGTCTGCATTTTCGGCCAGCGACAACGCCAAAATGATTGCCCAAATCAACGCGGCACGGCCAGATATCCTGTGGGTAGGCCTGACCGCCCCGAAGCAGGAAAAATGGCTGCACCAGCATATCGGCGCGCTCGATATCCGCTTTGCCGCCGGTATCGGCGCGGTGTTCGATTTTTACGCCGGCAACACCCCGCGGGCACCGAAATGGATGCAGGAAAACAGCATGGAATGGCTGTATCGCCTATATAAAAACCCGCGAAAACTGGCGCGGCGCTATCTAACCTCGACCCCTGTTTTTATGGCCATCCTTGCCCGCGAAGCCATAAAACGCCGCCTGAAGTAACGTTGCGTTAGCCACATTTGCTATAACCGCATTCACCACAAACCATGCAGCCCTCTTGCATGCGTAGCGCATATTGGCCACATTTCGGGCAGGCGGGGCCGCGGGGTTTGACCACCGGTTCTTTCATCGCTTCGGCCTGCGGGTCGGCCTTTAGCGCCGCCCCCGCTTCCATAAAGCCGATCGCCACCAAGTGCCCCTCTATCACCCCGCCGATCGCGGCCAGAATAGACGGGATGTATTTGCCCCCCATCCACGCCCCGCCGCGCGGGTCAAACACCGCTTTGAGTTCTTCTACCACAAAGCTAACATCACCCCCGCGCCGGAACACCGCCGAGATCATCCGCGTCAGCGCCACCGTCCACGCATAATGTTCCATGTTTTTTGAGTTGATGAACACCTCGAACGGGCGACGCTGACCATCCGTGACCACGTCATTGATGGTAATATAAATCGCGTGCTCGTTTTCGGGCCAGCGCATTTTATAGGTGTTGCCCTCCAACGCCAGCGGGCGGTCCATCGGGGCGCTCATGTCGGGGGGGGTCGGCAGGGTTTCGCCCTCAAGCGACAGCACCGAGCCGGTAATCTCGTTTGGCCTGTAGGTGGTGATCCCCTTTAGCCCGGCTTGCCACGCGCGCATATAAAGTGCCTCGAAATCCGCAAACGGGTAATCGGCGGGCACATTTACGGTTTTTGAAAT
>CAYWXQ010000031.1:0-3580 GCA_964462475.1 uncultured Rhodobacterales bacterium | reverse complement strand
GTGGGGGCAATGGAAAGCAGGTGCGAATTGCGCAAACCGTGTTTGGCAATCGCTTGGCGGATATCATCGGGCAAACGCATAGCCATGCCCGAGGCCAGATAACGGTCGCCGTCAAACAACGTAAACGCCCCCTTTTCACGCGCCAGTGCCACGCTGGCCCGATAGGCGGCATCCCGCATCTGGCGGGTGATATCGGCGGCAAACTCGCGGGCCTCGAAGCTGTCATAGCGCAGGCCGAGCATGATCAGCGCATCGCCAAGACCGGTAAAACCAAGCCCGATGCGGCGCTTGTTGGCGGCCTCCGTCGCTTGTTCCTCTAGCGGCCAAACGGTAACATCAAGCACGTTGTCGAGCATGCGCACAGCGGTGGTCACGACCTTGGCAAAACCTTCGCTGTCAAAGCTGGCATCGCCAAAAGGGTTGGTCACAAACCTTGTCAGGTTCATGCTCCCAAGGCAGCAACAACCGTGGTCGGGGATCGGGATCTCGCCACACGGGTTGGTGGCCTCGATGGTCTCGCAGTAATGGAGGTTGTTTTCGGCATTTATCCGGTCCAGAAACAACACCCCGGGTTCGGCGGCCTCGTAAGTGTTGCGCATGATCTGCTGCCACAAATCGCGGGCGCGGATGGTTTTGTATACCCATAGGCCAGCGGCGTTTTGCGTGGCCTTGGCAAAGGGTGCGGCCTTGTGCACCAGCTCGAAATCGGCGTCGCTGTCCACGGCCTCCATAAAGGCATCGCTAACCCCGACGGAAATATTGAAATTGCTGAGCTGGCCTTTGGAGCGCTTGGCCGAGATGAATTCTTCTATATCGGGGTGGTCAACCCGTAGCACGCCCATTTGTGCCCCGCGCCGCGCGCCCGCACTTTCGACCGTGGCGCAAGACTGGTTAAAGACATGCATATACGAAACCGGCCCCGAGGCCGCGCTATCAGTGCCCGCCACCCGCGCGCCACGGGGGCGAATGGATGAAAAATCATAACCAACCCCGCCGCCGCGCCGCATGGTCTCGGCGGCCTGGCGCAGGGCGTGGTAAATGCCGACCTTGCCGTCAACGGTTGAAGACACGCTATCGCCCACCGGCTGCACAAAACAGTTGATCAGGGTGGCGTTTTTTATGCCGGTGCCGGCGGCAGAGTTCACCCGCCCGCCGGGGATGAACCCGCGTTCAAGCGCGTTGAAAAACTGGGTTTCATCGGCGCCGCTATCACCCAAAGCCAAGGCCCGCGCCACCCGCTGGCGAATCGCCGCGACCATGGCCTCGCCGCCCAGCTTTTTTTCGGCGCCCTTGGCGTATTTCTCGCGCAGCACATCAACAGAGATGCTTTGCCATGGGTCATTCGGGGTGGTGGTGGTGTCGGGCATGGGCGGTTCTCCGGTTCGGGGGCGGGCGGTCAGCCTAGGCCGGAGGTGAAAGTTTTTCAAGAACAAAGCCGGAATGAGGGGTGACGCGGCGTGCCCGAGGCCATAAGTTGACGCCATGGCAAAACTGCACCTGATCAAACTGAGCGTTGGCTCGGAAAGCGTTGATACCCAAGCCGAGTGGCAAGCGATGCGGCTGGCTGAAACCGGCACCCTGCGCCACATCACCCGCATGTGGCCGCGCCGCGAGGCCGAGCTGCTGGCGGGTGGCTCGATATTCTGGGTGATCAAGGGCGTGGTGCAATCGTGCCAAAAAATCATCCGGCTGGACGAGGTGATCGGCGAAGACGGCATTCGCCGTTGCGGTATTGTGCTTGACCCGCAGCTTTACCACACCCACCCGCAACCGCGCCGCCCGTTTCAGGGCTGGCGGTATCTTGAGCCGGCAACCGCGCCGGAAATCGCCGATGCTTATCAGCCGGGCAAAGAAACATTGCCACTAGAGCTGCAATCACATCTTGCCGCGCTCGGGGTGTTGTAACGCGCGGGGGCGACGCGGCGTGTTTTGTAAGTGTCTGATTCAAAACCTGGTGTGTGATATCAAAGCCTTACGATTCTGCGCGTGCGGGTTCTGATGTGGGCGATAAGTATCCACGCTGTTGAGCTTTCGACGGATTTTTCTCAATCTTTGGCCAACCTGCGGCATCGGTTGAGCCATGCGAAGGGGCGTTCAACAACCCATCGTCCGAAACCCGTCGTCCGGCGCCGCTACGCTGCATCGATGAAAGGAGCGGTCCTGAATTACAGCGCTATGCACCACTATCCCAACCATAAACCCAAGCCTATCGATGATGATATGGCGCTTGCAGCCCGTGATCCGTTTCCCCGCATCATAGCCGCTAACGCTGCCATTTTCCGTGTTTTTATGGTTTGATTGTCGGTAACTCGCGCAAGTGGTTTTGCTTGCTTGCCATGTAGTTGGCGCGCGGCCATGACCAGAAGGTTGCTGATCAAGCCAAAAATACCATTATCGCGCCAGGAGTAGAAATAGTAGCGCCCCGTGGACACCGGCGGAAAATCATTGGGCAACATGCGCCACGCACACCCACTGCTGGCGACGCAAAAGACGGCTGGAAGCTATTGGTGTCCTCCCAGAATACAAAAAGACGCTGGTTTTGCGCTAGCACCCACCGGTCGGAAAGCCCGTCAATATTGGGTATATTGTGAAAACCGGGCAGGTTTGGACCGACGCTATATCGGGAACCCAAACCAGTAAAAGGCTGGCTCTGTCATATTTCCAAGACCTGGCTGATTCCTTGGATATGGACGTATCGGAGATTTCGAGCAATCCATATTTGGTCGAACAAGGGGCAATATGCACCAGATTCGAAATCTCGTTCGATACAGTATTCCATCGGCAATAAATAAAAATCTGGCTCCGGCGGTAGGGATCGAACCTACGACAAATTGATTAACAGTCAACTGCTCTACCACTGAGCTACGCCGGAACAGGCTGCGCGACCGCGCTGGTGAGGGCGATATAGCAAAGCCGCTTTCGAGCGACAAGGGAATAATCATCAATCCGCACAAATTTGTGCAGGGGCCAGCCAGCAATATACCGCGCGGGCGGGTAATGGCGGCGGTGATCCGGTTTGCATCTGCGCACCGGATCGCCGCCATTTTCGTGTTGCCGGCTACCGACCCTAGTTTTTGGGGGCAGTGGCGGCCTCGGCCTGGGCGCGGCGTTGCAGTTCTTGCCGGTATAGTTGCAAGAAATCAATCGTATCCAGATTCAGCGGCGGGAAGCCGCCATCATGGGTGATATCGCTAACGATCCGGCGCAAATAGGGGAAGATCTGCCGCGGGCATTCGATCAACAAAAATGCGTGCAACTGCTGCTCGGCCACGTTGTCGACCTCAAACAGACCGGCATAATCGATCTCAAGGATAAACAGTTTATCCTCGTTGTTGATCGCGTTGACCTGAAGTTTAATAACAACCTCATAGCGTTTATCGGCCTTTTTTTGCGCGTCCAGCCCGACCTGCACATTGAACGAGGGCTGGCCCTCGGGGGTTTTACCCTGCTGTGCGGCGACGTTTTCAAACGACATGTCGCGCACATATTGCGACAGCACTTTCAGCATCGGCTGCGGCGGCACTTCGGCTTTGGGGGCGGCTTTGGGGGCGGTGGCTGGTGTGGCTTCTTCTGCCATGGT
>CAYWXQ010000030.1:0-18741 GCA_964462475.1 uncultured Rhodobacterales bacterium | reverse complement strand
AAAAACCGGTCGGTCGGCAGGCCCGCCAGCGATAGGGCGGTTAGCACGGCGCTGGCCCCGGGGGCGGCGGTGATGGGCAGGTCGGCCGCTATCATGCCTGCCGCCAACTGGTAGCCGGGGTCGGCGATCAGGGGCGTGCCGGCGTCAGACACATAGGCCACCACCTTGCCTTGGCGCACCGCCTCGATCAGGCGCGGGCGCATCGCGGCGCCGTTATGGTCGTGATAGGGCAGCAGCGGGCGGCCGTTTAGCGCAATGCCGTGGATGTCCATCAATTTACGCGCCTGGCGGGTGTCTTCGGCGGCTAGCAGATCGGCGTTGCGCAAGATATCGAGCGCGCGCAGGGTAATATCGGCCGCCGTGCCGATCGGGGTGGCCACCAGATAAAGCCCTGCGTCAAGTTTTGGTGAAATGCCGCCCATGTGTCGCCTTGTCTTTTATCGAGTCGTTTACATAACCATGCGCAGGCTTTACCCTGTTGAATTGGTTGAGTCTATCATATCACCCACCAAAGCCTTTGTGAGGAACCATGTTTTTGAAAAACCGCCTTTTATCGCTGGTCACCCGCCCGTGGCTGCTGTTGATCGCCGTCTTTGGGTTAAGCGCCTGCGAGCCGGTCAATTTTGCCGGTCCCACCGCCCCTGTAAACCCCAACCGACAGGTGGTTGTGGCGCTGATGGTGCCGCTGGATTCGGGTAATTCTGTTACTGACCAATTGGCGCAAAACATGGTTAACGCCGCGCAAATGGCGGTGCGCGACCTGAGCGGGGCCAATATTGATCTGCGGGTCTATGCCACGGGCGGCGAGGCCACCATGGCCGCCGCTGCCGCCACCCGTGCGGTGGCCGAGGGCGCGCAAATTATTGTCGGGCCGCTTTATTCGACCTCTACCGCCGCCATCGCCCCGATTGCGGCGCGCGCGGGCATCAATATTTTGAGCTTCTCCAACACCACATCGATCGCGGGCGGCAATGTGTTTATCATGGGCACCACCTTTGACAGCATCGCCAACCGGATGGTGAATTACGCGGTCGGTACCGGCAAGAGCAATATCGCGATTGTTTACCAAGAGGGGGTTTCGGGGCAATCGGGCCGTGCCGCGATAGAGCGCGCGATTGCCCGCAATGGCGCCAACCTGACCACCGCTGTTTCATACCCGCTGGGCCTGACCGAAATGGGCGCGGCCGCCAAGGGGCTGGCCGACACCCTGCGCGCCAGTGGCTCAAACGCGGTGTTTTTCACCGATTCGCCCCTGCGCGGGCTTGGCTTTATTTCAGCGTCACTGGCCGCCAACCGCTTTCGCTCAAAGCGGGATGCGCAGTTTATGGGCCTAAGCCGGTGGGATTCCTCAAACGAGGTTCTGGTGACCCCCAGCCTGCAAGGTGGCTGGTTTGCGGTGCCAGACCCGGCCCTGACCCTGCAATTTGAAACCCGCTACCGGTTGGCTTATGGCATTGATGCGCACCGGCTTTCGGGCCTTGCCTATGACGGTATAGCGGCGGTTGGCGCCATGATCAGCTCGGCCCGCGCCGCTGGCGAAGGCAGCGCATTTTCGGTGCGCCGCCTGACCGATCCGGCCGGTTTTGCCGGCGTAACCGGTATTTTCAGGTTCCGCAGTGATGGCACCAATGAGCGCGGTTTGGCGATTTTGCGGGTCAATAACGGTGTGGCCGATATGGTATCGCCCGCGCCGCGCAGCTTTGGCGGTGGCGGGGCCTAGGCATTGGATTACACCGAAACAGACCTTACGCTGGGCGGGCTGATCGGCGCGCCCAGTGACATTTGGGATAGCGTGGCGGTAAAGGCTGCGCTTGAAGGCACGCTTTATTCGGCCAAGGACAAGGCTGACATTCGTGCCACATTGGTCGCGGTTTTGCGCGACCACATGCAGGCTGGCAGGAAAGTGATCGAAAGCGCGCTGGAAGACGAGCCCTACCGCGCCCGCAGCGCCACCCGCGCCTATGCGTGGCTGGCCGATCAGGTGGTCAAGCAAGCGCTTTCTACCACCTTGCAACACCTGCATCCGGTGCATAACCCGACATCCAGCGAGCGCCTTGGTGTGGTGGCCGTGGGCGGCTATGGCCGCGCCGAAATGGCGCCGTTTTCAGACATAGATCTGCTATTCCTGACCCCTTATAAGCAAACCGCCTGGGGGGAAAGCGTGATTGAAAGCATGCTTTATACCCTGTGGGATTTGCGGTTAAAGGTCGGGCACGCCACCCGAACGGTTGATGATTGCATCCGCCTTGGGCGCGAAGATTACACCATCCGCACTGCCTTGCTGGAAAACCGTTATATCTGTGGTGACGCCGCGCTGGCCGCGGCGCTTGACAAGCGGCTCTGGAAAGACCTTTTCGCCAACACCGCTTCTGATTTTGTTGAAGCCAAGCTGGAAGAGCGCGGCGCCCGCCACGCCCGCCACGGTGGCGCGCGCTATGTGGTGGAACCCAATGTAAAAGAGGGCAAAGGCGGGCTGCGCGACCTGCAAACCCTGTTCTGGATCGCCAAATACATCAACCACGCCGACGGCCCCAAAGACCTGGTCGAGGCCGGTATGCTGACCAAGGATGAATGCACGGTTTTCATCGAGGCCGAAACTTTTTTATGGACCGTGCGCACGCATTTGCACCTGCTTAACAAGCGCGCCTCTGAAAAGCTGAGCTTCAACATGCAGGTCGATCTTGCCCGCGTGCTGGGGTTTACCGACAGCGCCGGTATGCGCGGGGTAGAGCGTTTTATGCAGCAATATTTTTTGCACGCCAAAAACGTTGGCGAGCTGACGCGGATATTTTTAACCGACCTTGAGGCCCGCCATGTAAAAGCCAAACCCGGCATCGGGCAATGGCTGCGCTCGGCCTTCAGCTGGGGGCGTGACGGCACCCCGCGCGGCTATACCCTGCACCACGGGCGGCTGGATGTGGTTGATCCGAAAGCGTTTTTAAGCGACCCTATCAATTTCATGCGGCTTTATGAGGAGGGGCTGCGCTCGGGCATTTTGATTCACCCTGATGCGATGCGGCTGATTGCGCGCAACCTGCACCTGATTGATGATGATTTTCGCAACAACCCCGAGGCCAACCGGATATTTCTCGACCTGCTGTTATCCCATAACAACCCCGAACGCGCCCTGCGCCGGATGAACGAGCTGGGGGTGCTGGGGGCGTTTATACCCGATTTTGGCCGCATCGTGGCGATGATGCAGTTTAACATGTATCACAGCTATACGGTTGACGAACACACCATTCAGGTGATCTCGAACCTGTTCAAGATCGAGCAACAAGGGCTGGTCGAGGACCTGCCGATCGCCTCGCAAATTTTGAAAGCCGGTATAAACCGCAAGGTGCTTTATGTGGCCCTGCTGTTGCATGATATCGGCAAGGGCCGCTCCGAAGCGCATGAGGTGATCGGTGCGCGTGTCGCCCGTGACCTGTGCCCGCGGCTCGGGCTTTCTGACGAAGATAGTGCGCTTGTCGAGTGGCTGGTGCTGAACCATCTTGTGATGTCGGACGTGGCGCAAAAGCGCGATATTTCCGATATTCGCACCATTCAGGATTTCGCCAAACAGGTGAAATCCGTCAGCAGGCTAAAGCTGCTGCTGGTGCTGACCGTGTGCGATATTCGCGGCGTCGGTCCCGATATCTGGAACAACTGGAAGGCGATGTTGCTGCGCCAGCTATACAGCGCCACCCACGCCCAGCTTACCGGCGGTGCCGAGGCCCAAAGCCAATCCCAGCGCGAAGACGAAGCGCGCTCGGCACTGGCCAAGACCCTGAAAAGCTGGACAAAAGCCGACATCACCGTTGAGCTGGAGCGCCACTACACCCCCTATTGGCTGGGGCTTGATACCGCCACGCAAAAGGCCTTTGCCACGCTGATCAAAAAGCTGGGCAATGAGCCGTTTATCTCGGACATAAAGGCGGATCTTGAACGCGCCGCCACCCGCGCCTGTTTTGTGATGCACGACCATCCGGGCCTGTTTGCCCGCCTTGCGGGGGCGCTGGCGCTGGTCGGGGCCAACGTGGTTGACGCCCGCACCTATACCAGCTCTGACGGGCTGGCAACGGCGGTGTTCTGGATACAGGATAGTGAGGGCGCGCCCTATGAAAAATCGCGCCTGACCCGCCTGCGCAAGATGATCGCGCGCATTCTGGGCGGAGAGGTCATCGCCCGCGAGGCGCTTAAAACCCGCGATAAAATCAAGCCCCGCGAGCGCGATTTCAAGGTGCCGACCTCCATCAGCTTTGATAACGAAGGCTCTGAAATTTATACCATTATCGAGGTCGACACCCGTGACCGCCCCGGGCTTATCCATGATATTGCCCGCACGCTAAGCGCCAACAGCATCTCGATCGCGTCGGCCATTATCGCCACATATGGCGAGCAGGCCGTGGATACATTTTATGTAAAAGACCTGTTCGGCCACAAGATCCACAGCGCAGACAAACGCGCGGCGCTGGGCGAAAAACTGCGCGATGCCATCACCAAAAGCAGCTCTGAAACAGGTGCGGAAACAGGTGTAAAATGATCCGCAAAATCCGCCTCGTTTCCGGGTTTTTTACCGTCGGGGTCTGGACGCTGGCCAGCAAGGTGCTGGGGTTTGTGCGTGATATCATGATCGCCAACGCGCTGGGGGCAGGACCGGTAGCGCAGGCGTTTTTGATCGCGTTCTCCCTGCCCAACATGTTTCGCCGGTTTTTTGCCGAGGGCGCGTTTAACACCGCCTTTGTGCCGATGTTTGCCAAAAAGATCGAAGCCGGCGACAACGCCCAAGACTTCGCCCGCGAGGCGTTTTCGGGGTTGGCCAGTATTGTGCTGGTCACGGTGCTGCTGGCGCAAATATTCATGCCGTTTCTGGTGCTGGCCATGGCCAGCGGCTTTGCCGATGATGCCCGCTTTGCGCTGACCGTCGATTTTGGCCGTATCGTATTTCCCTACATTTTGTTTATCTCGCTCGCCGCCTTGCTTAGCGGGGTGCTGAACGCCATGGGCCGGTTTGCCGCCGCCGCTGCCGCACCGGTGTTGCTGAACATCATATTGGTCGCCGCGATGTATCTGGCATCAATTATGGGCTGGCAGATCGGCACCGCGCTTTCATGGGCGGTGCCACTGGCGGGGGTGGCGCAGATGGCGCTGGTCTGGTGGGCCGCAAAACGCGCGGGCATCACGCTTTTGCCCCGCCGCCCGCGGCTTTCGCCCGATATGAAACGCCTTGCCATTATTGCGCTTCCCGCAGCGCTGGCGGGGGGGGTGGTGCAGGTTAACCTGTTGGTCGGGCGGCAGGTGGCGTCTTATTTTGATGGCGCGGTGGCGTGGCTTTCCTATGCCGACCGGTTATACCAACTGCCGCTCGGGGTGGTGGGCATTGCTATTGGCGTGGTGCTGTTGCCCGACCTGTCGCGCAAGCTACGCACGGGTGATGACGCCGGTGGCAACCATAGCCTCAACCGCGCCGCCGAGTTCTCTCTCGCGCTCACTCTGCCCTCGGCGGTGGCGCTGATGGTCATTCCCTATGCGCTGGTTTCGGTGCTGTTCCAGCGCGGGGCGTTTAACGCCACCGATACCGCTAATACCGCCCTTGCGGTGGCGGTTTATGGCGCGGGCCTGCCTAGCTTTGTGCTCGCCAAGGTGGTCGCCCCGCTGTTTTTCGCCCGCGAAGACACCAAAACCCCGTTTTATTATGCGCTGGTCTCGATGTTGGTCAACGCCGTGCTGGCGATCGGGCTGTCGCCCTATTTTGGCTACCTTGCCGCCGCCATCGGCACCACGGTTGCGGGCTGGTCGATGCTGGTGATGCTCTGGTTCGGCAGTCGCAGGCTGGGCCACGCTGCCCGGCTCGATTCGCGCCTGAAATCAAAGGCCCCGCGCCTGTTGCTGTCAAGCTTGCTGATGGGGGCTGCCCTGCTCGTCAGCGCCGCCCTGCTGGGCCCTTGGCTGGCCAGCCCCGCTTTGCGCTATGCTGCGCTTACGCTGCTAATCGTGATCGGCGCCGCCACCTATGCCGCCACCACCCTGCTCACCGGCGCGCTACGCCCTGCCGACCTGAAAGCCTTTTTGCGGCGCTAATCCACCAATTTCGGCCCACCAATTTCGGCATGGTCAAAATATCTTCGGGAGCGGCAGGGGGGGAGTGACGCATGTCACGAGGGGGGGCGGACAGCCCCCCCCTTTTGCCGAGCGAAGCGAGGCCACCGAAAGCCGACCCCGACCATCGGCTTATGTGCCGCGATTGCGCGCGGCTTCGATCCAGCCTCTGATCCGGTCTTTACCGTCGGGGGCCAAAACGTAAGCCAGCAAAAACCCGGTCGTCACCCCCGCCAGATCGGCCGTCCAGTCATTGCCCAAACCGTATATTATCGCAAAAACACCGCGAAACACCACGAACATACCGATCGCGCTAAAGGCAGGTAAAATACTATTGCCCTCGGCGCGCAGATCACTAACCCTGATCCAGGTAAAGGTGCCGATAAAGCCGTAAAACACCGGATATGCCCCGATCAGCGGGAACCCCCCGGGGGCCGAGAACACCCCGAACACAAGCGCGCCCGCCAGCCCGCAGGAGACAAAAAGCACCAGCACCGCCACCCCCGAAAACCGATCCGAGATCATCTTGCCCATGCCCAAAATCAGGGCCGCCGAAACCAGCAGGCCCGGAAAGCCGCGCGGCACAAAAAGATAGCTTAAAAACGGCCAAATCACCTTTGGCTCAATTTTGCCGCCTTTAAGAATATGGTCGAAAACCGCCTGATGAAACCCGAAATTCCGCACCAGTTCCAACCGCCAGCCGATGGCATCTGGCCCGCCGACCAACCCGCGCTCACCGGCTTGCAGCACCAGCTCCACCAGCACCATCGCCCCGACCAATGCCAGCACAACCGGCGAAACCGGGTTAAAGGGTTTATGTTTGCGCATCTTGTTCATCGGGCTATCTACGCGAGGCGCGGCTGGCTTGTCCACCTCGGCGAACAAAAACGATGCCTAGCGCCCAACCGGCCACAAACCCGCCCAGATGCGCCTGCCATGCCAGCAGGCCATCGGCCAAAAACCACAGCCCGACATTAAGCAGCACCAACGCCCCGATAAACTGCCAGATCGGCATCAGGCTTAACCCCATGCGCCGCCGCGCGCTATATTCAAGGTATTTCCAGACCCCGAAAAACCCGAACACCGCGCCCGAGGCCCCGACCACCGGCGCGCCGCTGGTGCTGAGCGCCAGATAGGCCAAGCCCCCCGCCACGGCGGTAACCCCGAACACCAACAACAATTGCCCGTTGCCCAACACCGCGCCCAGCCGCTTGCCAAGGCCCAGAATAACCACCGTGTTCAGCGCCATATGCAGCAATCCGACATGCAAAAACGCATAGCTCAGCAGCATAACCACCGGCTGCCCGGCAAACATCGGCTTCACGCCGTCAAACACCAGCCCCGGCCACAGCGCGCCATACTCCATCGCGCCGTGGCGCAACGAGCCGCCGGGCAACAGCCCGATATCACCGGCTTGCAGCAACAGCTCGATCGCGGCCAGAATTCCGGCGATGTATTTGATCGACCACGGCAGTGGTTGCATGTTCTGGTCCTGCATCTTGGCCTCCTCTGTTGACGCCCCGCGTGAAGCGCGCGATAAACCCGCATGTTTACCCCAACGAAAGGGATCTATACCATGGCTGACGCGGTCCACACACGTCGAGTCTTTTCCGGCATCAAGCCCAGCGGCGGCTTGACGATGGGAAACTATCTGGGCGCTATCAAGCGGTTTGTCGAGATGCAATCGCGCGATACCCTGTCAATTTATTGCGTGGTTGATCTGCACGCGATCACGGTTTGGCAAGACCCCGCCGATCTGCGCTATGCCACGCGTGAGCTGGTGGCGGCCTATATTGCCTCGGGGATCGCCCCCGAACAATCAATCCTGTTCAACCAGTCACAGGTGCCCGCCCATGCCGAGCTGGGCTGGGTGTTTAACTGTGTCGCCCGCGTTGGCTGGATGAACCGCATGACCCAGTTCAAGGATAAAGCCGGTAAAAACGCCGAGGCGGTTTCATTGGGGCTATACGCCTATCCATCGCTGATGGCGGCCGATATTCTGGCCTATCACGCCACCCATGTGCCGGTGGGCGAGGACCAAAAACAGCATGTGGAGCTGACGCGCGACATCGCGGCCAAGTTCAACCACGACTACAAGGTTGATTTCTTTCCACAACCAGAGCCGATTATTGACGGCCCCGCCACACGGGTGATGAACCTGCGCGACGGCTCAAAGAAAATGTCCAAATCCGGCGCGTCGGATATGGAGCGCATCAACATGACCGATGATGCGGCGCTGATCGCCAAAAAGTTCAAAAAGGCGAAATCGGATGCAGAGCCATTGCCGGAAAGCGTAGCAGGGCTAAAATCCCGCCCCGAGGCCAGGAACCTTGTGGAAATTTATGCCGCCCTGTCCGACACCTCGCCCGAAGCGGTGATCAAGGAATTTGGCGGCGCGCAATGGGGCCGCTTCAAGCCCGCGCTGGCCGATTTGGCGGTCGACAAGCTGGAGCCGATCTCGCTGGAAATGGCGCGGCTGATGCAAGACCCCGCCGAGATCGACCGGATACTGGCCAAGGGGGCGGATAAAGCTAATGCGATCGCCCAGCCAATTCTGGATAAAACCTATGATATCGTAGGTTTTGTGCGGCGATAACCCGTAGGGTGCGTGGTCTCCACGCACCCACCATCTGCGGGCATCACGCCCACCCTACAATTCCTTATACATCACAAACGCATCCACAAGCCCCAGCCGCTTGTGCCTAAAGGCCCGCGTTAGCCGCCCGACAATCGTGAACCCGTGGCGTTGCCATAGGGCTACCGCGACCTTATTGGTGCTGACAACCAAATTATACTGCATCGCCAGATAGCCCAGCCGCCGGGCCTCTAGCTGTGACCATGCGCACATATGCCCGCCAATGCCCTGACCGCGTGCGGTGGGCGAAACCGCATAGCCCGCGTTGCACACATGCGCACCCAGCGCGGGCTGGTTGGGTTTCAGGTAAAACACCCCCAGAACGGCACCGTCTTTTAGCGCGACATAGCTTTGCACCGGCGCGGTCATCCAATAGCGGCGCGCCTCGGCCTCGGATATATCCACCGGCTGGGGGTAGGTTTCACCGGCCCTGAACACCGGCTCCAGTATCGCCCAGACCGCTGGCCAGTGGCTGTGGGATATTTTATCGAATCGTATCATCTGGCCAGATAGCCCGAATTTTCGGCCCGTGCCAAGACATTCTGCCGCACTCGCGGTGCGGGGCGGTCTTGCTTATATGCAGAGCAAGGATTGTAACGCCAAAGGAATTTTCATGCGCCTGCTTGCCAAGATTACCCCGCTTTTTACCCTGCTCGTCATTCTTGCCACCAGCGCCAGCGCACAGGTGGTGCAAATTACCCCTGACGCCGCGCGCGCCAAGGCACTGGCAGGCGAATTGGTGTTGATCGATATTCGCCGCCCCGATGAATGGGCCGATACCGGCATCGCCGATGTGGCGCTGCTGGCCGATATGACCGCGCCGAACTTTATCAAGACCATTCTGGATATCCGCGCCCAAAACCCCGATACCCCGCTGGCGTTTATCTGCCGCTCTGGCAACCGGTCGGGTTTTGTGACCGCCGAGCTTTATCGCGCCGGCCTGACCAATGTGATTGACGTGGTCGAGGGCATGTCGGGGTCGGGTATTGGCCCGGGCTGGGTAACCCGTGGCCTGCCGGTGCGCATAACCGATGCGCCGGTTAACCCCGAAATTACCACCCGCCAGCCCTGACAAATTGCCCTGTTGCACGCGCGGCTGACTTGCGCGAAGATAGGGTAACCAAACCAAGTGGAGCCAGTGACAATGCGTAAATTTCTTGTGGTCATGGATGACAGCCCCGAATTTTTGAACGCCCTGCGTTTTGCCGCCATTCGTGCCAAAAAAACCGGCACCGGCGTTGAAATTCTGGGCATTATCGCGCCTGAAGAGTTCCAGCACTGGATCGGCGTTGGCGAAACCATGCGCGCCGAGGCCCGCGAGCGCATCGAGGAACATTTCAAGGTTTTCTCAAAATGGATGATCGACAAAGAGGGCGTCGAGCCGGAACTGGTGATCCGCGAGGGCGAAAAGGCCGAGCAGGTGCTGGCCCAGATCGCAGAAGACAAGGATGTCGCGATTTTGATTTTGGGGGCGGGCTCGTCTGGCTCGGGCCCAGGGCCGCTGGTTAACCAACTGGTGGCGCGGAGCAGCGGCGATATGGCGGTGCCGATCACCGTGGTGCCCGGCGCGATGACCAAAGAAGCGATCATCGCGGTTTCCTGACAGGTTTTACGCCGCGCAACCGGCGGAATGCGGCGTTTTTGCCGCTATCCTATTACTTGACTTTTTTGGTCAGGTGAACCATATCAGGACAAACACCCAAAAAAGGCACGTTCATGTTTATCCAGACCGAATCCACCCCCAATCCGGCCACGCTCAAATTTTTACCGGGCCAGAGCGTTGTGCAAATGGGCACCGCCGATTTCCCCAATGTTGAAAGCGCTGCGTCCTCACCGATGGCAACGCGGCTGTTCGGGGTAGACGGTGTTGCGGGGGTGTTTTTTGGCCCCGATTTCGTGACAGTTACCAAAACCGAAGCGGTTGACTGGGCCCATATCAAACCCGCCATTCTGGGCGCGATCATGGAGCACTACCAATCCGGCGAGCCGGTAATGGATGACGAAAGCGGCACCGTGGGCCATGCCGACCACGACGGCCCTGATTCTGAATTGGTCAAACAAATCAAAGAGTTGCTGGATACCCGTGTGCGCCCAGCCGTGGCGCAAGATGGCGGTGATATCACCTTTCACGGCTTTGATCGCGGCGTGGTCTATTTGCATATGCAGGGGGCGTGCGCGGGCTGCCCTTCCTCGACCATGACCTTAAAAAGCGGCATTGAAAATCTGCTTAAACACTTCATCCCCGAGGTGGTAGAAGTGCGCGCGGTCGCCGTTTAAGCGGTGACGCCTGCCGCGCTTGCCACCCTGCACGGGCTATGTTTTACGACCCCGCGCCCGTGGCGGGCCGACGAGTTTTCTGCCCTGCTGGCCACACCCGGCATCTTTCTGATCCCGCATGCCAACGGCTTTGCGCTAGGTCGAATCGCCGGACCAGAGGCCGAGCTTTTGACCATTGCGGTGCACCCAAATGCCCGAAACGCTGGCCATGGTCGCCGCTTGGTTGCCGAATTCATTGCCACCGCGGCCCGAAAAGCTGCCAAAGACATATTTTTGGAAGTCGCCGATACCAACACCGCCGCCATTGCGCTTTATCACCATGCGGGGTTCGTGGAGGTGGCAAAACGCAAGCAATACTTCAGGCAAATCAATGGCCCGGCCCTAACAGCGCTGGTGCTCAAATACACGATTTAGCCACGTTTGGGCATATCGCCGCAAACCGTTGTTTGGCAGATGCGCGATTATGGTAAAAAAACCATTGACCCTTCCCCCCTCTAGCAGCTTTACTGGTCTATCGTTTCTTCGATCTGGCTATGCGGGATTCTGCCCGCCCAAGACCGGTCGATTATTATAGAATGGGAGATATACATGAAACTGCTCAAAACCCTTATCGCCACCACGGCACTTGTCGGCGCGGCCACATTTGCCAGCGCACAGGCCAACCCGGCCGTGATCTTTGACCTTGGCGGCAAGTTTGATAAATCGTTCAACGAGATGTCCTATATCGGTGCCGAACGCTTCAAGACAGAAACCGGTATTGATTACCGCGAATTCGAGCTGCAATCCGACGCCCAGCGCGAACAGGCCCTGCGCCGTTTCGCCCAAGCCGGCAATAACCCGGTTGTGGTTGCCGGCTTTTCAAACGCCACCGCAATGGCCACCGTTGCGCCTGACTTCCCCGATACCGATTTTGTAATCATCGACATGGTGGTTGATGCGCCAAACGTGCGTTCGGTGATCTTTGCCGAGCACGAGGGTTCATACCTTGTGGGTGTTTTGGCGGCGATGGCGTCTAAAACCGGCACTATCAGCTTTGTTGGTGGCATGGATATCCCGCTGATCAGCAAATTCCAGTGCGGCTATACCCAAGGTGCCAAGGCAACCAACCCCGACATCACCGTGCTGGCAACCATGACCGGCACCGACGGGTCAGCCTGGAACAACCCGGTTAAGGGCGGTGAGCTGACCATGTCACAAATCGACAACGGCTCCGACGTGGTGTTTGCAGCCGCTGGCGGCACTGGTCGCGGCGTGCTTCAGGCAGCAGCGGATGCCGGCATCTACGCGATCGGCGTTGACGCCAACCAAAACTACATGCAGCCCGGCACCATGCTGACCTCGATGGTCAAGCGGGTTGATGTTGCGGTTTATGACGCCTTTAACGATGTGAATAACGGCGAATTCACCGCCGGTATTCAGGTTATGGGCCTGGCCCAAGACGGCGTTGGCTGGGCATTGGATGAATATAACGCAGATCTGATCACCCCCGAGATGAAAGCCGCTGTCGATCAGGCGCGTGCCGATATTATCTCGGGAAAAATCGTGGTGCATGATTACACAACCGACAACTCCTGCCCGGTTGAATAAGGCAGGTTTATGTCTCAAACGACAGACAACGCGGGGCGGCTCGATGCAGTCGCCCCTGCTATTGAACTAATCGGTATCAGCAAGGCTTTCGGGCCGGTGCAGGCCAATAAAGATATTTCAATGACCATCGCCAAAGGCGCGATTCACGGGATTGTTGGCGAGAACGGTGCCGGCAAATCGACCCTGATGTCGATCTTGTACGGGTTTTACAAGGCCGACGCCGGAACGGTTAAGATTAACGGTGTGTTGACCGAAATCACCGACAGCCGCGCCGCCATCGCCGCCGGTATTGGCATGGTGCACCAGCATTTTATGCTGGTCGAAAACTTTACCGTGCTCGAAAACGTTATACTGGGCGCCGAAGACGGTGCCACCCTTGGCCCCAGCCTTAGGAAAGCGCGCAAAGAATTAAAGCGTCTGGCCGATGAATACGAGCTTGATGTCGACCCCGATGCGGTGATCGAGGATATCTCGGTCGGCTTTCAGCAGCGGGTCGAGATTTTAAAGGCGCTTTACCGCCAAGCCGAAATTTTGATACTGGACGAGCCCACCGGCGTGCTGACCCCCGACGAGGCCGACCACCTGTTTCGCATTCTGCGCAACCTTAAAGAACAGGGCAAAACCATTGTGATTATCACGCATAAACTGCGGGAAATCATGGATGTGACCGATAGCGTGTCGGTGATGCGCCGCGGCGAAATGACCAAAACCATTGCCACCGACACCACCTCGCCCGAAGACTTGGCCGAGGCCATGGTCGGGCGACGGGTGCTGTTGCAGGTTGATAAAAAGCCCGCCGAAGTCGGCGAAACCGTGATGCAGGTGATTGATCTTTGCGTCATCGATATGTTTGGGGTGAAGCGGTTAAAAAACGTGTCGTTCGAGCTGAAGCGCGGCGAGATTCTGGGCATTGCCGGGGTGGCGGGCAACGGCCAGTCAGAACTGCTGGAGGTGCTTTCGGGCATTGGTGCTGCCAAAAGCGGCGAGGTGCGGATGCACGGTGATGTGCTGGATATTTCGCCCAAGGCCAATGCCGGTATGCGGCGCACGCACGGCGTCGGCCATGTGCCCGAAGACCGCCACCAGCGCGGGCTTGTCATGCCGTTCATGACCTGGGAAAACACCGCGTTCGGCTACCATAATGAGCCCGAATACAGCGGCCGTTTTGGTCTCGCCAACCAAAAATACATGATGCAGGACGCCCGCGAAAAGATGGAACGTTTTGATATTCGCCCACCAATCCCGCAGCTTGTGGCCTCCAGTTTTTCGGGCGGCAACCAGCAAAAAATCGTGCTGGCCCGCGAGATAGAGCGCAACCCCGATGTATTGTTAATCGGCCAACCGACCCGCGGCGTTGATATCGGCGCGATAGAATTCATCCACCAACAAATCGTCAACCTGCGCGATGCGGGCAAGGCAATTTTGCTGGTCTCGGTCGAGCTTGATGAAATTCAGGCGCTGTCAGACCGGATACTGGTGATGTTCGACGGGGTGATTCAGGGCGAACGCCTGCCCGAAAACACCAACGAAGCCGAGCTTGGCTTGCTGATGGCGGGCGTTGATCCGGAGACGAAATCATGAACAAAAGCCTGCCCAAATGGGTTGATCTCGGGCTGATCCCGCTGTTGACGCTGTTTTTGGCCTTTGCGGTTTCGGGGCTGGTGGTGCTGTCGATCGGGCAAAACCCGATCGAGGTCGTGCAGGTGATGATACAAGGCGCGTTTCAGGCCAATAACGGCATCGGGCAAACGCTATACTACACCACCAATTTCATTTTCACCGGTCTGGCGGTGGCGGTGGCGTTTCACGCGCGGCTGTTCAACATCGGCGGCGAGGGCCAAGCCGGGCTGGCCGGGGTTGGTGTGGCGCTGGTGATGCTGTCATATGACTGGCCGCACTGGACCATTGCGCTGCTGGTCGGCACCCTTGCGGCGATGGTTTTTGGCGCGGCTTGGGCGGCGATTCCGGCCTATTTGCAGGCCAAACGTGGCAGCCATATCGTGATCACCACCATCATGTTCAACCTGATCGCGGGGGCGTTGATCGGCTATCTGCTGGTCGGGCCAATGCAGGCAGATGGCTCCTTGCCCGAAAGCGCAAAATTCCCGTCGTCGGCATCGTTGCCAACCATGTATGACATGCTGGGCTGGTTCGGCATCGGGTTTGATAAATACGCGCCGGTCAATATCAGCTTTTTCATGGCGCTGATCGCGGCGTTTCTGGTTTGGGTGCTGATCTGGAAAACCCGGCTGGGCTATGAGATGCGGGCCTTTGGCCACTCGGAAAAGGCGGCGGTTTATGCCGGTATTTCACCCCTGAAAATCACCATGATCGCCATGCTGATTTCAGGCGCGCTATCGGGCTTGATGGCGGTTAACACCGTGCAGGGCGAGGCCGAGCGCCTGTTGCTGGGCGCGGTCGAGGGCGCCGGTTTTATTGGCATCGCGGTGGCGCTGATGGGGCGCTCGCACCCCGTGGGCGTAGTGCTGGCAGCGTTTTTGTTCGGCATATTGACCCAGGGCGGGGCCGAGCTGCAATTTGAGCTCGGCATTCCCGCGCAGATGATCACGGTTATTCAGGCGTTGATCATCATGTTTACCGGCTCGCTGGAAAACATGGTGCGGATCCCGCTTGAAAAGCTGTTCCTGAACGCTGGCAAAAGAGGGCGCGCGTAATGCTGGATTTTTTAACCAACGATCTGTTGCAGCTCAGCGATTCAGCCGTGCGTTTTGCCACGCCCTTGCTGCTGGCCTGCCTTGCGGGGCTGTATTCGGAACGCGCCGGTATTTTTGATATCGGGCTAGAGGGCAAAATGCTGGTCGCGGCCTTTGCTGGTGGCGCGTTTTCGGCCTTTGCCGGCATGTCGGTGGCCGATGGCGGCTGGGGCATGGGCGCTTGGGCGGTCTGGGTCGGGCTGGGAGCGGCGATTGTGGCCTCGACCCTGCTGTCGATGATCCATGCTTTTGCCTCGATCACGCTGCGCGGCAACCAGCTGATATCCGGCGTGGCGGTCAACTTTTTTGCTGCCGGTATTACCGTGTTGCTGGGGCAATACTGGTTTAAAATGGGTGGCCAAACCCCGCAACTGCGTGATGGTCAGCGCTTTGAGCCCATAACCCTGCCCTTTGCCGATAGCCTGCGCGATGTGCCGGTAATCGGCGATATTTATTATGACCTGATTTCAGGCCATAATGCCATTGTTTATATGGGCTTTATCACCGTGGCGCTGACATGGTGGATCATGTATCGCACGCGTTTTGGCTTGCGGATGCGGGCGGTTGGTGAAAACCCCGGCGCGGTCGATACCGCCGGTATTTCGGTGGTTAAGCTACGCTATTCGGCGCTGATTATCACCGGCATCCTGTGTGGGCTTGCGGGCGCTTATCTAAGCCTCGGCACGGCTGCGGCGGGCTTTGGCAAGGATATGACGGCGGGGCGCGGGTTTATCGCGCTGGCAGCCCTGATTTTCGCCAAGTGGAAGCCAATTCCGGCCATGTGGGCCACCCTGCTTTTTGGCCTGTTAGAGGCCATCGGCAGCAAATACCAAACGCTTGATCTGGGCTTCATGGTGCTGCCCGGGCAGTTCATGCAGGCGCTGCCCTATATCCTGACGGTGGTTATTCTGGCAGGGTTCGTGGGCAAGGCCATCCCGCCCAAAGCGGGCGGGGAACCCTATGTCAAAGAGCGATAAGGCGCTGGCACTGGTGCAGGCCCGTGCGGGCAGCGCACCGGTTGAACTGGGGCTGATCCTTGGGTCAGGGCTGGGGCATATCGCCGATCTGGTCGATGGCGCGGCGTTTGATTACGCCGATCTTCCGGGCCTTCCGGTTAGTGCGGTGTCTGGCCATTCGGCCAAACTGGCAGTGGGCATGCTATGGGGTAAACGCGTGGCGGTATTTGGCGGGCGGGCGCATTACTATGAACGCGGGCAGGCCGATGCGATGCGCGCGCCGCTAGAGCTGCTGAAGGCGTTGGGGGCAACGCGCGTGATCATGACAAACGCGGCAGGCTCGTTCCGCCCCGATATCCCGCCGGGTGACCTGATGCTGATCTCGGACCATATCAACTTTTCCGGCCTAAACCCCCTGATCGGCGAGGCAACCGACGCGCGCTTTGTCAACATGACCAATGCCTACGACCCCGAGATGCGCGTCGGCCTAGCAGCCGCCGCCAAGGCCGAAGGGGTCGCGCTGAAATCCGGCATTTACAGTTGGTATTCCGGCCCGAGCTTCGAAACCCCCGCCGAAATCAACGCGCTCAGAATTTTGGGCACCGATGCCGTAGGCATGTCAACCGTGCCCGAGGTGATATTGGCGCGTTTTTTGGGCCTGCGGGCTGCGGCGATCTCGGTAATCACCAACATGGCAGCTGGGTTAGGGCATGAGACGATTTCGCACGAACACACAAAAGAAATGGCCCCTATAGGTGCAACCAAGCTGGAAGGAATTTTGCGGCGATACATAGAGACCTAGCTCCGAGCGCCCTACCGGGCGGCTTTTTGCCATAGGCAAAAATGCGTGTGCGACGCGGTGGCGGCGCGTTTGGTGTTGACCTATGAGGCAATGTTGCACCCGCGCCGCGCTTCAACCTCGCTTCATGCTTCAATAATTTTTCCGGCCGGTCATCTTCACTCTTTCCAAAATACTCATCCAGACTGACCACATGCGCAGGTCGCTAGTCGCGGCGCGAAACAAAGGTTGCAGCACAATGCAAGGATTAACGCGCCGCCACCGAGCGCCGCGAGGCCCCCGCCCAAACATATGGCTTGTCTTTGCGTAGCTAAGGCAAGCCATATGTTTGGGCGCCAAGTTTGACTTCGGCGACAGGGATTGCCAAAATGCCGCAGCGCAACCTGCTTTCGCGCGCTCAAAAAGAGGCGTAAGCGGGGTTTCTCACACAGGAGAACCATGATGCAGGTATACCTGCCCATTGCCGAAGTATCGGTGAACCTATTTTTGTTGCTCGGCCTTGGGGCCATGGTTGGCGTGCTTTCGGGGATGTTCGGGGTTGGCGGCGGGTTTATCTTAACCCCGCTACTATTTTTCATCGGCATTCCGCCGGCAGTGGCTGTAGCAACGGGTGCCAACCAAATTGTTGCTTCGTCATTTTCCGGCGTTCTGGCGCATTTCAAGCGCGGCACCGTAGACCTTAAGATGGGCATGTTCTTGCTGGCTGGCGGGCTTGCGGGTGCGGCGATCGGGGTGCAGGTATTTGCCTGGCTGACCGCGCTTGGGCAGATCGAGCTGATTGTGACCCTGACCTATGTTTTGTTCTTGGGGCTGATCGGCGGGTTGATGTTTATTGAAAGCGTCAATGCCCTGCGCAAAAGCAAGCAAAAAGCGGCGCGGCGCGGCAAGCACCATAGCTGGATCCAGCATATGCCGCTTAAAACCCGGTTTCGGGTGTCGCGGCTTTATATCAGCGCCATTCCACCGGTTGCCGTTGGCTTTCTGGTCGGGTTTTTGTCGGCAATCATGGGGGTTGGCGGCGGCTTTATTATGGTCCCGGCCATGATTTACCTTTTGGGAATGCCTACCAAAGTGGTCGTCGGAACCTCGCTGTTCCAGATCATTTTTGTTGCCGCTTATGCCACCATGATGCACGCTTACGAAAGCCAGACCGTTGACGCGGTGTTGGCACTGACCTTGATTGTCAGCGGCGTGGTTGGGGCGCAGGTTGGCTCGGTGATCGGGCTGCGGCTGAAGGCCGAGTATTTGCGGGTGCTGCTGGCCATGATGGTGCTGGCGATCTGCATCAAGCTCGGGGTGTCGTTGGTGGTTGAGCCTAGCGAGCTTTACCTGGTGCTCGCCAAATAGGTGTTCCGATTTGTCGCAGCAAAACAGACTGATATATTCAAATTTTATATTGTAAACCAAACACCACGTTAATGGTGGTGTTATGCTCATTTATCTTCCCATAGCCGAAGTTTCGGTAAATTTGTTTGTTTTGCTTGGCCTTGGCGGCCTTGTGGGCATGCTTTCTGGCATCTTTGGCGTTGGCGGCGGTTTTTTAATGACCCCGATTCTGATCATGATCGGCATTCCGCCCGCTGTGGCCGTGGCGACCGAGGCCAACCAGATCGTGGCCTCGTCATTTTCCGGCGTGCTGGCGCATTTCAAGCGCAAAACTGTTGATATAAAAATGGGCACGGTGCTGCTGAT
>CAYWXQ010000029.1:13049-18896 GCA_964462475.1 uncultured Rhodobacterales bacterium | reverse complement strand
CGATCACCAGTTGCGCATTGGCGATCAGGGTGGGGATGTTGTCAAAAAACGGTTTCACCTCGGCGCGCACGCCGATGGCGTTATAGGCCAGCAGCGCGGCCTCGTGGTCGGCGTCGCGGGCCTGATGGGCGACGTTCAGGCGGTTTTGCAAGGCTTGGGGCAGCAGCGCCAGCGCCTTGGGCACAATGCCCATAATGCTGGCCCCTTGCGAGCCGCCAAACACCAGCAGGTTCATCGGGTAGTCACCCGGCGCAATATAGGGCGCGCCGGCTTTTTTGAGCACCGCTTCGCGCACGGGATTGCCGGTGTGTTCGGCCTTGGCGCCCCTGGGCAGCACCGTGGGCCATACCGAACAGGCCACCATGTTGACCCGCGTGGCAAACACTTTGTTCACCCGCCCGAGCACGCCGTTTTGTTCATGCACCATGCGCGGCAGTCGCAACAGCCACGCCGCGATCATCGCGGGCAGCGCGGGATAGCCGCCAAAGCCGACCACCACGGCAGGGCGGTCTGCCCGAAAGCTGCGCCATGCTTTAAAAGCCCCGGCAGCAATACGCGGCAGCACCGCCAGTTTGGTCAATACCCCGCCCCGCGCGGTGGTCGCCGATTTTACCACCTCGCGCGCCACCGTATCGGGAAAGCCCCCCGCATAGCGCGCGCCGCGATTATCGGTTGAAAGTTTCACCCGCCAGCCGCGTGCCAGCATTTCCTCAGCCAAGGCCTGTGCGGGGAACATGTGGCCACCGGTGCCGCCCGCGGCGATCACCAATAAAGGCGCGCTCATGCCCGACCGCCCAAAAGCTCGCTCATCTCGCCCTGCGGGCGCTTGCGGGTCATGGCAAATAACATGCCCATCATGATGCCCGCCGCCAATAGCGACGACCCCCCATAGCTGACAAACGGCAGGGTCATGCCCTTGGCAGGCAAAAGCCGCACCGCAACACCAAGGTTGATCAGCGCCTGCGCCCCCAGCACCGTGGCAAGCCCGACCCCCGTTAGGCGGATAAACATATCGCGCTCACGACGCAGGCGCAAAAGCGCGCGCATGGTTAAAAACATGAACAAAGCGATGATGATCAGGGTGAAAATCAGGCCGAACTCCTCGGCCGCGACGGCGATGATAAAATCGGTATGGGCGTCGGGCAGGGTCCATTTTACCGTGCCCGCGCCAAGGCCAACGCCAAACAACCCGCCATCCTGAATGGCAGAAGTCGCAAAGCCGATCTGGGTGAGCGGGTCAACCTCGGCGGTTAAAAACCCGTCGATGCGCCGCGCCACATGCGGCACGCTGATATAGGCCAGCCAGCCGCCCCCGGCCACCAGCGCGACCAGCGAAATAATAAGCTTTTTCGGGGCGCCACCAACAAAAAAGATTGTCGCCCAGCTGGCCAGCACCAGCGCCGCCTGCCCGTAATCAGGCTGAGAAATCAGCATCAGCACGATCGCCATCATCAGGATAAACGACATCACCCGCCCCGGAGGGCCGGCAATATCGGTGCTGGCGGCCAGCAGCCACGCGGCGGTAACCGCAAATAACGGTTTGATAAACTCGGAGGGTTGAATAGAGCCAAGCCCGAAGGAAAACCACCGGATCGCGCCCTTGCCATAATCGGTGCCCAGCCATGGCAGCAGCGCCAGACTGGTCAGCGCCAGCGCAAAACCAAGCACCGCAAACCGCCGCACCGTGCGCACGCTGCGGGTCGACATATATATCATTACCCCCAGCCCGAGCACGCCAAACACCGCTTGGCGTTTAACATAATAAAACCGGTCCAGCCCGTTTTCGAGCGCCAAGGGCGGCGAGGCGGCCAGCGCCAGCAACATGCCGATCAAAAACAGCGCGATTACCGCCGCGATCGACAGCCGGTCGATGTTACGCCACCAGTCACCCAGCCCGGAATCCGTGTTTTCGGGTGCCGAGACACCATATACCATCTCTGTCATGGGAACTGCTCTTCCTCATGTGTTTTGCCTGAAACCGCCGCCCTGTTTTCGGGTCTGCGCGGAGAATATTAAAACATTAGCGGGCTTGGGCAAAAATATCTACCCCTTTTGGCGGCGGCGGCTGGTCTATACTTTTGCAAAGGTGCCTGCTAGGAATACCCAGTGCAAACCGCCGTTTAGTGCCGCAGCCAAAGGAAACAGCATGAAGGGCATAGTGGTGCTTACAATGGGGCGTTCCGGCAGCACATGGCTTGGCCGTATCTCTAACAATACCGGTGTTATGGGCAACAACGAAGAATGGCTGGGGTTTGAACACCTTGAACACCCGCTGTTCCGATACAGCGCCAACAGATACTATGATGAAATAATGCGCCACGCGCGCTCAAACAACCAGCGGTTCTCGATCAAGATATTCCCCCGCCATCTGCGGCAAAGCCAAGACCGGTTCGGGTTTGATTTTATTCGCAAATGCATGGCCGCGCATGAGGTTAAAATAGTGCTTCTGCACCGCCAAGACCGGCTGGGGCAGGCGGTTTCACTGGTGCGCGCGCGGCAAACCGGCAAGTGGAACAGCGGCAGCAACACCGGCAAGGCGCGCCGAAATATCCGCGCCGAATACGATTTCAGATCCCTGTGCCAGGCCTATTTTCATATCGGGCGTGGCTATGATTTCTGGCGCTCATATCTGGGGGTGCACGGTCTTGCGGCCCAAAAATTCACCTATGAGGCACTGATGCAGGACCCCTCATCCTATTTTGAGGCTATGGCGACACATTTACAGGTGCCGCCGCCCGAAACCTATGAAACCGGTATCACCATCCAGCGAGACGCCACCAGCGCGGCATGGCGAGCGCGGTTTTCAGAGGATTTCGCGCGTGACGGGCTGCATCCTGATGCGCTCCGGCCGCCACAGCCCGACCCGGGCATTGGCAATGCTGTGCGGCTGTTGCTGGGCTGGCGCGCGAAGATGCGCTATACAGATTTGCAAAGCTAAAGCCGGCCTAATAACGGCCAAGCTCGACCGCTGTGCGTGCAAGCTCTGCACCATTTGCGTCAAGCGCGATGATGTCGGCCATATAACGGTTGCCGCGCCCGCCCGAACACGGCGGTAAATACCCCGCCGAGGCATAGGCCCCGCCGGTGCGCGCCGCCGAAACCACGGCAATACCGGCGGGCATATCTGCCGACAGACCCGGCACCGCGGGCAGCACCGCATCGGGTGGGTTAACCGTGAACCCGATCACCCCGTGGCCGCCATCATTGGCCAGCGGCGCATAGCTTTTGTCGTTGAACTCGACCCTGATTTGCTCCGTGGCTTTCGGCAGGTCGCGCAGGGTAATTTCGGGGGTGGAACCGTTGCCGCCAAATAACGTGCATTGCTGGCCCTCGGGCACCCGCACCCCGTCCCATGGCGGCGAAAGGCTGGCGGTGAAGTTTTGCGCGGTTGCGGCGCTGGCTACCACTAAAAATCCGGCTGTCAGTATGTGGCGCATTTTGGGCCTCCTGTCGGTTTTGGCCCTTATAGCACGCTTATCCCGCCGCGCGCACCGCCGCCACAATATCGTGAACCACCGTGTGCAGCAGGGTTTCATCGGTGCATTCGCCCATCACCCTGATCAACGGCTCGGTGCCCGATTTGCGGATCAGCACCCGACCGGTATCGCCAAAGCGCGCCGCGCCAGCTTTTATGGCCGCCTGCACGGCAGGGGTTTCAAGCGGGGTGGTTGCGGGATCATAACGCACGTTTTCCAGCAGTTGCGGCACGGGGTCAAACACCCGTGCCAACTGGCTGGCCTTTTGGCCGGTATCAACCATGGCGCTTAAAAACTGCAAAGCCGCGATCAACCCGTCGCCGGTGGTTACATAGTCGCGCAGCACGATATGCCCCGATTGCTCGCCGCCCAGATTATAACCGCCAGCGCGCATGGCCTCTACCACATAGCGGTCGCCAACATCGGTGCGCAGCAGGGTTAAGCCCTTGGCTTGCATGTCACGCTCCAGCCCGAGATTGCTCATGACCGTGGCGACCAGCGTATTGCCTGCAAGCTTGCCCGCCTCTGCCATGCGGGTGGCGATCAGGGCCATCAGCTGGTCACCATCGGCGACCTTGCCGGTCTCGTCGATGATCATCAGCCGGTCGGCGTCACCGTCAAGGCAAATACCAAGATCGGCCCCTTGTTCAACCACCAGCCGCTGCGCCAGTGCGGGCTTGGTCGAGCCGCAATTGTCGTTGATGTTAAAGCCGTCGGGGCGCACGCCAATGGGCACCACATCGGCGCCCAGTTCCCACAACACTTCAGGTGCGGTGCGATAGGCCGCACCATTGGCGCAATCAATCACCACCTTTAGCCCGTCAAGCCGGAAACGGCGCGGAAAGGTGGTTTTGGCAAATTCGATATAGCGCGCGCGGTCGCCCTCGACCCGGTGGGCGCGGCCGATTTTAACCGCCGGAACCAGCGCTGGCGCGGCCTCCAGCAGGGCCTCTATCTCCAGCTCGGCCTCGTCTGACAGCTTAAACCCGTCGGGGCCGAAAAACTTGATGCCGTTATCATGGTGCGGGTTGTGCGAGGCCGAAATCATAATGCCAAGATCGGCCCGCATAGAGCGGGTCAGCATGCCCACGGCCGGGGTTGGCACCGGCCCGAGCAGGTAAACATCCATGCCAACACCGGTAAGCCCCGCCGTAAGCGCGGTTTCGAGCATATAGCCAGAGCGTCGGGTGTCTTTGCCGATAATCACCCGCTTGCTGCCCTTGTGTGAGGCAAAATACTGCCCCACGGCGCCGCCGAGTTTAAGCGCCATTTCGGCGGTCATCGGGTGGGTGTTGGCGGTGCCACGCACCCCGTCGGTGCCGAAATATTTGCGTTTCATCTATGCCCCATTCTGTAATGCGCGCCACAGCGCGATTGCCTGCCTGGTTTCAGCAATATCATGCACCCGCAACATCTGCACGCCCTGATTGAGCGCGGCCAGCCCCAGCGCGATAGAACCGGCAAAACGCCGCTCAGGGGCGGGTTCGCCGGCGATTTTACCGATCATCCCCTTGCGCGACACCCCCAGCAGTATCGCACAGCCCAGCCCGTGAAACAGCGCGATGCCGCGCAGCAGTGCCAAATTGTGGACGGTGGTTTTGCCAAAGCCGATGCCGGGGTCGATCATGATATTATCGCGCGCAATGCCCGCCTGTTCGCAGGTATTTATCCGCTGGGCGAGATAATCATATATGTCGAGCAGGGCGTCATTGTAATCGGGGTTATCCTGCATGGTTTCAGGGGTGCCTTTGGCGTGCATCAGGCAGACCGCCGCGCCGCTTTTTGCCGCCACGCCCAGACTGTCGGGGTCAAAGCCAAGCGCGGTAACATCGTTAAACAGCCCCGCCCCTGCGGCCAGCGCGGCCTTGGCCACCACCGCTTTGCGGGTGTCGATCGAGATCGGCCCGATGCCTTGCTTGGCCAGCGCGGTTATTACCGGCAACACCCGCGCGGCCTCTTTTTCGGGGGTTACATATGTGGCCCCCGGGCGGGTGCTTTCACCGCCGATATCAATGATGTCGGCCCCCGCCGCGCGCATCGCTATTGCGGCATCAACCTCTACCCCCCGATGCTGGCCGCCATCCGAAAAACTGTCGGGGGTGACGTTGAGGATGCCCATGACAGAGGGGTGCTGCATCGGTATGCCGCACATATCGGCGCGCTTGGCGGTGAGCCGCATTAGCACATCCGGCGGCAGATCACTGGCCGGAATGATCCGGCTAAAGCCGCCGCGCCGGATATGCTCGACCTGCTCGAAATACCGCAATCCGCCGGCCAGCGTGAAGCCACGCGGGCCGGCCTGTGCCAGTGGCCGGTAATAATCAGCCATCTTTCCACTTGATCGAGCAGCCGATAGAAGGCGTTTGCGCCG
>CAYWXQ010000029.1:0-12949 GCA_964462475.1 uncultured Rhodobacterales bacterium | reverse complement strand
GCGAATTTGACCATGTTGTCAAAGCTGTCGGCAGGGTAATCGCTGGCGTCATTGGCGCAGATCGCCGCCACGCCAAAGCCCATTTCCTGCAACGCCTTGCCATCGCGGGCCAGTTTGTTGGCGATGGCAACCACATAGGGGCAGTGGTTGCAGATATACATGATTACCAAGCCGTTTTTACCCATCAGGCTGTCGCGGCTAACGCGGTTGCCCTTGGTGTCGGGCAGATCAAAATCGGGGCAGGGCGTGCCAAAATCGCAAACGGGGGGCTGGGCGGCCATGTTATGCTCCTATCTTTGCCGGCGCGTCGGCAGCAACCTGGCCCACGGCTACGCCTAATTTATCTTCGGGTGCCGCCAAGCCTACCAGCAAGGTTTGCCCCGCGTCAAATGCCTGTGCCAGCCATAGCGTTAGCCCGGCGGCGGACAGATCTTTGGGGTGGGGCACGGCATCCATCACGATCTTGCTTGGCGCCCAGACCGAAAGCTGGCCGTGCTTCATCGCCCAGTCGAGTTCGGTGCGGCTGTCAACCACCACGCAGCGCGGGTCTTTGCCCGCCAGCAGCCATGCGTTTTGCTCGATTGACAGCAAATCAATCCGGCGTTGCACCAGCTGGGTGGCGCTTTGCGGGGCGGGCGTGGTGGCGGGCTCGACACAGATGATCGCGGGCAGATCATGGCTGGCGATGGCATCAAGCCACGCGCCAAGGGTCGGGCCGTGCAGCACCGCGTTGCTTAGGCAGACCACCAGCGGGTGCGGGGTGGCATCGACCGTCACCGGCTCGACAGGGTGGATGGTGGACGCCCCGTGGCGCATACGCACGATTTCAACCCCGAGCGTGCCGGGGATGCGGTCAAGCTTTTCGATGCGCACAAACACCCGCACGGCGCGGGGGTCCTCCAGACAGCGCTCGGCCACGCGCTCGGCCAGGGTTTCAAGCAGGTTGATGCGCTCTGTCGTCAGTTGCAGCTCTATCGCTTCGGTGATGGTGTCATAGGATATCACCTTGTCGACATCGTCATTGCGGGCGGCATCGTGGCGGCTGACCTCTAGCACCACGTTAAAACGGATGCGCTGCTGCACGCCGCGCTCTGACTGGAAGGCGCCGATCTCGACCTCGCGTTCATAGTCGCGCACCGAAATACGGTCTAGCGGTGCGCCCTTGGCGGTGGCGGCGGCGCGCACATTGGGTGCCTCGAATGCTATTGCGGTTTCGTCCATCACGCGCCCCTTCACGTTAACGAGTTTCAAAGGCTGAGGCCATATTGTTGCCTGATTCGTCAATCATAATACGACAAATTAGCGCCATTCGCGACGATCAGCCGCTTGAAATCCGGTGGAACGACTGCCATAAACGACCAAATCAAAGGACGTAAAATGACCAATTTCATTTTTCGTAACAAGTCTGTTTTTGTGTTTATCCTGCTTTCTGCACTATTCACCAGCCCGGCGGCGCGGGCCGCCTGCCTGTCACCGCTGCAGGGCAGCGCCTATGACCGGCAAATAAATTCGGGCGCGATCAACCAGGACCTGTTTAACCGCGCCGTGCTTTATTACACCAACAAGATCCGCTGCAAACGCGGGTTGCCATTGTTTGAATCGACCCGCGATGTCACCAATGCCGCCACCACGCAGGCCCGCAATATGGCCCGCACCCGTATTTATAACCACACCCAGCCGGTGCCGGGTGCCCGCAACCTGCGCGAACGCATGCGCGCCCAATCCCGCAGCTTTCGCGCGGCGGGTGAAAATATCGCGAAAAACTTTGTTTATGTGCTTAACGGCCGCCCCTATATTCCGGCGGCAAATTGCGCTTTTCGTTATGTCGGCAGCCGCCAGCCGGTGCCGATCCACACCTATCGCAGCCTCGCGGCTGAACTTGTTGGCGCGTGGGAGGCATCACGCCCGCATCTCGCCAATATCCTTAACCGCCGCTACACCCGCATGGGGGCGGCCTTTGGCATTGACCGGCGCGGCCAGCTATGTGGCGAAGTTTACGCCAGTCAGGTATTTGCCGGATAGTAGCGAAATTAATGAACGGGGGTTCATTTCCGTTTGCCAAGGGCGGGCAAGCGTTTTATGATTGGGCAAAACGGCCCGACAAGAGGCGGTTTCACATTTCCGAGGGGTGCTTTGTTCACCACGTCGCGCGGGGCTTTTGCGGCCTTGCGGGCCACTATCGGGAGTATCACCATGGGATATAAGCGCGTTTATCAGGGCTGGCAGGCAGACACAGAGGCATTCTGGATGCAGGCAGCCGAGGCGATCGACTGGATAAAACCGCCGACAAAAGCGCTGGATGACAGCAACGCGCCGCTCTATCAGTGGTATAAAGACGGGGTGATGAACACCTGTTACAACGCGCTTGACCGGCACGTTAAGGCCGGTCGCGGTGATCAGGCGGCGGTTATCTATGATAGCCCGGTCACCGGCACCAAGGCGCGCATCAGCTATAGCGAAATGCTGGAACGGGTGGCGACACTGGCAGGCGCGTTGGCCCAGAACGGGGTTGGCAAGGGCGACCGGGTGTTGATCTATATGCCAATGGTGCCCGAGGCGCTGCAGGCGATGCTGGCATGCGCACGCCTCGGGGCGGTGCACTCGGTAGTGTTTGGCGGGTTTGCGGCCAACGAACTGGCGGTGCGCATTGATGACGCCACCCCCAAAGCCGTTATCGCCGCCAGCTGCGGCATAGAGCCCGGGCGGGTGGTGGCCTATAAGCCGTTGCTGGACGAGGCGATCACGCTTGCCAGCCACAAACCCGCCTTTAGCGTGATTTTGCAGCGCGACCAGCTGGTGGCGGACCTGGGCGATCACGATTTTGAATGGGAGGCCTTCACGGCAGGGGCCGCCCCCGCGCCCTGCACCCCTGTTGGCGGCGCCGACCCGCTTTATATTCTTTATACGTCCGGCACCACGGGGCAGCCCAAAGGGGTTGTGCGCCCCAATGGCGGCCACGCGGTGGCCCTGCACTGGACCATGAAAAACATCTATAATGTTGATCCCGGGCAGGTGTTCTGGGCGGCTTCCGATGTGGGCTGGGTGGTCGGGCACAGCTATATTTGCTATGGCCCGCTGCTGGCGGGGGCAACGGCGGTTGTGTTTGAGGGCAAGCCGGTGGGCACGCCCGATGCCGGCACGTTCTGGCGGGTGATCGCCGAGCACAAGGTGGCATCGTTTTTTACCGCGCCTACGGCCTTTCGCGCCATTAAACGCATCGACCCCGAGGGCGAGTTTGTTAAAAAATACGATCTTTCCTGCCTGAAGGCGCTGTTTTTGGCCGGTGAGCGCGCCGATAGCGACACCATTATCTGGGCGCAAAACCAGCTTGGCGTGCCGGTGATCGACCATTGGTGGCAGACCGAAACCGGCTATGCCATCGCCGCTATCCCGCTGGGGCTAGAGGCTATGCCGGTAAAGCTGGGCTCGCCCGGCGTGCCGATGCCGGGGTATGATGTGCGGGTGCTGGGCGATGACGGCCACGAGCTGCCCAAAGGCGAAATGGGGGCGATCGCCATTAAACTGCCGCTGCCGCCGGGCACGCTTTCGGGGCTGTGGCAGGCCGAGGCGCGTTTCAAAAGCGCCTATCTAGAGACCTTTCCGGGCTATTGCGAAACCGGCGATGCCGGCATTATCGACGAAGACGGCTATATTTACATTATGGCGCGCACCGATGATGTGATCAATGTTGCGGGCCACCGGCTGTCAACCGGCGCGATGGAAGAGGTGCTATCCTCCCATCCCGATGTCGCCGAATGTGCGGTAATCGGCGTGGCCGATGCGCTAAAGGGGCAACTGCCGCTGGGGTTTTTATGCCTGACGGCGGGGGTAAACCGTAGCGAGGCCGACGTAGTGGCCGAATGCGTGAAACTGGTGCGGCAAAAAATCGGGCCGGTCGCGGCGTTTAAGCTGGCAACGGTGGTTGACCGTCTGCCCAAAACCCGCTCGGGCAAGGTGCTGCGCGGCACCATGGCCAAAATCGCCGACGGGCTGGCCTGGAAAATGCCCGCTACGATTGACGATCCGGCTATTCTTGATGAAATCACCGATGCATTGCGCGAAATGGGGTTTTGCAAAACCGGCATTGGCTGACGGGCGCGCGCGACGCCGATTTTACCCCGCCAGAACCGTGAATATAACCGCAATGAATACAATGCGTTAAACAAATATAAACGAAAGGTATAAAGGGTTAATACGTCCTGAATCTGAAAAAGAAAAACCGGCACCCAAGATTCGCAAAAAGCGAAGGCATTTTGGGTGCGGCGCTGCAAATTGCAACAACCATAAGGGTTCGGCGGGGTTTCGCATCGGTTATGAACTTGCATCTAGGTTGGCATAGGTCGAGGGAATCTGGAAGGAACAAAGTAAAATGACCCGAATGAATAAGCCAATTCTGTTCTTGAGCATGGTGATGGCCCTGTTGATGCCGCGCTTGCTTTTGGCGCAAGAGGTCGTGCTGACCCTGAACAATACCATTACCGGCACCGAGATGACGTTTACCGAGGATGATCTGATGGCGTTGCCCCATGCGACCATCAACACCGAAAACGAATTTGTCGACGCGAAAACCAGCTTTCGCGGCCCGCTTGGTCGCGAATTGTTGGCGATGGCGGGCGCAGGCGGCAGCACGGTGGTGCTGACGGCGGTTAACGACTATTCGGTCGAGGTGCCGATCGATGATTTCATGAAATACGACGTGATTTTTGCCATGACCGCCAATGGCGAACGGTTTTCGCGGCGTGACAAAGGGCCGATCTGGGTGATCTATCCGATGTCGGATTTTACCGAGCTGCAAGACCCGGTCTATAATGCCCGCCTGATCTGGCAATTGGTAAAGGTGGAAATAAAGTAACGTGCGCGTCAAGCCCCACCTGCCCACGATATTGTTTGCCAGCGTGTTGGCTGTTGCCATCACGCTGGCCGGGTTTGGCTTTGCGACATTCACGGAAAACCTGAACGCCATGCGTCAGGCCAGCCAGGAAAACATCGTTTGGTCCGCCGCGCAGCTGGAGCGCGAACTGATCCGGTTTCGCGATTCGCTGGGGGCTTCCAGCGCCGGGCAATCCAGCTCGACCGCCGAAATCAACCAGCGGTTTGATGTGCTCTGGAGCCGGGTGGCGGTGTTTCAGCGCGGCAAGGTCGGCGCACGTTTGCGCGAATATGACCGTGAAACCAACACCGTCGGGCGGCTGCTGGACGAACTAAAAAAGCAGGAGGTCGCGGTTGTCAGCATTTCGAGCTTCGACTTTACGGCCTTGGCCAAGATTTCGCGCGCCTTCGCCCCGTTTTCGCGCGACCTTTATGACCTGACTCTGCGGGTTACGGTCGGCGAAGAGAAAAAGGCGGCCATTGTGCGGGCGCAAATGCGCGCCGGGGCCGATTTTGCGCTTTATGCCAGTATCCTAACGGTTTTTATGGTGATCGCCACCATGGGTTATTTTGTCTGGGAATCACGGCGCTACCTGAAACTGGCCGAGCGCAACATGGTGCTGGCCGAGCAATACCGGCAGGCCAGCAGGGTTAAATCGCGGTTTTTGACCATGATGAGCCACGAATTGCGCACCCCGATGAACGGCGTTTTGGGCCTGTTGGCCGTGGCGCGGCAAGACCCCAAAGACAAAGAGCAAAGCGCGCTGCTTGATCAGGCCGACCGCTCGGCCAACCGGATGCTGGGGATGTTAACCGATATTCTGGATTTCGCCGCGCTGGAAAACACCCGGTTTGCGCTGGTCTACAAGCCGTTTTTCAGCAACGAGCTGCTGTTGGCGCTGCCCGAACTGCTGGGGCCGGTGGTGCGGCAAGCCAACGCGCGGCTGCGTGTTGCTGCCAAAGGGGAGCTGCCGGTAATGCTGTGCGGCGATGCAACCCGGCTTCGGCGCTCTTATGCGCTTTTGGTGACCTATTTTCTTGAAACCGCCGGCGCCCGCCAGATTGACCTGCAATTGTCATATACCGAAGGCACGCTGTTGGCGCGGATCGTGGTCGACTATATGGATGGCGGCTGGTCGCCCGACCTGATTTTCGGCGCGCGCGATGAAAGCGCCGACAGCTTTGCTTCCGAGGTTCTGGGGCCCTCGGTGGCGCGGAGTTTGGTGGCGAAAATGAACGGTGAAATAACGCTGGGCGAAACCGGTGACGGCCAGATCGTGCTAGATATCTCGGTGCCGGTGCGGGCGATGGTCACCAGCAATATCAAGGTGTTGCTGAACATGCAGTCGACCCCGATGGAGATGATCTGCAAGTCGGCGGTTTCGGGGGTGCCAATAGAATTTGTGCAAAAATCCGCCGCCGCAACCGCCAGGGTGGTGATGGTCGAGGCCGGTATCTCTGACGAGCGTGGCAAGGTGGCCGAGCTGCGCAAAACCTGCCCGTCGTCGCTGGTTTTTGGCATCGGGCGGCCCGATGCCCCCGAGCTATATGATTTTGTCGTCGAAATCCCGCTTGAGGCCGCGCGGCTTAAAAACCGGCTGTCAGAGGAGCTTGAGTAAGAATTGGGTAACAATTTTGTAGTATTTAGGTCATACTTCAACCTGAAGGTGATGATAGCCAGTATGGCCGATTCGTAGAGGCGGGAATTTGACCCAAGCTGAGCAGAGCGTAAATAGTATTAAAAAGTTGGATACCGGCGCAACCGAAAATGTGCTGCTCTCGCACGACATCCGCTCGGCCGTGGCGCGGATTTTTAGCGCAAGCCAGCTGCTGGAAACCGCTGCACTGGACGCCGAAGCGCAAGCGCAGGTTGGTTTGATCAAGACCGCATCGCTTTATATTAACGACCTGCTTGCGCAGGCATTAGTGGCCCCCGATATGGCCCCCGAAACGGTGCCGGTCACCGAGCTTAAACCGGCCTTGGCACAGCTTGAGACCACATGGGCCGGGGCTGCCAAGCAAAAATCTGTCGGTTTTAGCGTGGATCGCGCCTGCGCCATTCCCGGGGCTTTGCACCTGCCGCAGCTCGATTTTTTCAGGATATTGAACAATATTATAGGCAACGCGCTTAAATTTACCGGCTCGGGGGCGCTGCAATTGCGGCTGTCACGCACGGCGCACGGCGCGCTTGAATTCGCGGTGGCTGACGATGGGCCGGGGTTTAGCGAAGCGGCGCTGGCACGGTTGTTTTCGCGCCATGGCCGCCCCGAAAGCAACACCGAGCACGGCTCGGGTTTCGGGCTATACATTGCCCGCACGCTCGTTGAGCGCGCCGGCGGCGAGATTTGCGCCACAAACCGCCCCGGTGGCGGCGCCTTGGTGTCGGTTTCATTTCCCGAAGACCTGCTGATCGCGGCGGCCAAACCGGTCAGCCCACCGCTGCGCCCCAAGGCCGGCCTGCCGGACTTGTCGCATTTGCGGGTGCTGCTGGCCGAAGACAACCCCACCAACCAGCTTGTCGCCACCCAGATGCTCAAGAAAATGAACGCCAATGTCGAGGTCGCCTCGGACGGGGTTGAAGCACTGGCGCGGTTAGACACGGGTAAATTCAACCTCGGCCTGATCGACATTGAAATGCCGCGCAAATCGGGGCTGGAGGTGATGCGCGAAATGCGGGCGCGTGGCGACGAAAAGGCCGCCACCACCTTGCTGGCGCTAACCGCTTATGTTCTGCCCGAGCACCGCGAGCGCATCACCAAAGCCGGGGCCGACGGTATAATTGCCAAACCGCTGACCGATGTCGCTGCCTTTGGCAACGCGATCCTGATCTATACCGGTGAGCGAGCCGCCCCCGCGCCGCCCCCGCCAGAAATCAACCCCGATGCCGATATCCAGATGGATATTTATACCGGTCTCAAAGAAATTATCGGCCACGAGTCGATGCAAGAGCTGCTGGGCAAGGTCAAAAGCGACCTGCAAGACGTGCGCGACGGGGTGCTGGCCGGGGTTGCCGCCAGCGATGTAACGCCGATTCGCGCCCAGACCCATATTTTAATCTCGGTGGCCGGGGCGGTCGGGGCGGTTAACCTGCAACACATTGCCGAAACCCTGAACGCCACCGCCAAAACCGGCGATTGGGCCAAAATCACTCAAGAATCGATGCGCTGTGAAAAAGGCATTGCGTCGGTTCTGACCTTCGTGGAAAACGAGCTCGGGAACGGATAGGGCCAATAAATGAACATGCCGCTGCTGCTTGTTGAAGATACCTCGTCACTGGCGATGGTTTACCGCACCGTGCTGGAAAAGGCGGGCAACGCGGTTGTGTCTTGCGACACTATACTGGCCGCCCGCGCGGCGATTGGCCAGCAAAGTTTCGGGGTTATATTGCTGGATCTGACCCTGCCCGACGGCGACGGGTTAGAGCTGATGGGCAGCATTTTGCAACGTAAATCAGCCACCAAGGTGATTGTGATTACCGCCAACGGCTCGATCAACCGCGCCATCGAGGCGATGCGCGAAGGCGCGTTTGATTTTCTGGTCAAACCGTTTGACGATAAAAAACTGCTAAGCGCGGTTGAAAACGCGCAAAAAGTGCAGGCGGCGGGGCCTGTGGTGCCGCCGCCTGCGCCCGGGCAACCCGCCGCCGAATTCCACGGTTTTTTGGGCAATTCGCCCAAGATGCAAAATATATACCAGATGATCAGCAATATCGGCCGCAGCTCTGCCACCGTATTTTTAACCGGTGAAAGCGGCACGGGCAAAGAGGTCGCGGCCAAGGCGATCCATGCGGTGTCTAGCCGCGCACGCGGGCCGTTTGTGCCGCTGAATTGCGGCGCCATTCCGGCCGATTTGCTTGAGTCAGAGGTGTTTGGCCACCTGAAGGGCTCGTTCACCGGCGCGATTGCCACCAAAATCGGCGCGGCCGAGGCGGCCTCTGGCGGCACCCTGTTTCTGGATGAAATCTGCGAAATGGATATGAGCCTGCAAACCAAACTGCTGCGTTTTCTGGAGACCTCTAAAATCCAGCCGGTCGGGGCGATAAAGGCTAAATCGGTCGATGCCCGAATTTTATGCGCCACCAACCGCGACCCGCTAGAGGAGGTGCGCGCCGGGCGTTTTCGCGAAGACCTTTATTATCGCCTGCATGTGGTGCCGATGCACCTGCCGCCCCTGCGCGAGCGCGAGGATGATATTATACTGATCGCCGAGCAGGTTCTGCGCCGCTATGCCGCCGAAGAAGGCCGCACGTTCGAGCGCATTTCACCCGAGGTAAAACGGACATTCGCGCGCTATGAATGGCCGGGTAATGTGCGCCAACTGCTGAACGTGTTGCGCAATGTCGTGGTGCTGAACGACGGCCCGCACCTGCTGCCCGAGATGCTGCCCGCCGAAATTACCGGCACTACCCCCAGCCCCCCCGAGGCCGAGCCGCCCCAAACCCGCAGTGAAGACGACATTAGCCAGTTTGTCGGGCTGACCTTGGCGCAGTTCGAGCGTAATTTCGTGGAAGCCACGATTATCGAGTGCAACGGCTCGGTGCCTGAAGCGGCGCGGATGCTCGATGTGTCGCCCTCGACGCTTTACCGCAAACGCGAAAGCTGGAAAAAGGCGGCGGGTTAATCGGGCGGGCTGGCGCGCGTATCCGGGCCTGGCAAAATACGCGCAACGCAGCTTGCGCTTCGGGCATTTTTGACTGCATAATCAATTTTTGACCAAAGCAGGAAATGCCATGTCTTTGTTAGATCAAGCGCGGCGGGTGCGCGCAAACGCCTATGCGCCCTATTCGAACTTCAAGGTCGGGGCGGCGCTCCGCACCGCCTCGGGGGCGGTGTTTTCCGGCTGCAACGTTGAAAACGTCGCCTACCCCGAGGGCACCTGCGCCGAAGCGGGGGCGATCGCGGCGATGGTGGCCGCAGGGCAGGGCGATATTGTTGAAATTCTGGTGATGGCAAAAAGCGAGGTCCCGATCACGCCTTGCGGGGGTTGCCGGCAAAAAATATCCGAATTCGGCACCCCTGAAACCGTGATCATTCTGGCCAGCCCGACCGGCATAATTGGCGAGGTCACCTTGGGCGAACTGCTGCCGGGGTCGTTTACGCCCGCGCATCTGTCGGGGGCAAAGTGATGCTGCCGCAAGAAATTATCGCTGCCAAGCGTGACGGAAACACCCTGACAAGGACGCAAATAAGCAGTTTTATCAACGGGTTGACCGATGGTTCTGTTTCCGGCGAACAAGCGGCGGCCTTTGCGATGGCGGTATACTTTCAAAAAATGGAGCTGCCCGAGCGGGTGGCGCTGACCGAAGCGATGCGCGACAGCGGTGATGTGCTGCGCTGGGACCTGCCCGGACCGGTGCTTGATAAACATTCAACCGGCGGGGTGGGCGATAATGTGTCGCTGATGCTCGCCCCGGCGCTGGCGGTTTGCGGCGCCTATGTGCCAATGATCTCGGGGCGCGGGCTGGGCCATACCGGTGGCACGCTCGATAAGTTTGACGCCATTCCGGGCTACCAAACCCAGCCCGATATCGAAACCCTGCGCAAGGTAACCGCCGAGGTTGGCTGCGCCATTATCGGCCAAACCGGCACCGTCGCCCCTGCCGATAAACGGCTTTACGCCATTCGCGATGTCACCGCGACGGTCGAGTCGGTTGACCTGATTACCGCCTCGATCCTGTCCAAAAAGCTGGCGGCGGGGCTTGGGGGGCTGGTGCTTGATGTAAAGTGCGGCTCTGGCGCGTTCATGGATAGCCTGCCCAAGGCCCGCGCGCTGGCCGAAAGTCTGGTGCGGGTGGCCAACGATGCCGGCTGCCGCACCACCGCGCTGATCACCGACATGAACGAGCCACTGGCGCGCGCGGCGGGCAACGCGCTTGAAATGCAAAACGCGGTTGATTTTTTAACCGGCAAAGAAATCGACAACCGGTTGTGGGATGTCACGGTTGCGCTCGGGGCCGAGCTGTTGGCCAATGCCGGTCTGGCGGCCAGCGTTGAAGCTGGCGCGGATATGATGCTGGGTGCCTTGCAGTCAGGCCGCGCCGCCGAGCGCTTTGGCAAAATGGTTGCCGCCCTTGGCGGGCCGGTCGATTTTGTTGAAAAGCCGCAAAGCTACCTTGAAACCGCGCCCTTGGTGGCCGAGGTTTACGCCGCCAAAACCGGCTTTGTGCAAAGCATAGACACCCGCGGCGTGGGCATGGCGGTGGTGGCGCTGGGGGGCGGGCGCACCCGCTCGACCGACCCGATAGATTATGCTGTCGGGCTGGATTGGCTGGCGGGCATCGGCCAGTATGTGGACACCGAGCAACCGATCGCGCGGGTGCATGCCCGCGATCAGGCCACGCTGGACGAGGCCAAAACCCGCATCATCGCCGCCTATAAAATTGGCGCTGCGGTGCCCGAAGAAACCCCGCTGATCATTGAAAGGATCGCCTGATGCCCCGCGCCTTTTTACTGATCATGGATTCTGTTGGCATAGGTGGCGCGCTGGATGCCGCCGCTTTTGGCGACGAAGGGGCAAACACGCTTGGCCATATCGCGCGCGAATGCGCGGCGGGGCGGGCCAATACCGGCCGCACCGGCCCGCTTGCCCTGCCCAACCTTGATGCGCTCGGTTTTGGCGGGGCTGCGCGCGCGGCCAGTGGCGCGTTGCCTGCGGGGTTAACCGGTAAAACCGGCCTGTTCGCGGTGGCTAACGAGGCCTCTAACGGCAAAGACACCCCCACCGGCCATTGGGAGCTGGCGGGCGTGCCAGTGCCGTTTGACTGGCACTATTTCCCTGATACCCAGCCCTGCTTTCCGCCTGATAAAATTGCTAAATTCATCCAGCGGGCCGCGCTGCCGGGCATATTGGGCAACAAACACGCCTCTGGCACCGTGATTATTGACGAGCTTGGCGCCGAGCATATGAATAGCGGCAAACCGATCTGCTATACCTCGGCCGACAGCGTGTTTCAGATTGCGGCGCATGAGGCCAGCTTCGGGCTGGAGCGCTTGCTTGAAATCTGCAAAATCGCGGCCGAGATCTTTCACCCGATGATGGTTGGGCGGGTAATCGCACGGCCCTTCACCGGCCAGCCGGGCAGTTTTAGCCGCACCCCCAACCGGCGTGATTACGCCATTTCCCCGCCCGAACCAACGATCTGTGACCGCGTGGTGGCGGCAGGCGGGCGCACGCTGGCGGTTGGCAAGATCGGCGATATTTTCGCGCATCACGGCATCAGTGAAATTTTCAAGGGTAAGGATGATATGGCGCTGGTTGACCATACGGTTTCGCTCATGCACACCGCCCGCGACGGCGATCTGGTTTTTGCCAATTATGTCGAGTTTGACAGCCTATACGGCCACCGCCGCGATGTTGCCGGCTATGCCCGCCATCTGGAGGCGTTTGACGCCCGCCTGCCCGAAATATTGTCGGGCCTCTGCAAGGGTGACCTGTTGATGATCTCGGCCGATCATGGCAATGACCCGACATGGCCCGGCACCGAGCACACCCGCGAGCGCGTGGCGGTGCTGGTGGCGGGGCTTGCGCGCACGGGTAATCTGGGGCAGGTCGGTTTTGCCGATGTCGGTGAAACCATTGCAAAACATCTGGGGCTGGCCCCCGGCACACACGGAAAGAGCTTTTTATGAATTTCGCAGAAATCCCCAAAACCGAGCTGCACCTGCATCTTGAAGGCGCGGCGCCGCCCGAATTTATCCGGCAACTGGCGGCGGAAAAGGGCGTTAACATGGCAGGCGTGTTTGATGAAAACGGCGCCTATGTCTGGCAGAACTTTGTCGAGTTTCTGGCGACCTATGAGCGCGCCTGCGACGTGCTGAAAACCCCCGAAGATTTTGGCCGGCTGGTGGCAGCCGTGCTGGAGGCGCAAGCGGCCGAGGGGGTGATTTATACCGAAATGTTCCTGGCCCCCGATTTTTGCGGCGGCGGTGATCTGATAGCCTGGAAGGAATATCTGGCCGCCATGACAGAAGCCGCGCTTAAAAGCCCGGTAGAGGCGCGTTTTATCCCGACCTGCGTGCGCCATTTCGGGCCGGATCAGGCACGGGTAAGCGCACGGGTAAGCGCCGAAACCGCCGGCGGG
>CAYWXQ010000028.1:0-19216 GCA_964462475.1 uncultured Rhodobacterales bacterium | reverse complement strand
ATAAACATGTCAACATGCCGGGAATTCCGGCTGGGTGGGAGGATACACCCCATGAATACTGCTGTTTTTGCGCAGTCGCTCTATGCAAAGCCAACCCGGGAACTCGGGACGGCGCGGGGCATTGAATACAAGGCCTTTTCAAAGGTCACGGCCCGGCTTGCCAGCTGGAACGAAGAAAAAGACACATTCGCCAGCCTCGCCGAGGCCTTGTGTGAAAACCAGCTTTTGTGGACCGTGCTGGGGGCCGATGTGGCTGATCAGGATAACGCGCTGCCGACCGCTTTAAAGGCCCAGCTGTTTTACCTGACCGAATTTACCAACCACCAAACCCGCAAAATCATGGCCGGAGAGGCGAAACCCGCGATACTGGTGGAAATAAACACCAGCATCATGCGCGGCCTGCGCGACTGTGCCGACAGCTTTACCGAGGTGGCGACATGAGCGGCCTTGTCCTTAAGCTTCGCCCTGCCGAGCGCATAATGATCAACGGCGCGGTGATCGAGAACGGTGACCGCCGCACGCGGCTGAATGTGCTGACCCCCAACGCCAATGTGCTGCGCCTGCGCGACGCCATTCACCCCGACGAGGCCAACACCCCGGTGCGCCGCATATGCTATATCGCCCAGCTTTTGCTGGCCGGAGAGGCCGATCCTGCAAAGGCCCGCAAGCAGTTGATGCAAGGCATTGACCAACTGGCACAGGTGTTCAAAGACCCCGAATCAAGCCTGCACCTGCGAGAGGCCCAAGCCAACCTGCAACAGGAAAACGACTATCAGGCGCTAAAATTCCTGCGGTTTTTATTGCCGGTCGAGGCGCAATTGATGGAGGCATCCCCATGATCCCCTCAACCCCGATTGGCGGCATTGCCGGCTGGCGCTTTTTGCAGCGCACGCAGGAAAGCCAGATGGCGGCGTTCAAGGCCACCCCTGTGCTGGACCGTGAGCTGAACTATTTTAAGGCAAACATCTCGAAAATCACCTCGCCCGAAGAACTGGTCAAGGATTTCACCCTGTTCAAGGTGGCGCTCGGGGCGTTTGGCATGGAAGATCGGGTGGCCGACAAGTTTTTCTTCAAAAAAGTGCTGGCCGAGGGCAGCGAAAAAAAAGGTGCCTTTGCGCTGAAGCTTACCGACACCCGTTATCGCGAAATGGCGGCGGCGTTTGGCTTTGGCAATGCGGGCGGTTCCAAGGTGGCTGAATTCGATTTTGCGCAGAAAATCACCGATGCCTATCAGGTGCGGCAGTTCGAAAAGGCGGTGGGCGAGGATAACAGCTCGATGCGGCTGGCGCTCAATCTTGAACGCGAGGTTGGTAAATATGCCAACGCGCCGTTCCCCGAAACGGTGGCGTGGTTTCAGCTAATGGCCAACCCGCCGCTGCGCGAAGTATTTGAAACCGCCTTTGGCCTGCCCAAATCCATCGGCACGCTGGATGTCGACCGCCAGCGCGAAATTTTCCAGAACGCCAGCGACCGGCTGTTTGGCAGCAAATCGATGGATGTGTTCAACGACCCCGCAAATGTTGATAAGTTGCTGCAAAACTTTTTTGCCCGCGAGCAAATAAATAGCGGCCCCGGTCCGCTGACCCGCGGCATGGGGGCGCTGACCCTGATGCAAAATGCGGTGGAAACGGCGGTGAATTTCGCCCAGTTCAACCGGCTATAACCGCGGTTTGGGCGCTGGCTGGCGGGGCAATGCCCCCGTGCCGCGCCCTAAACCCAGTTTACTGTAACCTTCTCGTTACAAAAAGGTCCGTTTCGGGTCTTTTTTACACTTTTGCATTGCCTATATGTGAGCGGTATCTGCCGGAGTCGCCAATGTCTGACAAGTTTTTTACCGCCACCACCATGCCCGATGCTGACTGGTGGCGGGCATTATGGCCTGACCCATCCTGCGTGCTGCGCAAACTTTGCTTCAAGCCCGGGATGAGCGCGGTTGATTTGTGCTGCGGTGATGGCCACTTTACCGCGCCCATGGCGGCGATGCTCAGCGGAGATATTTACGCGCTGGACATCGACCCCCAAATGCTGGCCAAGGCCAAAATGCGCGGTGCCGCCGGCGTGCGCTGGATAGAGGCCGACGCGCACGCCCTGTCAGAGCATATCGACACACCGGTCGATATTGTTTTCATTGCCAACACCTTTCACGGTGTGCCCGACCCCACCGAAATGGCCACAAGCGTGCGGCCGGTGCTTAAACCCGGCGGGTTGTTTGTGGTGCTCAACTGGCATGTGGCCGAGCGTGACGAAACCCCGGTGCTGGGCCAGCCCCGTGGCCCGCGCAAAGAACTGCGCATGCCCCCGGTGGCGGTGGCACAAGCGGTTGAACCCGCCGGTTTCGAGCTGATAGAGGTGGTGCAAATTCCGCCCTATCACTATGGTGTGATTTTCCAAAAACCGCGCGTAGAGAATTAATTTGAACCAAAGCCGGGTTCGGGGCCACTATACTCTGTAAGCAATGCGAACGGGGGCACAAGTGGCGCAAAACAAAGCCTATCTGTCATATCTGGCGGGCCGGGCCCGGCTGGGCGACGGGCCGGCGTTCAACCAACTGGTTACCCTGCAAAGCCCGCGGCTTTTTGCCCATGCCTACCGGCTGCTGCGCAACCGTGAAGAGGCACGCGACGTGGTGCAGGAAGCATGGGTGGAAATCACCCGCAGCCTGCATAAACTCGGTGATGACGGTGCGTTTATGCCTTGGGCCTATCGGATAGTTTCGCGCCGCGCTGCCCGGATGATTGCGCACAATATCAAAGACCGTGCCTTGGCGCGCAACCAGCCCCCGCGCCCAGACCCGCCATTTGCCGATGCCGCCGCCGTGCGCGCGGCGATTGAGCGCTTGCCCCCGTTGCAGGGGGCCACCATCCGTTTGTTTTATATCGAAGAATACAGCCTGCGCGACGTTGCCATGGCAATGGATGTGCCCGAAGGCACGGTAAAATCCCGCCTCGCCCATGCGCGAGAACAGCTTAAAACCCACCTGAAAGGATATGAAAATGTCTAGTATCGACGACCTTATCAAAGAGGCTCTCAGCGACCAAGAGGCCGAAATCGTGAAATCCACCGAAGAGCTGGGCTATTTTGCCCTTGCCACCGGCCTGTTCAGGGGCAAGCTTGGCTGGGTGTCATGGGTGATCATGCTTACCCAGGCGCTGTTGTTTTTTGTTGGTATTTGGGCCGCATGGCAGTTTTTTGCTGCGACCGAGCAGCTTTTGGCGCTAAAATGGGGCCTAAGCGCGGCGGTGCTGTTGCTGGTGGCCGCGCAGATGAAAATGAGCTTCATGCCGCAATTGCAAGCCGACCGCGTGTTGCGAGAGCTAAAACGCATCGAGCTTCTTGTCCTGCACCGCGCCGACGGCTAAGGGCCCGGCAATCAGGGCGGCCGCCCTTTAACCCGTTTCGGTGTTGATCCGCACATCAAACGCCGGCTCGGGCCGGTCGGGGGCCGCTAGCGAACCCGCCGGAAAATCATGCACCCGCGCTTCCAACACCGGGTCTTCGGGCACATGGTTGGGGTCGGCCTGCCCCATCAGGTTGGCGAACTCGATAAAGGCGTCATTGGTGCTGGCAAACCCGCCACGGGTGAAAAACGCGTCGAGTTTGGGCCAATAGGTGATCGCTTCGTCCACCAGCGGGTCGGAACCGCGCACATATAGCCCGGTCTGGATCATCGGTTCGGCCTTTTCATAAGCCGAAATTATGCGCCGCGCGTGGTTGATCAACGTGTTTTCGCCCGTATTGGCCACCCCGGGCAGGCAGCGCGACACCGAGCGCCGCACATCGACCGCCGGAAAGCGCCCGCGCTCGGCGATCGAGCGCTCCAGCACAATATGGCCGTCAAGCACCCCGCGGGTAATATCGGCCACCGGTTCTTCCATGTCAGACCCTGCGACCAGCACGCTGAACACCGCCGTAATATCACCGCTGCCTTGTGGCCCCGGCCCGGCCCGTTCGGCCAGTTGGGCGATCTGGTTGGCGGTTGAGGGCGGATAGGCGCGCAGGCTCGGGGCCTCGCCCGCTGTCAGGGCGATCTCGCGGTGGGCTTCGGCAAAACGGGTGATGCTGTCTAGCAACAACAACACATGCTTGCCTTGGTCACGAAACGCCTCGGCGGTGGCCATGGCCATCCACGCCGCGCGGCGTTTTATCAGCGGCGACTGGTCGGATGTCGCGGCGACCACAACCGCGCGTTTCATCCCCTCCTCGCCCAAGGTTTCCTCAACAAAATCACGCAGTTCGCGGCCACGCTCGCCGATCAGGCCAATGACCACCACATCGGCATCCAACCCTTTGGCGAGGTCGGCCAGCAGGGTGGTTTTGCCCACCCCCGAGCCGGCAAAAATACCAATACGCTGCCCGCGTGCCAGCGGCAGCATGGTGTTAAACAGCGCCAGCGAGGTGTTCAGCCGCGCCCCCATTCGCCGGCGCAGCGCAGCTGGCGGCGGGGCGCGGTGCAAAGGCGCGCTGACCCCGCCTTGCGGCAGTGGTTCGCCGTCCAGCGGTTGGCCAAAGGCGTCAACAATCCGGCCAATCCAGCCCGGGCTGGCGGCGGCACCGCTTTCGCCCTCCAAACATACCAGATCACCGATCGCCACGCCTTGGGGCGAATCATAGGACATGGCGCGAATTTCATCGGGGGCCAGCGCCACGACCTCGCCGCCACGGGTGTCGCCCGCATCGGCTGCAATTGATATCTGGTCGCCGACCCGCGCGTGCAGGCTAAGCCCGCCAATACGAATAGAGCCGCTATCGACCCCTATAACACGGCCAAAGCGCTGCACGGGGCGAATCTTTGCCAGCGTGGCGGTTAGGGGGGTGAAATCAAAAAGCATAAAACTGTATCCATTTCGGTTGTTGGTTACCCTTTATTCACCATGACTGGTTAATTCTTGGTTCAAATAAATCGGAGGAGAAGCCCCGAATGATCGAAAACATGCCAATATTCCAGCTTGCCAGCGGGCTGACCAGATATGCCAGCGACCGTCAGGCGCTGACCGCGCAAAACATCGCCAATGCCGACACCCCGGGCTATAAGGCCCGCGATCTTGTCAAGTTTGAAGACAGTTTCGCCGCCAAAAGCGCGCTTGAAATGCGCGCCACCCGCTCGGGGCATATCGGCGGCGGCACCCGCACCGTTTTTGTCAGCCCGTTCGGGGTCGAATCCCCCAACGGCAACACCGTGTCGCTTGAGTCAGAGATGATTCGCTCGGCCGAAGTGCGCCAGCAATATGATATGGCGATCGGCATTTACCAGAAATCCTTGCAGATACTCCGCACCAGTATGGGGCGCAAATAAGGGAGAAACCCGATGAGTGATTTAAGCTCCAGCATGGCCGCATCGGCCTCTGGCATGGCGGCGCAAGCGGCACGGTTGCGGCTGGTGTCCGAAAACATCGCCAATGTCGATACCCCGGGCTTTCGCACCAAAAGCGTAAGCTTTCAGGCGGTCAGCGACTTTATGGAAAATAGCGGGCAGGTAAAAACCGGCCAAGTGCAGCTTAGCACCGCCGAGCTGCCGCAGGTCTATGACCCCGGCCACCCGCTGGCCGACAAAAACGGCTATTACCAAGGCTCCAACGTTGACCTGATGGTCCAGATCGCCGACGCCCGCGAGGCCCAGCGCTCATACGAAGCCAACCTGAAGATGTTTGACCAGTCCCGGCAAATGGCTTCTTCCATCCTTGATTTATTGCGTAGGTAAACTTACGCGCAATTTCCCCGAAAACCGAAAATCACTTTTCGGATCGCGCTTATGAAAGGCAGCCCCATGGAAACCAACCCCTTCATAGCCTCACAGCTATATACCAACGCCCAAAACATTGCCCGCCCTGACGGGCCGCAACCCAGCGGCAACAGCCTGTTTGCCGAAATGGCCAGTGACTTTATGGCCACCATGCAAGCCGGTGAAAGCGCCGCCATTGCGGGTATGACCGGCAAGGCCGACGCCCAAACCGTGGTCGAGGCGCTGGCGGCCTCGGAAATTGCCATTCAAACCGCTGTTAGCGTGCGCGACCGTGTGGTCGAGGCCTATCAGGAAATTTTGCGGATGCCGGTATGATGACCGAGGGCGAACTGCTGGATGTATTACGCGAAATGCTGTGGATGGCGGTCCTTATGGCCACCCCGGTTTTGGGCGTGGCCCTGACGGTCGGGCTGGTGATCGGGCTGTTTCAGGCCCTGACCTCGGTGCAGGAGCAAACCCTGACATTCGTGCCGAAAATAGGCGCGATTGTTGTCGTTTTTTGGCTGACGATGGCCTATTCCGGCCAGCTGCTGATCACATTTTTCAATGACCAGATCATTCCCCGCATCGCCGGGCAGTAAGGAGACACCATGGAAACCGCCGGATATGTAACGCTTTCGCGCCAAACGGGCCTATGGAAGGAAATGCAGGTTGTCGCCAACAACGTCGCCAATATTTCCACCACCGGTTTTCGCCGCGAAGGGGTGGTGTTTACCGAGGTGATAAAAGCCTTGCCCACCGAGGGTGGCGGCGTGGCGATGGCGGCGGCGCGGGCGCGGTTTTCAGACCCGTCGCAAGGCTCGGTGAGCCAAACCGGCAACCCGCTGGATCTCGCGATTCAGGGCCGTGGCTATTTTATGGTCGAAACGCCCGATGGCAACCGGCTAACCCGCGCCGGGGCGTTTGCCCTGAACACCGAGGGCGAAATTGTTAACCCCGACGGGTTGCGCCTGCTCGATGCAGGGGGCGCACCTATTTTCATCCCGCCCGACGCGGCGGTGGTAAGCGTGGCGCAGGATGGCACGGTATCGAGCGACGGCAACCCGCTGGCGCAGATCGGCATTTACGAAGTGCAAAACGACACCGCGCTGTCGCGCCAGTTTGGCACCCTGTTCAACCCTGGCGACCAAGAACCGTTGCAATCGCAGGAACCTGTGGTGCTGCAAGGTTTTATCGAGGGGTCAAACGTGAACCCTGTAACCGAGATGGCCCGGATGATCGAGGTGCAGCGCACCTATGAAATGGGCATGAAATTTCTGGAAAACGAAGACAAACGGATCCGCAATGTTACGCGGACCCTTGGCCAACGCGCATAGGAGACCACGATGAACGCTTTACAAATCGCCGCAACCGGCATGGCCGCACAGTCCATGCGGGTCGAGGTTATATCAAACAACCTCGCCAATATGAACACCACCGCCTTTAACGCGCGCCGTGCGGAGTTCGCCGACCTGATGTATCGGCAGGTGCAGGCGCCGGGGTCGATCAGTGCGGCCTCGGGGGCGATATTGCCGGTGGGGGTGCAGCTGGGCATGGGGGTGCGGCCAAGTGCTGTGATGATGAACGTCTCGCAAGGCCCGAGCGCCCAAACCGGCGGTGAGCTTGACATGGCAATCGAGGGCAAGGGTTATATTGAAATCGCGCTGCCCTCGGGCAGTTCGGGCTATACCCGCGACGGGGCGTTAAAGATGTCTGGCGACGGGGAGCTGGTGACATCCGAGGGTTACCCCGTGGTGCCGAGCATCACCATACCCGACGGCGCGCGCGGCGTTACCATTTCGCCCGAGGGCGAGGTCTATGCCAAGTTTCAGGATCAGGTAGACCCAGAACTGCTGGGCCAGATCACGCTGACGACTTTTACCAACGAGGCCGGCCTGGAAGCCACCGGCAACAATTATTACCGTGAAACCAACGCCTCGGGCGCGCCGCAGGTGGGCGCAGCGGGCGCGGAAGGACGCGGCACCTTTCGGCAGGGCTATCTAGAGGGCTCGTCGGTAGACGCGGTGCGCGAAATCACCCAGCTGATCGAGGCGCAGCGCGGTTATGAGCTGAACGCCAAGGTTATTACCGCTGCCGACCAGATGCTCGGCGCAACCACGCAGATCCGCTGATGATACGGTTGGTTTTCATATTACTGCTGCTTGGCGGGCCGGGCTACGCCCAAAGCGTGGTCGCGCTTGGCGGTATTCGGGCGCAAAGCGTGATTACCGCGCAAATGGTGGCGCTGTCCGATACCCAAACGCCCGGCGCGTTTTCAGACTTGGCGGCGGTGATCGGGCTGGAGGCGCGGGTTAATATTTACCCCGGTCGGCCGATCATGCTGGATGCGCTGGGCGCCCCCGCGATTCTAGAGCGCAATCAGGCGGTGGTGATGCGGTTTCAGCGCGGGGCGTTGACGATCTATTCTGAAGGGCGGGTGCTGGGCCGTGCCGGTGTCGGTGATCGGGTTCGGGTAATGAATTTGGATTCGAAATCCGTGATTTTTGGCCGCGTCGCGGCGGATGGTGTAATAGAGGTTGGCCTATGAGGCGTGTTTTTCTTTTTCTGTCGGTGGCCTTTTTACTGTCGGGCTGTCTTGATCGGCTAAACGAGGTTGGCCGTGGTCCGCAGCTTAGCCCGGTAGATTCGGGTATTTCCGCCAATATTGCCACCGAGCGTGCGGCAATGGCAATTGCGCCGCCGGCACCGCGTCGCGAAGTTTACGAGCAAGGCTCGCTTTGGCGCTCGGGGCCTGCGTCGCTGTTTGGCGACAAGCGGGCAGCGCGGTTGGGCGATATTTTGACAATTATCATCGATATCAATGATCAGGCGAAGCTGCAAAATACCTCTACCCGTAACCGCAGCGCTGGCGAAAACATGTCGATCGCCAACCTGATCGGCATTCCTGAAAGCATAAACGCCCGGGTTGGCCGCAATATCACCGATCCGGCGCTCGGGCTGTCTTCGGGTTCCAACTCCTCGGGTTCAGGGTCTATTAACCGCAACGAGCAAATTACGTTGCGCATCGCCGCGACCGTGGTGCAGGAACTGGCAAACGGGCACTTGGTGGTGCGGGGCACGCAAGAGGTGCGGGTCAACAGTGAGCTGCGCGATTTGCAGGTCACCGGCATTATTCGCCCGCAGGACATTTCGCGGCAAAACACCATTACCTACGATAAAATGGCGGGGGCAAGGATTTATTATGGTGGGCGGGGTATGATCTCTGATGTGCAGGCACCGCGCTATGGCCAGCAGATACTTGAAATTCTGGCGCCGTTCTAGAAAGGCCAAATAGATGAAAAAACTATTGCCGATAATATTGCTGCTATTAGGGGCGGGTGGCGGCGTGGGGGCAGGGCTGTATTTGCGCCCGCCACCAGCCGAACCGGCAACGCCCGCGCTGGCAGTGGCCGCCTGCGAAGGCCCCGATTGCCCCGCGATCGCGCCCCCGCCCGAGGCAGCCACCGCCCCCCCGCCTGCAGGCGAGGTTGTGGCGACCGCCCAGGACCCCAACGCCAATGCCCCCGAATATGTGGCGCTGCAACGCCAGATGATTGTGCCGATTGTCAGCAATGATCAGGTGATCTCGCTGGTGGTAATGTCTTTGTCGATCGAGGTGCAGGCGGGGTATCGCAACGATGTTTATGACCGCGAGCCAAAGCTGCGCGATGCGTTTTTGCAGGTGCTGTTTCGCCATGCCAACACCGGTGGTTTCGACGGGGCGTTTACCTCGGGCGAAAAGATGTCGGATCTGCGCAAGGCGCTGAACGGCGCGGCGCAACAGGTGCTGGGGCCGGTGGCGATACAGGTTCTGGTGACCGATATTTTGCGTCAGGATACCTGAGACAGGCCGAGGGTTTCGAGATCATCCTCGACCCCGTCAAGGAAATCGGCGGGGAAATAGCCGAAACTCTCCATCCACAGGCTGGCGGCGCGCAGGGCGTTTGGCTCTAGCTGGCAGATTTTTTCGCGCCCTTGCTTTATCTGCCGCACCAACCCGGCGCGGCCAAGAATATGCAGATGCTTTGACACCGCTGCCAGCGAAATCGCATAGCTTTCGGCCACGGCTTTGACCGTTAGGTCGCCCGTAAGCAGCTGCATAAGAATGGCGCGGCGGGTGTGGTCGGCAAGCGCGGCAAAGATAAGATCAAGCGGGGTTTTGGGATTATCAACCATATTGTTGACTATCACATGCGGGGTTAAACGGTCAACCGAATGGTATATTGTTTGTCGGAAAACGGCTGAAAAAACTTTGCGCGCTGCCAGCGACAGCGGATCGCACCGAGCGAAAATGCCAATAAAAACAAAGTGATGAGTCAGTTTAAGCAAATTAAACTGTTTCTTGACTTGGCGGGAATTCGCCCATAATGTGCGGCCAAATCCCGTGTGTTGGGAATCTTGTGCTGTGAATGGAAAAGGGCGAAGCGCGATGAGCGAGAATCCTGACCCGGAACGCCTGAAAGCGCTGGCCGCCAAGCTGGAGGCCGTGCAGGTGGAACCCGAGCGCAAGAAACACAATAGCGGGAAGTTCGGCGGGGCAGGCCCTGCATGGCAAATGGTGGTCGAGCTCACGACGGGCATGGCGATCGGGGTTGTGCTGGGTTTGGCGCTGGATTCATGGACGGGGCTGGCGCCGTTGTTTGTGGTGGTTTTTACATTGCTGGGTTTTGCAGCCGGTGTGCGCGTAATGATGCAAACCGCCGCAACCCACCAGCGCATCGCCGAGGCCGAGGCCTTGAAGCAGAAACAAAGCCCTGATCAGGGCGCTTGAAGAGCAGAGGGTAGAACGTGGCAGAACATGCTGTAGAAGAAGTGGCGAAAGCCGGTGCCAAGCTGAACATCCACCCGATGGCGCAGTTCGAGATTACGCCGTTGTTTGGCGATGGTCCGATACACTGGTATACGCCGACCAACGTCACCTTGTGGCTGGGCATTGCGATTGTCTGTATCGTGCTGTTGTTCGTCATCGCCACGCGCAAACGCGCCGTGGTGCCCGGGCGTGGCCAATCGGTTGCCGAGCTGGTTTACAGCTTTGTGCGCTCGATGATTGTCGATATCACCGGTGAGGGCGGGCTGACATACTTCCCTTATATCATGACCTTGTTCTTGCTTATCCTGGTTACCAACATACTTGGCCTGCTGCCGATGAGCTTTACCGTGATGTCGCATATCGCCGTAACCGGCGTGCTGGCACTGGCGGTGTTTTTAGCGGTCACCGTGATCGGTTTTGTTAAAAACGGCACCAAGTTTCTGAAAATCTTCTGGATATCCGAAGCGCCGCTGCCATTGCGGCCGATCCTTGCCATTATCGAGATCATCTCTTATTTTGTGCGCCCTGTCAGCCACTCTATTCGTTTGGCGGGCAACATGATGGCGGGTCACGCGGTGATCAAGGTGTTTGCCGGCTTTGCCGCGCTGCTTGCCTATTACACGCCACTGGGCAGCGGGTTGATTGCCCCGATTGGCGCGATCATGGCGGTTTACGGGCTTGAGCTGCTGGTGGTGGTTATCCAGGCATATGTTTTCACTATTCTGACCTGTGTCTATCTTAATGATGCGCTGCATCCGGGGCACTAGGCTGAACCTCATCCAACTATTCTTTCAAAGGAGAAACCAAATGGAAAATGCAATCGCGGGAGCGGATCTGATTAAAATGGGTGCCCTGATCGGCGCTGGCCTGTCGGCAACCGGCATGGGTGGCGCGGCTATCGGTGTGGGCCATGTTGTGGGCAACTACCTGTCGGGCGCGCTGCGCAACCCGTCGGCCGCCGCTGGCCAGACCGCGACCATGTTTATCGGTATCGCGTTCGCCGAAGCGCTCGGGATCTTCTCGTTCCTGATCGCGCTGCTGCTGATGTACGCACAATAGGCTGACGGCTTTTGCAATAATGTCGGGTGGCGCGCGGGTGCGGGCCACCGGTGGGCAAGCCGGGCCGCACAGGTGGCCCATAGCTTATGGGGGATGCAATGGCATCTGATACATTAAATGAAGTCGCAGGAGCGGTAGCCGAGGGCAAGGCCCCGGGCCTGCCGCAGCTTGATTTCGCAACCTTCCCCAACCAGATTTTCTGGCTGGTGCTGGCGCTGATCGTGGTTTTTTTCATCGTGTCGAAGGTGGTTTTGCCACGTATCGGCGGGGTGCTGGAGGAACGCCACTCGGTGATCAGTGATTATATTGCGCAAGCAGGTGATTTCAAGAAACAGGCCGAAGTGGCCGAGGCCGATTACGAAGCCGCGCTAAAACAAGCGCGCGCCGATGCGCAGGCGATTGCGGTTGAAACCAAAGCCGACATCCAGAAACAACTGGCTAAGGCCGTGGCCAAGGCCGATGCGGAAATTGCGGCGAAAACCGCTGAATCCGAAGCGGCGATTGCGGTTATTCGCGAAAGCGCGGTTGAAAATGTGCGCGAGGTGGCCACCGCCACCGCGGCCGAGGTTGTTGCGGCGCTTATGCCGTCTGTGTCTGATGATGCGGCGGTAAAAAAAGCGGTTACTGCACGGATGAAAGGCTAGGGACATGCGTATTCAAACTCTTTTTGTTGCGGGGCTGGCCGCATTCGCCACACCGGCACTGGCGCAACCGGGCGAGGCCTTTATAGACCTTAACAACACCGACTTTGTGGTGCTGGTCGCCTTTTTGCTATTTGTTGGCGTGCTGCTTTATCTTGGCGTGCCCAAGCTGGTTACCAAAAAGCTTGACGAACGCTCGGCAAGTATCCGCACCGAGATCGACGAGGCCCGGGCGTTGCAGGAAGAAGCCAAAACCATTTTGGCCTCTTACGAGCGCAAGCGCAAGGAAATGGCAGCGCATTCCAAAGCGATCGTGGCGCAGGCCAAGGCCGAGGCCGAGGCCGCCGCAGAGCAGGCGAAAGCCGACCTGAAAGAAACCATCGCCCGCCGTCTGCTTGCGGCTAAAGACCAGATAAAATCGGCGCAAGACGCGGCGGTGCGCGAGATCAAGGACAAAGCCGTGGCCGTGGCCGTGGCTGCCGCCAGCGATGTGATCGCCAAGGGTATGGCGGCCAAGGACGCCAACGCCCTGATCGACGCCGCCATTAAGGACGTGGGCGCCAAGCTGCATTAACCTGATATCAGGATCATAATAAAGGCCCGGCAATTTGCCGGGCCGTTATTTATGGGGCCGCGATTTTCGCACGGCGCATGTTGCTGCGCGGGTCTCGAACAGGCTATCAAGGCGCATGGTCGTCACAAACAGCTATTAGGGATGAAATGAACAAATTTGGTAAACCGGACCGGGTGCAACCGGCAGGGTTGGGGCCAACAAACTTTCACTGGTTGGTGCCGGGGCTTTTGGGCGGCAGCCCGCGGCCCGGCCTGACCACGCGCCCCGCCCGCGATCTGGAAGCCCTGCAACGGGTAAATACGCGCCTTCTGGTTAGCCTTACGCAAGAGTGGCAGCCCGATACCACCCTGCTGGCGGCGCATGATATCGCTTCCATTTATGTGCCAATCCCCGATCTGGCCCCGCCGACACAGGCGCAGGCGCGCCTAATTTGCGCCGAGGTCGAGGCGTATATTACGAAAGGCCACGCCGTTGTGTTTCATTGCCATGCAGGTCGGGGCAGAACCGGCACCCTGTTGGCGGCAATGCTGATTTGGGGCGGAAGCAGCGCCGACGCCGCCATCCGGCAAACCCGCGGGCGTAACAAGAAATGGATAGAAACCGAAAGCCAACTGGGTTTTCTGTCACAATTCGCCCGCGAAATGACCGGTGCCGCCGGGGCCATATAGCCGCCGCGCCCCGGTGGATAATTCGGTTTGTCGCCGCGCCCGCAGATGTGTGAATAACAAATTATACCAGCCAATTGCCGCCGAAACCCGGAAACGACCGTGTTGCCGCTTGGGCATCCTCTTGTTTGCATTGGCGCCGCCCCTATATCAGGCAGGCGTCACAAGCAGAGGTTGCTATGAAAACCAAGTCGAAAACCAAATCCGAAAAAAATGAAATTGATGTGCTGGTGCTTCAGGGCGGCGGTGCGTTGGGGGCCTATCAGGCAGGCGCGTTTGACGCGCTTTTTGCCAGCGGGCGGCGCACCGAATGGGTGGCGGGGGTCTCGATTGGCGCGATTAACGCTGCGCTGATCGCGGGTAATCCGCCCGAGCGGCGCTCACAAAACCTGCGGGCATTTTGGGAGCGGGTCTCGGCCCCGAGCGGGGCGTTTACGCTGCCACAAATCTTTTTGCCGCGCGACATGTTCAACGACCTGAACGCCAATGCGGCAATGTTGCAGGGCGTGCCGGGCTTTTTTGCCCCGCGTCTGCCCTTTGCGGCCCTGATGTCGCAGGGCAGCGCCACCAGCGCCAGTTTTTATAGCACCGATCCGCTGCGCAAAACTTTGCTCGAGCTGGTGGATTTTGACTATCTCAACAATGGGCCGATGCGGTTCAGTACCGGCGCGGTTAATATCGCCACCGGCAACGTGATCTGGTTTGATACCGACCACGACACTATCGGCCCCGAGCATGTGATGGCCAGCGGCGCGCTGCCGCCGGGGTTTCCGGCGGTCGAGATTGACGGCGCGTTTTACTGGGATGGTGGTTTGGTTTCAAACACCCCCCTGCAATATGTTTATGACCAGCGCGGCGACGCCGATATGTGCGTGTTTCAGGTTGATCTGTTCAGCGCCCGCGGTGCGGTGCCGCGCTCTGTCTTGGAGATCGAGGCACGGGTAAAGGACATCCGGTTTTCCAGCCGGACCCGGCTGAATACCGATATGATCTGCACCAATCTGGCCGCGCATCAAGCCGGCCGGCGGCTGTATGACAAGCTGCCAGCGGAACTGCGCGACGACCCTGACGCGTTGGCGTTGCTATCGCACCGGCCCGGGCCGCGCACCACCATCGCACACTTGATCTATCGCCATACCCAGTATGAGGGGCCGTCAAAGGATTACGAGTTTTCCCGCGCATCAATGCTGGACCACTGGCACGCAGGCGAAAAGGATGTTGCGGCCACGCTTGATCATCCTGACTGGCTATCACGGCTTGATAACCCCGCCCGGGTTCAGGTTTTTGACCTTACCAAAAAGGGGCCCGAACAGGCTCAACCAAACGGAGATTCGAAATGAATATTGATGAAATCCGCAAAGCCGCCTTCGCGATGCCGATGACCAACCCGTCCTATCCGTCCGGACCCTATAAATTTGTTGATCGTGAATACATGATCATCACCTATCGCACCGATATTGAAGCCCTGCGCAGGGTGGTGCCAGCGCCGCTGGAGGTCACCGAAGCGGTGGTGAAATACGAATTTATCCGGATGCCGGATTCGACCGGGTTTGGCAGTTACACAGAATCCGGACAGGTCATTCCGGTTAGCCTGAACGGCCGCAAGGGCGGCTATGTGCACGCGATGTATCTTGATGACGACAGCCCGATCGCGGGCGGGCGAGAGATATGGGGTTTCCCGAAGAAACTGGCCGAGCCTTGCATGCATGTCGAAAAAGACACACTGGTCGGCACGCTGAATGTCGGCTCTATCCAGGTTGCCAACGGCACCATGGGCTACAAGCACCGCGAGCTTGACCATGAGGCCGTGCGCCAAAGCATGCTGGCCCCCAGCTATCTGCTGAAGATCATCCCGCATGTGGATTGCACGCCGCGCATATGCGAGCTGGTTGAATACTATCTGGAAGACGTAACCGTAAAAGGCGCCTGGAGCGGCCCCGCCGCGCTAGAGCTGCACGGCCACGCACTGGCCCCCGTGGCCGAACTGCCGGTGCTGGAGGTGCTGTCGGCCACCCATATTCTGGCGGACCTGACCTTGGGTCTTGGCCGCGTTGCCCATGATTACATGGAATAATTTCGAAAGGAAAAAAAGATGAACCTGGAAAATAAAGTCTGCATTATTACCGGCGCAGCCCGCGGTATCGGCGAGACCATCGCCCGCCGCTTCATAGCCTCGGGTGCCAAGGTCGTGATCGCCGACCTGAACCTTGAAGCCGCAAACGAAACCGCCGCCAAGCTAACCAAGGTTGGGCCGGGGCAGGCCATTGGCCTTGCGATGAACGTCACCGACGAGGCGGCGGTGAATGCCGGCGTGCAGGCGGTGGTCGATAAATGGGGCGGGGTTGATGTGCTGGTGTCAAACGCCGGTATCCAGATCGTGCACGAGCTACAGGATTTTCCGTTCGCTGACTGGAAAAAGCTGCTCTCCATCCATCTTGACGGCGCCTTTCTGACCTCACGCGCCTGCCTGCCGCATATGTATAAGGCCGGGTCGGGATCGATTATTCTGATGGGGTCGGTGCATTCCAAAGAGGCCTCACCGCTAAAATCGGCCTATGTTACCGCCAAGCACGGGTTGCTGGGTCTGGCGCGGGTGATCGCCAAAGAGGGCGCGGCCCACGGCGTGCGGGCCAATGTTATTTGTCCGGGCTTTGTGAGAACGCCATTGGTCGAAAAGCAGATCCCCGAACAGGCCGAGGAACTGGGCATTTCGGAACAGGACGTTATAAACAACATCATGTTGGGTGGCACGGTGGACCAGGAATTTACCACCGTTGAGGATGTGGCCGAGATCGCCCATCTTTTTGCCGCCTTCCCGACCAACGCGCTGACCGGACAATCGATGATCGTCAGCCATGGCTGGTTTATGGAATAGCACAGGAAAGATTGTAAGATGACCTTGAGTTTGCGAAATACCCGCGCCATTGGCGTGATGAGAATCCTGTTTGGGCTGGTCTGGCTGATTGATGCCCAGTTCAAATGGCGCCCGGCCTTTATTGACGGGCTGGTATCCTATCTGACCGGCGCGTTGCCGGGCCAGCCTGTGCTTGTGCAAGACTGGATTCATTTTTGGATGCAGATCGTAAAAATAGACCCGACGCTGTTTGCCTATTTTGTTGCCACCGCCGAGACCGCCCTCGCGCTTGCCTTGATATTCGGTGTGCTGTCGAACCTTGCCTATCTGGGCGGCAGCGTTCTGGCGTTGATGATCTGGTCCACCGCCGAGGGTTTCGGTGGGTTGTATGTGGTCGGTGCCACCGATATTGGTGCCGCGATCATCTACGTTTTCGTCTTCGCACTTCTCTTTTTGTCGCGCGCCGGGCTAGAGTTCGGGTTTGACCGGAAGCTGGGCCGGAGGCTCGGTTCATGGGCGTTTTTGGCGTCGGGACCGGTAGCAAGGGGTGATGGCAGCCCCCGTAAACCGACGCCGCAGGGGCAGCCAGCGGCGGGTTAGCCACATGCTTTGTGTCAAGCATCCCCGCGCGGCAGGCGGGCGGGGATAAACCACTTTGCAGCCAACCAATTAACCGATTTGTTGGCGACATAAATATGACATTGCCTTGAATTCATGCTTTACCCGCCAAATATAAAGCCAAAGCATATGTAAAAGGAGCGCCCATGCCCGGCCCTATGCCCAGTATCTACATCCCCCACGGCGGCGGGCCCTGCTTTTTTATGGAGTGGACGCCCGCCGATACCTGGACCAACATGCGCCACTTTCTTGAGGGTTTTGTGCAGGCGCTTCCGGTTCGGCCAACCGCAATTTTGGTGGTGTCGGCCCATTGGGAGGCGGCAATGCCCTCGGTAACCAGCCAGCCAAACCCGCCGCTTATCTATGATTACCACGGTTTCCCCGCGCATACCTATGCGCTTGAATGGCCCGCCCCCGGCAGCCCCGATCTTGCGGCCAAGGTGCAACACCTGCTGCAAGATGCCGGCATTGCGGCCAGCCAAAACCCGGAACGCGGCTTTGACCACGGGGTTTTCATCCCGCTCAAGCTTGCGCTTCCCAAGGCAGATATTCCGACAGTGGCGCTATCGCTGCAATCAGAGCTTGACCCGCAGCTGCATTTTGATATCGGCAAAGCCCTGCGCCCGTTGCGCGACCAAGGGGTGCTGATTGTCGGTTCAGGCCTTAGCTATCACAATGTCGGCGCGCTGATGGGACGGGTGCCGCCGCGCGGGGCCACGGCGTTTGATATATGGCTGACCGACACAATGCGCGCCACGCCCGCCACCCGCAACGCCGCCCTGTTGCGCTGGTTTGACGCCCCCGATGCCCGCCTTGCCCATCCCCGCGAAGAGCACCTTGTGCCGATTTTTGTGACCGCAGGCGCGGCCCACGGCGAACCCGCCCAAAAAATATATGCCGATGTGGTGAACGGCGCACCGGTCTCGGGCTTTCGTTTCGGCTAAACACCGCATATGGTGGTTTCTTATCGTGCGCCTTCAATATAAAGCAGGGGCAACTTACAGATTCAGGAGGCCCCCATGCCAGTCACCCCCGAGCAGCACGCCGAAATTGAAGCCCAGCGCGGTGAGCGCCGCGAAACCCTGCGCGCCACCGCCCCGGGGATAGAGGCGCATCTTTACACCGCGCAGCCGGTGCTTGACCATGGTTTTGTGCGGGTGATCGATTATATGGGCGACGATAGCGCCATTTGTCAGGCGGCGAGGGTCAGTTATGGCAAGGGCACCAAGGCGGTTAGCAACGACTCCGGTCTTATCCGCTATTTGATGCGGCACTGGCACTCGACCCCGTTCGAGATGTGCGAGATCAAGCTGCACGTTAAACTGCCGGTATTCGTGGCGCGGCAATGGATCCGCCACCGCACCGCGAATGTGAATGAATATTCCGCCCGTTATTCGATTTTGGACCGCGAGTTTTACATCCCCGCGCCTGAGCACCTGAACGCGCAGTCCGTGGTCAACAATCAGGGTCGCGGCGAGCTGTTGGAGGGCGAGGAAGCCGCGCGGGTGCTGGATATTCTGAAATCCGATTGTAACCGCGCCTATGACCACTACGAAGAGATGATCTCGGACGAGGGCCAAAGCGGGCTGGCGCGCGAACTGGCGCGGATGAACCTGCCGATGAATATCTATACGCAGTGGTATTGGAAGGTCGACCTGCACAACCTGTTTCACTTCCTGCGCCTGCGGGCTGATGCCCACGCCCAATACGAAATCCGCGTCTACGCCGACGTCATCTGCAAGATCGTCGCGGACTGGGTGCCAGCGGCATATGGCGCCTTCGAAGACTACCGCATGGGCGGCGCGCAGTTCTCGGGGAAGGGGATGGAGGTGCTCCGCCGGATGCTGAAAGGGGAGAAGGTGACGCAGGAGACTTCAGGCATGAGCGCTGGGGAATGGCGGGAATTGATGGGGAGTTTGGAGGGGTAGAAAATTATTCGTAGATTTTTGTTGTTGCTGTGCTAAGCTCATCTGGAAGCAACAAAATGAATGGAGGAATAAAAGTGCAAGTGAATCTATCAAGGCGTGTTTTTATATCTTCATTGTCTTCTGTTATTATTTTTTACCGACTGCGAGCTTCGCAACTTTAGAATTTATTGTGTCGCCTGACGGCGTTGCCGCTGAAGGTGTTGATGTCGTTGAAATTGTTGAATCACTACGGGTGCGTGAAGGTTCGCCTAGAAACACAACAGAAACTCAAGGAGCGCATAAGCTTCCGTAGGGAGAGTGTCCGATCTTCTGTGTATGAGTGAAATGGTCCATGCTTCCCACTTGAAG
>CAYWXQ010000027.1:0-19564 GCA_964462475.1 uncultured Rhodobacterales bacterium | reverse complement strand
CCGGTTTTGCCGGTCATGGTGCCGACAAGGTTCAGGGTCAGCAGGCTTTCGATCAGGCCAATCGCCGCCAGAATAAACGCGTAGGGAAAGATGATTTTAAGGGTTTCAAGCGTGAACGGCACATCGGGAATGGCAAATGTCGGCAACCCGCCCTTTAGCGAGGCAAGATCGCCCACGCGTGGCACCGGCAGATCCAGAAAGATCACCAAGCCTGCAATAATGCCGATCGCCGCCAGCGGGGCGGGCACGGCTTTGGTCACCTTTGGTACCAGCCAGATGATCGCCATCGTGCCCGCCACCAAGCCCAGCGTCAGCCACAAAGTGCCACCGCTCATCCAAACCTTTGCGCCCTCTGGCCCGACCTTGAACTGCTCTAGCTGCGCCAGAAAGATCACAATCGCGAGGCCGTTGACAAAGCCCAGCATCACCGGATGGGGCACCATGCGAATGAACTTGCCCAGCCGGAACACCCCCGCCAGCAGCTGCAAAACCCCCATCAAGACCACGGTGGCAAACAGATATTGCACCCCGTGCTGCGCCACCAACGCCACCATAACCACCGCCAAAGCGCCGGTCGCGCCCGATATCATGCCCGGCCGCCCGCCAAACAGCGCGGTAATAAGCCCGACCATAAACGCCGCATAAAGCCCGACCAACGGGTCTACCCCGGCAACAAAGGCAAAGGCAACCGCCTCGGGCACCAACGCCAGCGCCACGGTCAGGCCCGAAAGCAGCTCTATGCGCAGTTGCGCAAGGCTAAGACGGCCAACCGGGTTGCGCTGCCCCACCAGCTTGCGGGCATAGTCAGAAAGCGTAAGGGGGCGTTGGGTATCAGGCATCATGGGCTCGCGTATAGGTGTGAGCGCCAGTCATTACAGCACAGCCAGCCGAAACAAAAGCCATTAAAGTGTCGCGACCACCGCTGGCAAAAAACGCGCGGGCAGGATCACCAGCAGCGAACCCTGCGCAACCTCGATCACCTGTTCGTTTGCGTTTGTAAGGTTAGAGGTGCCAATGCGCGCTGCCGGTGCCATATCAAGCCCGTCAAGCGGGTATAGCAGCCCTGTTGAGCGCAGCCTTGATACCGCCCCCATCGGAAACACCGAAAGCCGCGTGCCTGTGGGCAGGGCCAGCACCAGCCGTGCGGGGCAGACAAACACGATATCCTGCTCCCCGAGCAGCACCAGTTTTTGCCTTGCAAACCTGGCCAAGGCGTTCATCGCCGCCAGCTCGTGGTCCAGCCGCCCGCCCAAAAAACCGATGCCAACGATCAGCGGCGCGGTGATGGTTTGCAGGCACTTTTCAAAATCGGTGGTGTTCTGGTCGGGATCATGGCGATAGCGCACGCGGTGGCGGGCCATGTTTTCGGGGCTGATGGAATCGCTGTCTCCGATGGCCAGCGCCAATGGCAGCCCAAAACGCGCAACCGTATTAACGCCGCCATCCGCGGCCACCACAGGGCCGGTTACGGCGCGCCCCGCCGCCACCTGCGCAGGCGTTACCGGCCCATTTCCCACCAACAAAACCGGCGCGCCAAACTTCATTCCTCGGGGGCATCGGGGTCGGGCTGCCCTACCCCGATAAACACAAACTTGAACGGCAAGATCCACGCCACGCCAAGGAACACATAAACCACCAGTTCAACAATAAACGGCAGTCGCTCCATCAGGCTCATCACCCACCACACAAAGGCCACATAGGCCGGCATGCCGATCACCAGAATAAACAGCGACCACCGCCGCCGCGCTTTATAAGAAAGGGCCATGAATTACCTCTTTGTCTGCCCGGTTCGGGCGGTTTGCGGGTGCAGGTTTACCGATATCCGCCACCGCGTCAACATGGCAATGCGTGCCGAACTTTTGGGGCACTCAGGGCATAGAATATGCTTTTCTACCCAAAGTAATATTGATAATAGGGTAGTAAAGCCTATTTGCGAGGCCCGACCACATTTTATAAGCGAGACCAAACCATGCCCGACACACAAAAACGAATCTGGGACCTACCCGTGCGCCTGACCCACTGGGGGCTGGTGATCAGCTTTTTCGGCGCTTACCTTACCTCTGAAGGCCCGATTATAGTGTTGCATATACCGTTTGCGTTTGTGTTGTTTACGCTGGTGGTGTTTCGGGTTTTCTGGGGGCTGTTTGGCTCTGAAACCGCGCGGTTCAGCCATTTTGTGCGGGGGTATGGCGCGGTAAAGGCCTATACGAACGAACTAAAAAACCTGCGGCACAAAAAATACTGGGGCCACAATCCGCTGGGGGCGCTGGCAGTGCTGGCGATATTGCTGGGCAATCTGGCGATCATCGCCGCCGCGCTGTTTGCCCAAAACCGTGGGCTGGTCGGGCCGTGGGCGGGGGCGGTTAGCAGCGGAACGTCTTCATTGCTGACCGACGCGCATGTGCTGTTTGCCAATATTGTGATGACCGTGGTTATTTTGCATATCGTCGCCATATTCGGCTATAAGTTCATGCTAAAAGACAACCTGATCACCCCGATGGTCACAGGCACCCGCCCGGCCGGCCCCGATCAGATAGAGCCGCGCTTTACCTCGATCACCGTAGCGGTGGCCCTGCTGGCGGTTGCTGTGGCGATCAGCAGCATTGCCTTTCGCTATTGGGGGCTGATCTAGCCCCAAGCGCCGCCGAGCGCAGCGAGGCCACAGCGCCGCAGCGCCTTTTGCCTATGGCAAAAGGCACCAGCGCCAGGTTAGTCGGCAAACGGGTCGGTGACCAGAATTGTATCTTCGCGCTCGGGCGAGGTTGACAGCATCGCCACCGGGCAATCGATAAGCTCTTCGACGCGGCGCACATATTTGATCGCCTCGGCGGGCAGGTCGTTCCAGCTGCGGGCACCGACCGTGCTTTCACTCCATCCCTTCATGGTTTCGTAAACCGGCGTTACCCGCGCCTGCTGGTCGGCGGCTGTGGGCAGGTAATCCAGCCGTTTTCCATCAAGCTCATACGCCACGCAAATTTTCAGCTCTTTCAAGCCGTCGAGCACATCAAGCTTGGTAAAAGCAATGCCGTTAACCCCGTTAATGGCGCAGGTTTGCCGCACCAATACCGCATCAAACCAGCCACAACGGCGGTTACGCCCCGTAACAGTGCCCTTTTCATGGCCCACGGTGGCAAGGTGCGCCCCCACTTCGTCATTCAGCTCGCAGGCAAACGGGCCTTCGCCGACCCGCGTGGTATAGGCTTTTACGATCCCCAGCACAAAATCAATTGCCCCCGGCCCCATGCCGGTGCCCGATGCCGCCATGCCCGCCGTGGTGGTAGAAGATGTCACAAACGGATAGGTGCCAAAATCGACATCCAGCAGCGAGCCTTGCGCGCCCTCAAACAATATCCGTTTACCGGCTTTGCGCTTTTCGTTCAGCACTTTCCACACCGGTGCCGCATAGGGCAGCACGCTGGGGGCAATTTCCAGCAGCTTGGCCTTTAGCTCGGCGGCATTTATTTCCTTAAGCCCCAGCCCGTTGCGCAGGGCGTTATGGTGGGTCAGCAGGCGCGAAATGCGCAGATCAAGCGTGGCTTCGTCGGCCAGATCGGCCACGCGAATGGCGCGGCGGCCGACTTTATCCTCGTAAGCCGGACCAATGCCACGACCGGTGGTGCCGATTTTGGCAATGGCGTTAACCTGCTCGCGGGCGCGGTCCAGCTCGCCGTGAATGGGCAGGATCAGTGCGGTGTTCTCGGCGATCATCAGGTTGGCGGGTGAAATATCCACGCCTTGCGCGCCCAGTTTTGCAATTTCTTCGCCCAATGCCCACGGGTCGAGCACCACGCCGTTGCCGATCACCGACAGCTTGCCGCCGCGCACAATGCCGCTGGGCAGAAGGCTTAGCTTATAAACCTTGCCATCAATCACCAAGGTATGGCCCGCATTATGCCCGCCCTGAAAGCGCGCGATCACATCGGCGCGCTCGCTTAGCCAATCCACGATCTTACCCTTGCCCTCGTCGCCCCATTGCGCGCCGACTACAACTACGTTGGCCATCTCATGCCCCTTGGTTAGGAAGTTACGGGTGGGGTATATAGGGTGCTTGCGGCGATGGAAAGTAAAATGAACCCGCCGCCGCGGCGTAACCGGCATGGGCGGGGCCAAGGTGCCGCGGCGCTATTCACCCCGCGGGTATGATCGTAACCCGTTGGGTTAAAGCTTGCTGTGCGTGCCGTCACATAGCGGCTGGTTGCCGGTCTGCTTGCAGCCGCAAAAAAACACTTTTCCGGTTTTCTCGGCGGTATATTTTACCGGCGAAAACCCGGTGTCTTTGTGCGACCCATCGCAAAACGGCTGTTTTTTGGAGCGCCCGCAAGCGCACCAAAAATAGTTTTTGCCTTCTTCCACTTCGGTGGCAAACGGGCCTTTTTTGGCGATGACAGGTGTGTCGGTCATGGATTTCCCCTTTTTTGTTGTTGTGGCGCGACCTTTGCTGATCGCCCCCATCAGGGCAAGCGAATAATTGTAACCCGCCGACACCCGGACCGATACATCCCCATTTGCTAAAACGCCAGCGCTTTGGCCTGCTTAACCTGCGGCAGGCTGGCGATGGTATCCAGCGTTGCGTCGCTAATCGGGGCGTCAACCCCGACCAGCGCGATCGCCTCGCCGTCTTTCACCACACGGCCCAGCGCAAAGGTGGCAATGTTGACCCCGAGCGCCCCCAGCGTCGTGCCCAGCGCGCCAATATACCCCGGCAAGTCGGCGTTGGTGGTATAAAGCATATAGGGCTGCGGTTCGGCCTCCAACCCGATGCCCTTAATCTGGATAAAACGCGGCTTACCATCTGAATATATGGCGCCGGCAACCGAGCGTTGCTGGGTTTCAGAGGTAACGGTCAGGCGCATATAAGTGCCAAAAGCGCCCTGCTCGTCTTTGCGGGTTTCGCTGATTTTGATGCCGCGCTCGCGCGCCACAATCGGGGCCGACACCATATTTACGCCACCTTCGCCCACCAACGGTTTCATTAACGCCGCTGTCAGGGTGGCGATCAGCGGTTTCAGGTTAAGCTCGCCAACCTTGCCGACAAACTCGATCTCGATCTCCTTGATCGCGCTATCGGTTACCTGACCGGCAAACCCGCCCAGCATTTCGGCCAAGCCGATCCACGGCTTCAGCACCGGCGCTTCCTCGGCGGTAACACTGGGGGCGTTTATGGCGTTTGAAATCGCGCCGCGCACCAGATAATCAGACATCTGTTCGGCCACTTGCAGGGCCACGTTTTCTTGCGCCTCGCTGGTTGCCGCGCCCAGATGCGGGGTGCAAACCACATTGGGCAGGCCAAACAACACGTTGGATTTGGCGGGCTCGTTGGCATAAACATCAAACGCCGCGCCCTTTAGCTGGCCCGATTTAAGCGCCTCGGCCACCGCGTTTTCATCCACCAGACCGCCACGGGCACAGTTAATCAGGTAAGCGCCCTTTTTGATCTTGGCAATCTTGTCGGCGCTCAGCAGATTGGCGGTTTTGTCGGTTTTGGGCAGGTGGAGCGTAATAAAATCGGCCTTGGCGAGCAGATCGTCAAGGTTTTCAATCTTGGTCACGCCGATCGCCTTGGCTCGGTCCTCGGACAAAAACGGATCATAGGCGATCACCTTCATCTTCAGGCCAATGGCGCGGCTGGCCACCACCGAGCCAATGTTGCCAGACCCGATCAACCCCAGCGTTTTACCGCTGATCTCGGTGCCCATAAAGCGTGATTTCTCCCATTTGCCGGCTTGGGTGCTGGCATTGGCGGCCGGAATTTGGCGCGCCACCGCAAACATCATCGCAATCGCGTGCTCGGCGGTGGTGATAGAGTTGCCAAACGGCGTGTTCATCACCACAATCCCCTTGGCCGAGGCCGCCGCAAGATCAACGTTATCAACCCCGATACCGGCGCGGCCAATGACCTTAAGGTTATCGGCTTTGGCAATCAGGTCAGCGGTGGCCTTGGTGGCCGAACGAATGGCCAAACCATCATATTGGCCAATGATTTCAGCCAGTTTGGCAGGGTCTTTGCCCAGATCTGGCATAAAATCAACCTCGACCCCGTTGTCTTTAAAGATTTGCACAGCGGCAGTGGAAAGTTTGTCGGATATAAGAACTTTGGGCATTTTATGCCTCCTCTAAATTTGTTTTGGCTCTAAATTTGTTTTGGCGGTTTCAAAAGCCCAGTCTAGCCACGGGGTCAGGGCCGTGATATCGGCCACATCCACCGTCGCCCCGCACCATATGCGCAAGCCCGCCGGGGCATCGCGATAACCGCCAATGTCATAGGCCGCGCCGGCATCGTCCAGCCGCTTGACCATGGTTTTGACAAAAGCATTTTGCGCGTCATTATCAAGCGCCGCCACCGCCGGATCGCCAATTTTAAGGCAAACCGAGGTGTTGGAGCGCGCGGCGGGATCGGCCACCAGATTCTCGGCCCAGTCGCTGGCATCGACCCATGCTTGCAGCGCGGCAAAATTGGCATCGGCGCGCGCACGGGTGGCGCTCAAACCCCCCAGCACTGCCATCCAGTCAAGCGCATCGTCGGCATCGGCCACGGCCAGCATCGAAGGGGTGTTGATGGTCGCACCCTTAAAAATACCCTCGATCAGCTTGCCGCCCTTGGTCAGGCGAAAAATCTTCGGCAAGGGGCGGTGGGGTGTGTAGCTTTCCAGCCGCTCCACCGCGCGGGGCGACAGCACAATAACCCCGTGCGCGCCCTCACCTCCCATGGCTTTTTGCCAGCTAAAGGTGGTGACATCGAGCTTGCCCCACGGCAGTTCCTGCGCAAACGCCGCCGAGGTGGCGTCACAAATCGTCAGGCCTTCGCGGTCATCCGCGATCCAGTCGCCATTCGGCACCCGCGCGCCGGATGTGGTGCCGTTCCAGGTGAAAACCACATCGGCCTGTTTGCGCACCTTGGTCAGGTCGGGCAGCTCGCCATAATCCGCCGTCAGCTTTTGAACGTCGTCGAGCTGGAGCTGGCCGGCAATGTCGCTGGCCCAGCCCGCACCAAAACTTTCCCACGCCAGCACGTCAACCGGGCGCGCGCCCAAAAGCGACCACAGCGCCATTTCAACCGCGCCGGTATCGGATGCCGGCACAATCCCGACACGATAATCGCTTGGTATTTCAAGGATTTTGGTCATTTTATCAATCACGCCCTTTAGCTGCGCCTTGGGGGCGGCAGCGCGGTGCGAGCGCCCCAGAAAGGCGCGGCTGGCAACAGCATCAAAGCTGTAGCCGGGGCGTTTTGGGCATGGACCGGATGAGAATTCGGGGCGCGCAGGCTTGACCTGCGGCGGGAGGGGGAGGCTCATGGACGGCTCCTACATCAGCGCGATATTTCTGAGCCGACCATCGCTCGCGCTTATTCCGACGACCTGCCCGCCGCGCTGATACCCGAAATCGGGCCCATAGATCAAGGGTAATATGTTGTAATTCAGGAGTGAAATGTCGTTTTTTGTTTCCGATAGGAAACTCCGGAGCCCAAACTGATACGGGTATGCCGGAAAACCCAAAGCCAATAATCGGGATACAAAATGTTTAAAGCGGCCAAAAGTATAAGATGGCCGGGATACTGACGGCCACAACAATGATCTCCAATGGCAAGCCCATACGCCAGTAATCCCCAAAGCTGTAACCGCCGGGGCCTAAAATCAGCGTGTTGTTTTTGTGGCCGATCGGGGTCAAAAACGCGCAGGATGCCGCCACCGCCACCGCCATTAAAAACGGGTCGGGGTTAACGCCAAGCGTGGTCGCCATCTGGATGGCGATGGGGGCGGCAACGATGGTGGTGGCGGTGTTGTTTAGCACATCCGACAGGGTCATGGTGACGATCATCAAAATCGTCAAAATCGCCCACGGGGCCATGCCGGCCGTCAGGGTGATCAGCCAGCCCGATATCAGCTCGGTGCCGCCCGAGGTTTCAAGCGCGGCACCAAGCGGGATCATCGAGCCAAGCAGCACCACCACCGGCCAGCTGATATGGGTGTAAATCTCGGTTAGCGGCAGTATTTTGAACAGCACAAAACCCACCACCACCAGCCCCAGCGCCACCGGCAAATAGACCAGCCCAAAGCTGGCGGCGGCCACGGCGGCGGCAAACAACCCGATGGCCAGCCATACCTTTTTTTCCTCGGTCACGGCCAGCCCGCGCTCGGCCAGTGGCAGGCAGCCCAGCCATTCAACCACTTCGCTGGCCTGATCGCTGGGCACCAGCAGCAGCAATATATCACCGGCGCGCACCGGCGTTTTGCGGATATGGCTTCTGATCTTGCGGCCCTGGCGGGCGATCCCCATCAGCACGGTGCGCCGGCGCCAGCCCAGCCCGATGGCCATCGCGGTTTTGCCGTTGATGCGCGATTCCTCGGTCACCACCACCTCGATCATGTTTAGCCCGTCACCGTCGGCGCGCAGGGCGTCTTGCCGTTTGGCATCGGCGAAATCAAGCGAAAGCGCGGCGCGAAATTCGTCTAGCGCGTCGGGCGCGGCCTCTAGCACCAGTGCATCGCCCGCTCGCAGTTTGGTGCTGCGGGCGGTGCCATAGCGGCGCTTGCCCTGGCGCACCAGTCCCAAAATGGCGACCTCGTTTTTATCAGCGGTTTCATAAAGTTCCGATAGGCGCTGGCCGATCAGGCCAGAGCCTTCGGGGACGGTGAGCTCGGCAACATATTGTGCCAGATCGGCCATCGGGTCGCTGGCCTCGCCGCCCTTTGGTTGCGGGATCAGCCGCCAGCCGATCAGGGCCACAAACAAAAGGACGGCAATGGCGGCCACCCCCCCCACGGGGGCAAAATCAAACATCGCGAACGGCGCACCAAGGCTGTCTTCGCGGATGGTGGCGATGATGATATTGGGCGGGGTGCCGATCAGGGTGATCATCCCGCCCAGAATGGTGGCAAATGACAGCGGCATCAGCGAAAGCCCCGGCGCGCGCTTGGCCTTGCGCGCGGTCTGAATGTCAACCGGCATCAGCAGCGCCAGCGCGGCGACGTTGTTCATAAACCCCGAAAGCACGCCGCCAATCGCCCCCATCAGGGCAATATGCGCCCCCAGCGAGCGGCTGGCATCAACCAGCGTGCGGGTGATCAAAAACACCGCGCCCGAGCGCACAAGCCCGGCCGAAACCACCAGCACCAGCGCGACCACAAGCGTGGCAGGGTGGCCAAAACCCGAAAACGCGGCCTTGGTCGGGATAACGCCCGATACGACACCGAGCAAAAGCGCGGTAAAGGCCACCAAATCATAACGAAACTTGCCCCAGAGCAAAAACACAAACACGCCGCCGAACAGCGAGAACAGGATAATTTGGTCAGTGGTCATTTTTGTGTCATTTCGGTGGTCATGCTGGCTCCGCAATATTTTTCCGGTATCCAAGCGGAATTGGCGGCGAATTGCAATGGCTGGCAGCGCAGACCACCGAGGCGCAGCCGAGGCCACGGCCGGCGGCAACCCGTGTTTTCAGCTTTGCTGAAAACCGTGCCTTGGCAGAGGGGGGGCTTTAGCCTCCCCGAGGTCAAGGCAGGCTGGCGTCGGGTATTTAGGGCCGAATTTTAATGGTCTGCCGTTTTTCCAGCGCATGAAAGGGAACATGGCAGGACAAGTTTATACGCCAGCGCCAAAACTATATCATTGACATCAAGAATTTCAGGCCCGAGCCAAGCGGTGCAGGTCTGGGCTCACAACGCGGGCTCACAACGAATGTGCGCTCAAAGCGCCGCATTTTACAACATGTCCTTCAAATAATAACCGGTATGGCTGCCCTTGGCCTTCGCAATCGCTTCCGGCGTGCCTGTCGCCACAATTTCACCGCCACCATCACCGCCCTCGGGGCCGATATCTATCACATAATCGGCGGTTTTTATCACGTCCAGATTATGCTCGATCACCACCACCGTATTGCCTTGATCCACCAGCTCGTGCAGCACTTCCAGCAGCTTTTTTACATCTTCAAAATGCAGCCCCGTGGTGGGTTCGTCCAGAATATAAAGCGTGCGGCCGGTTGACCGTTTGGCCAGTTCCTTTGACAATTTCACCCGCTGGGCCTCGCCACCCGACAGCGTGGTCGCTTGTTGCCCGACCTTTATATAGCCAAGACCGACCCGTAAAAGCGCGGTCATCTTATCACGAATGCCGGGCACAGCGCGGAAAAACGTTTCGGCCTCTTCCACCGTCATATCCAGCACGTCGGCAATGCTTTTGCCTTTAAAATGGATTTCCAGCGTTTCGCGGTTAAAGCGCTTGCCCTTGCAGCTTTCACATTCCACATAGACATCGGGCAAAAAATGCATTTCTATTTTTATAACGCCGTCGCCCTTGCAGGCCTCGCAGCGCCCGCCTTTAACATTAAAGCTAAAGCGCCCGGGCTTATAGCCGCGGGTGCGAGATTCGGGCAAGCCGGCAAACCAGTCCCTGATCGGGGTAAACGCGCCGGTATAGGTAGCAGGGTTCGAGCGCGGGGTGCGGCCAATCGCGCGCTGGTCGATATCAATAACCTTATCAAGGTATTCCAAACCGGTAATTGCGGTGCATGGCGCCGGAATTTGCCGCGCCCGATTCAGGCGCATGCTTGCTGTTTTGAACAGGGTTTCAATTGTAAGGGTAGATTTGCCGCCCCCCGAAACACCGGTAACGCAGGTAAAAGTGCCAAGCGGAAAGCTGGCGGTAACGCCCTTCAGGTTATTGCCCGTTGCCCCTTTTACCACCACCTTTTTGCCGGTGCCCTTGCGGCGCTCCAGCGGCACCGGAATGCGGCGTTTGCCGGTCAGATACTGGCCGGTGATCGAGGCCGCGCAGGCGGCAATCTCGTCCGGTGTGCCTTGGGCAATAATCTCGCCCCCATGAATGCCGGCGCCCGGGCCGATATCCAGCACATGGTCGGCCTCGCGAATCGCCTCTTCGTCATGCTCGACCACCAGCACCGAATTGCCCTGATCGCGCAGGTTTTTAAGCGTGGTCAGCAGGCGGCCATTATCGCGCTGGTGCAAGCCAATACTGGGTTCATCCAGCACATAAAGCACGCCGGTCAGGCCAGAGCCGATCTGGCTGGCAAGGCGGATACGCTGGCTTTCGCCGCCAGAAAGCGTGCCCGAAGCCCGCGCCAGTGTCAGGTAATTCAGCCCGACATTTACCAAAAAGCCCAACCGCTCGCGAATTTCCTTCAGGATCGCTGCCGCGATCTGGTTTTTTTGCTTGCCGAGGCTGGCCGGCACGCTTTCAACCCAGTCCAGCGCCTCTTGAATCGAAAGCTGCACCACCTGCCCCGCATGCATGTCGGCGATTTTCACCGCCAGCGCCTCGGGCTTCAGGCGGTAGCCGTTGCAAGCCTCGCAGTGCTTGGTGTTTTGGTAGCGCTCGAATTCCTCGCGAATCCAGTTACTGTCGGTCTCGCGGTAGCGGCGCTGCATGTTGGGGATCACGCCCTCAAACGGGCGTTTTACCTCGTAAACCCGCCCGCCCTCGTCATACCGAAACTTGATCTCTTCGCCGTTTGAGCCATATAGCATGACCTGCTGCACGTCTTTGGGCAGCTCGCTCCATGGCAGTGATCTTTTGAACTTGTAATGCTTGGCAATCGCCTCGATGGTTTGGCGAAAATAGGGTGATTTACCCTTGTTCCACGGGGCCAGCGCGCCGTTGTATAGCGTGATCGACTGGTCCGGCACGATCAGGTTTTCGTCAAAAAACATCTCGACGCCAAGGCCGTCACAGGCCGGACATGCACCAAAAGGCGCGTTGAACGAAAACAGCCGCGGCTCGATTTCGGGGATGGTAAAGCCGCTGACCGGACAGGCGTAATTCTCGGAAAACACATGGCGCTCGGCCGAATCATCGGCAATTTCAAGCACCGCGATACCGTCGGCCAGATCAAGTGCTGTGCGCAGGCTGTCGGCAAGGCGGGCCTCCAAACCCGCTTTCAGCACCAGCCGGTCCACCACCACATCTATGTTATGGCGAAACTTTTTATCCAGAACCGGCGGCTCGTCGAGCTCGTAAAAAGCACCGTCTACCTTGATGCGCTGAAAGCCGGTTTTGCGCAGTTCAGCGAAATCCTTGGCGTATTCGCCCTTGCGGTCGCGCACGATCGGGGCCAGCAAATAGGCCCGCGTGCCCGGTTCCATCGCCATAATCCGGTCGACCATTTCGCTGACCTGCTGGGCCTCTATCGGCAGGCCGGTGGCGGGCGAATACGGCGTGCCGACGCGGGCGAAAAGCAGGCGCATATAGTCGTAAATCTCGGTCACTGTGCCCACGGTCGAGCGCGGGTTTTTGGAGGTGGTTTTCTGTTCAATCGAAATGGCAGGGGAAAGGCCGGATATATGGTCCATATCGGGCTTTTGCATCATGTCCAGAAACTGGCGCGCATAGGCGCTAAGGCTTTCAACATAACGGCGCTGGCCCTCGGCATAAATCGTATCAAACGCCAGGCTGGACTTGCCCGAGCCGGAAAGGCCGGTAATAACCACCAGTTTATCGCGCGGGATATCCACGTCGATGTTTTTTAGATTATGCGCCCGCGCGCCCCGCACCTCGATATTTTTAAACATGCCTTGCCGTCCCCTGTTTGTGGCGTGCCTAACATAGCGGCGCGCCAAGCACAAATATGAGAACATTTCGTAAACATTGCAAGCAATTTTCCCGATTCAACAGTGCAAATTGGTAATATTCACTTTTATGAATGTTAGGGGTTGATTATTGACCCACATCAATTATCTGTAATCGCAACAAAGTCACACACGAGGGAGATTCCCATGAACATGCCATTTGGCCGCCCCGCCACCACAAAAACCACCGCGCAAACCACCGCGCAACCCACCGTGCAGGGCATCGCGCCCGCCGACGCGGTTGCCAAGGTCAACGCCAACCAAGCCACCATCATCGATGTGCGCGACATTAACGAGCTGATGTCCTCGGGCATCGCCGAGGGCGCGCTGCACATCCCGTTAATGATGATGCCGTCAAAGGCCGACCCGCGCCACCCCGAGTTTCACCCCGGGCTTGACCCCGACAAGCCGGTTATTCTTTATTGTGCGTCTGGTGCGCGCTCCAACATGGCGGCGCAAATGCTGCTGGCCAACGGTTTTACCGAGGTATACAATCTTGGCGGCCTGATGCACTGGCATCAGGGCGGCGGCAAGATTGTGCGCGCAAGCTAAATACTTCCCCAGATTGAAGCATAAAGGCTGGTGGCGACACCGGCCTTTTTTATGACCCGGACTTATGGGCCGATACCGGCAAAATTCTCCGGAAAATGGCGCTTTTGTGCGCGCCGCGTGTCGTATTCTGGCGATTTGTTGCCGATTTTAGGTTCACAGCCGGGGGGCTGGCTGCTAGGGTTTGTGTATGAACCGGCTTTTTGCCATATATTACCCAAACCGGCCCCCTGTGTCCGGAAATGTTGCCACCCCTGTTCCGGCGCGATATGCGCCGTTTGCGTGTCGCAACCACTAATCCCCCCAATGATCCAACGGAGTGAGAATATGAGAAAAATACTAGCGTCAGCCATAATTGCCAGCATCGGATTGGGCCTTGGCACATCTGCCACGGCACAAGCACAAGAATGCGGCGATATCACCATGGCCGAATTCAACTGGGCCTCGGGCGAGCTGCTTGCCAATGTCGACAAGATCATCCTCGAAAAGGGCTATGGCTGCAATGTCGAGCTGATTATTGGCGGCACCGCACCGATCTTTGCCTCGATGAACGAAAAAGGCGTGCCGCAGATCGCGGGTGAACAATGGGTGAACGGCGTGCGCACGCTGGTTGACCAGGCGCTGGCCGATAAACGGCTGTTTGCGGTCAACAAAGGCCCGATCCAAGGGCTGGGCGAAGGCTGGTGGGTGCCCTCTTATACGCTGGAGGCCAACCCCGAGATCAAAACCGTGCTTGATCTGATTGAGCGCCCCGATCTGTTTCCGTCGGCCGAAGACCCGGCACTTGGGGCCTTTATTGGCTGTCCGGCGGGCTGGGGGTGCCAGCAGGTTAACATCTCGCTGTTCAAGGCGTTTGGCATGGCCGACAAAGGCTGGGTGCTGGTTGATCCGGGCTCGGCTGCGGGGCTTGACGGCTCTATCGCCAAGGCCAACCAGCGCGGCGAAAACTGGGTTGGCTACTACTGGTCGCCAACCGCGCTGATCGGCAAATATAACATGGTGCAGGTGCCGTTTGGCGTGCCCTTCGCCGGTGACGATGTATGGAACACCTGTATTTCCGTGCCCGATTGCGAAAACCCGCCAGAAACCTCATGGGTCAAATCCGAGGTGTTCACCATTGTAACCGCCGATTTCATGCAAAATGGTGGCGCAATCAACGACTATCTGGCCGCACGGGTATACCCCGGCGATGTCATGGGCGCGATGCTGGTATACATGTCAGACGAGCAAGCCGAGGGCGTTGATGCGGCATACGAATTCCTGTCGCGCTATGAAAACATCTGGACCCAGTGGGTTCCGGCAGAAGTGGCCGCCAAAGTAAAAGCGGCGCTTTAAGGCCGGTTTTTTTGTCAACAAGCCCGGCAGCCATGCGCTGCCGGGCTTTTGTTTTGAGGTAACAAAGGAGCATTAACATGTGGGACTGGTATAAGTTTCCGGAAATAGGCCGGACTGACCTGCGCGATTTCAAGAAAGCGGGCGATCAGGCGTTTCTGGAATTCTCGCGCGCTTACGGCCAAAGCCTCGAGAACTTTTTCAAACCGCTGCTGAACTTTCTGGTGTGGTTTGAAAGGCTTCTTATCAACAGCCCGTGGCCGGTTGTTATGGTGGTTATTGCGCTGCTGGTGTGGCTTGGGTCGCGCAGTTGGCAACTGGTTTTGGTGACCATGGGGTCGCTTGGCCTGATCGGGTATCTGGGCATGTGGGAAAACACCATGTATACGCTGGCGCTGGTGTCGGTGGCCACATTGGTGTGTATTGTTATCGGCATTCCCTTTGGTATTTTAATGTCTAAATCCGACCGGATGCAGGCGATTGTCACACCGGTGCTGGATTTCATGCAAACCGTGCCGGCTTTTGTTTACCTTATTCCCATCATCCTGCTGCTGGGCCTTGGCAAAATCCCGGGGCTGATTGCGGTGTGTATCTATGCGATTCCGCCGATTGTGCGGCTTACCAACCTGGGCATCCGGCTGGTCGATAAAGACGTGCTTGAAGCCGCCGACGCCTTTGGTGCCTCGCCGCGACAAAAACTGTGGAGCGTGCAAATGCCGCTGGCGCTGCCCAATATTTTTGCCGGCGTCAACCAGACCATCATGATGGCGCTGGCGATGGTGGTGGTGGCCGCCCTGATCGGGGTGCGCGGGCTGGGGATGGAGGTGCTGAAAGCGGTTAACAACCAGTATATCACCCTTGGCTTTATGAACGGGCTGGCGATCATGGCGATCGCGATCGTGTTTGACCGCGTTTCACAGAAATTCGGCAAACGGCTGCAAAAGCATTCAGAGGTGATCCATGGCTAGTCACGGCATTGAAATAAAGGACCTTTACAAAATTTTCGGCCCGCGTGGCGAAAATTATGTAAAGGCCGTGCAAAACGGCATGTCAAAGGCCGAGCTGAACGAAAAGCACGGCCATGTGCTGGGGTTGAAAGACATCAACATCTCTATGCCCGCTGGTAAAATACAGGTGGTTATGGGGCTGTCCGGCTCGGGAAAATCAACCCTGATCCGGCATATCAACCGGCTGATAGACCCAACGGCGGGCAGCGTGCAGTATGAGGGCGTCGATGTTTGCCAGATGTCAACGTCTGATCTGCTGACCTTTCGCCGCCACAAAACCGCGATGGTGTTTCAGAAATTCGCGCTGCTGCCGCACCGCACGGTGGTTCAAAACACGGTTTACGGGTTGGAAATTCAAGGCGTTAAAAAAGCAGAAGCCACGGACCGCGCCATGCGCTGGATCGACCGCGTCGGGCTGACGGGGTTTGAAAACCACTATCCCAACCAACTGTCGGGCGGCATGCAGCAACGGGTGGGGCTGGCGCGCGCGCTTAGCAACGACGCCGATATTCTGCTGATGGACGAGGCGTTTTCGGCGTTAGACCCGCTGATCCGCACCGATATGCAGGCGGTTTTGCTCGACATCCAGTCCGAACTGCAAAAAACCGTGGTCTTCATCACCCACGACCTCGACGAGGCCCTGCGGCTGGGCGACCGGATCGCGATTTTGCGCGACGGCGCGGTTATCCAGCAGGGCAGCGGGCAGGAAATTGTGCTTAACCCCGCCGACTCCTATATCACCGATTTTGTTAAAGAGGTTAACCGCGGTCGGGTGATTTCGGTTTCAACCATCATGGACCCCGACCCGATAAAAGGCAAGATCACGGTCGAGGTCGCCCCCGATGACCGGCTTGAAAACGCCGCACAGGCGATGTCGCAGCAAGACGCGGTCAGCGCCAATGTGCGTGACAGGCAAACCGGCAATCTGGTGGGGTCGTTGCGGCTGAAAGACACGATTTCGGCCATGGTCACACCGGCCACGAACTAGCCGTCTTTGCCAAGGCCCAGATACTGGACCTTGGCCGAAAGCGCCGCGCCGATATCAAGAAACGGGCGCGGCGGGGTCCAGCTGGCCGGTGCGGATGCCAGGCAATCACTAATCAGCGCCGATTGCCCGCCGCTGGCATATTCGGCCATCGCCACACCAAAAGCGGTGCCACGGCTGATGCCCGAGCCATTATAGCCACCGGCAAAAAAAACGCCCTTGCTTTGCTGGCCAAAGAAGTTTGTGTTGTTGCGGCTGATACCCTCAACCCCCGACCATGCGTGCTCAAACGGCACCTGCCGAAGGTGCGGAAACCGTGCATCAAACGCGGCGCGATGGGTGCGCTGACGGCGCGCCAGTTGGGCCGCGCTCAGCAACGCGCCACCATGGTATTCAGCCGTGTTTCGCAAGCAAATCCGGTGGTCGGCGGTCAGCCGCACCGTCGCCCCCGCATTATGCAGCGACAGCACCCCCCATTGCTTTAGCGTGCCAAGGCTTTCACGCTCGGCCCCGGTCAGAACGCGGGTAAAACTGCCCGACAGGGTGATGCCGGTTAAATAGCGTTGCAAAAACCCAAGCCTGCCGGCCTCGTAATTGGTGGCCAGGATAATTTTGTCGGCGTGCAGTATACCGTTTGGCAGGTGCAGCGTGCGGTTGGTTATTTCAACCACCGGACTGCGCTCAAACAGCTGCACATTGGCGGGCAGCGCCTCGGCCAGCCCGCGCACCAATGCGGCCGGCTGCACCAGGGCCCCCGCATGAACATGCACGCCGTTTTGGTAATGCCCGGTGCCAAGGCGGGCGGCAAGCGCGGCGCTGTCAAGCGGAGTATGGGCAATTTCCAGCGCCTGCAAATACCCTAGATAATGGCCATATTCCGCCTTCGCCCGCCGGTCGGCAGCGCCATGCACAAACCCGTTTTCCTGCCACTGGCAAGAGATTTTCAGGGTGGCAACCCGTGATCGCAAAGCCTCCAAACCAGCGCGGTTTATCCGGTTGACCCGTTTGTAATCACCCGCCTGCGCCGCATTAAAAGCGCCGCCAAAACGGCTGTTATCAACCGCAAAGCCCGAGCTGCGCCCCGAGGCCCCCTGCGCAATTTCGCGCGCCTCGAGCACATAAACCTGCTGCCCCGGGTGCAGCTCGGCCAGCCGCCGCGCGCAGGCCAGCCCGGTTACACCGGCCCCGACAACCCCCCAGGCCGCGTGATGCGTGCCAACCAGCGGCGGGCGCGCATCGCGCGGCGGCAACAGCGCAGCCCAGCCGAGGCGGTCGGTTTTATAGCCGCTACGGGTTTTCATTGGGGCGCTACGCTCACGGTTTTGCCACCCTCGCCAGATCTTGGGCGATTGCGAACGCGCCCTTGATCTTGGCGGCGTTATTGGGCCAGTCACGGCGGACCACAATTTTGTTGTCGCGGACCTTGGCGTGGCCGTTCTGGGCATGGATGAAATCAATCAACCCCGCCGGATTGGCGAACTTGTCTTTATAAAACTGAATAGTGGCCCCCTTTGGCCCGCCATCCAGCTTGGCGATACCGGCCTTGCGGCACGCGGTTTTGATGCGCACAATGTTCATCAGGGTCGTGACCTCACGCGGCAGCTTGCCAAAACGGTCAATCAGCTCGGCCGCGAACCCCTCGAGCTCGACCTTGGAGCCAAGGCCGGATAGCCGCCGGTAAAGCCCGAGGCGCACATCGAGATCGGCGACATAATCATCGGGTATCAGCACCGGCACCCCGAGGTTTATTTGCGGTGCCCAATGGTCGTCGGCATCGCTTAACCCCTCCATCTTTCCCGCCTTCATCTTGGCAATCGCCTCTTCCAGCATTTCCTGATAAAGCTCGTAACCGACCTCGCGCACCTGCCCCGATTGCTCATCGCCCAAAATATTGCCTGCGCCCCTGATATCAAGGTCTTGCGAGGCGATGGTAAAGCCTGCCCCGAGGCTATCCAGCGAGCCAAGCACTTTAAGGCGTTTTTCGGCTTGCGGGGTCAGGGGCTTACGCGGTTTGGTGGTGAAATAGGCGTAAGCACGAATTTTGGAGCGCCCTACCCGCCCGCGGATCTGGTAAAGCTGGCTTAGGCCGAACATATCGGCGCGGTGCACAATAAGGGTATTGGCAGCAGGAATATCAAGACCGCTTTCGACAATGGTGGTCGCCAGCAGCACATCATATTGGCCGTCATAAAAGGCGTTCATCTTGTCATCAAGCTCGCCCGCCGCCATCTGGCCATGGGCGACGGTGACCTTGACCTCGGGCACCTGCTCGCGCAAAAAATCCTCGATATCGGCAATGTCTTTGACCCGTGGCACCACATAAAAGCTTTGGCCACCGCGATAATGCTCGCGCAGCAGGGCCTCGCGGATGGTAACCTGATCAAACTCTGACACATAGGTGCGGATGGCAAGGCGATCGACCGGCGGGGTGCCGATCAGGCTAAGCTCGCGCACGCCCGACAGCGCCATTTGCAGGGTGCGGGGGATGGGCGTGGCGCTAAGCGTCAGCACATGGACCTCTGATTTAAGGGCTTTCAGGCGCTCTTTATGGGTGACGCCGAATTTTTGTTCTTCGTCGATCACCACCATACCGAGATTGGCAAAGCGGATGTTTTTGGCCAGCAAAGCATGGGTGCCGATCACGATATCAACCGTGCCGCGCGCTAGGCCATCACGGGTTTTGGCCATCTCCTTGGTGCCCACGAAGCGCGACATCTGCCGCACCTGCACCGGTAGCCCGCGAAAACGTTCAGTAAAACTTTGGGCATGTTGGCGGGCCAAAAGCGTGGTCGGGGCAATGATCGCCACCTGCACGCCCGACATGGTGGCCACAAAAGCCGCGCGCATCGCGACCTCGGTTTTGCCAAAGCCGACATCGCCGCAAATCAGCCGGTCCATCGGGCGGCCGCTGGCAAGGTCGCTGATCACGTCGTCAATTGCATTCAGCTGATCGTCGGTCTCGCTATAGGGAAAGCGGGCGCAAAACTCGGCCCATAGCCCGTCTGGCGGGGTAAAAACGCGGCCCTTGCGCAGGGCGCGCTCGGCGGCAACGCGGATAAGCTTGTCGGCCATCTCGCGGATGCGCTCTTTGAGCTTGGCCTTTTTGGCCT
>CAYWXQ010000026.1:0-19650 GCA_964462475.1 uncultured Rhodobacterales bacterium | reverse complement strand
GTTTTTATCTCGTCATTGGCCAGCATCATGGCAACGTCGGCATTCGCATGGTCAGCCAAAATCTCGGTATGGCCGGGGTAGCTGTGGCCCGCAGCCTTCAGCGCCTCTTTATGAATAGGGGCGGTGACGATGCCGGCAATATCGCCGCTAAGTGAAAGCGCGATGCCTTTGGCGATGGCTTTATAAGCCGCCCCTCCGGCCTCGGCTGAAACTTTGCCCAAAGGGGGCAGGGCGGTAAGCTGGCTGGTGGGCAACAGGTTAAACGCGCCTGCGCGCCGATCCGTGATTGCGACCATTACATGGAGCGGGATATCAAAAGAATCAGCCGCCCTCTGCATGACCATCGGATCGCCCAAAATTGGAAATTGGGAAGGGTCCGGCAGGGCGGCCAGTGCTTTTAGGGTAATTTCAGGGCCAATGCCTGCGGGGTCGCCCATGGTGAGGGCCAGTGTTTTATGCGCCATATGCCTGCTTAACGTGGGCTTAACCACGGTGGCAAGGACAATTTTATCATTATGACCTTGGTAAGGATTCGCCCCCTATATTGGCTTTGGGAAGTGGAAATATGGGGGCCGATATGGCTGGGAATGCTGGGGATAATTTACGCCCTATTATCATTATTAAAAAGAAAAAGATCATTGCAGCGGGCCACCATGGCGGTGCCTGGAAGGTGGCCTATGCCGACTTTGTAACCGCGATGATGGCGTTTTTTCTGCTGATGTGGCTGCTGAACGCCACCTCGGAAGAACAGCGACAGGGCATTGCCGCCTATTTTAACCCCGGCATTCCTATTTTTACCGAAAACGGCGGCGGTTCGGGGATGTTTGGCGGCGACACGGTTTTCTCGCAAGACACCAAAACCAATGTGCAGGCGGGCACTGTTGGCGAGCAGGCCGAGAAAGTTTCGGGCCAAGACGGCTCTACCGGTACCTCGGCAGCAGACCCGACAGGGCAGGGTGATGTATCCGATGCGCAATTCGCCGAGGTCGAGAACATGTTTCGCGGCAATACCGGTGAAAGCTGGGTCGAGGACCCGCTGTTGCAGCATGTGTCAACGCGGGTTACCGATGAAGGGTTGATTATCGATGTGTTCGATTTGCCTGATTCACCGCTATTTGAGCCTGGCACCAACCAGCCCACGCCAAAAATGTTTGCCTTGCTCAAGATGATCAGCCGGGTGTTTAATACCGTCACCAACAACATCGCCATTACCGGCCATATCGACAAAGAGCCAGAGCTGGCAAACGGCCCCAACGGTTTTGCCCTGACCGGTGGGCGGGCGCTGATTTCAAACGCGGTCATGGTTGAAAACGGGGTTGATGCCCAGCGTTTTACCCGCCTTACCGGCGCGTCAGACCGCGTGCCAGTGGGTGAGGGCGCCCCTGCCTATCGTAACCGCAGGCTAGAGATCACGTTGTTGCGCCAAGACCGCTAGGCGCTAAATTTAGTTACAATTTTGTCTGTTAGCCCCTTCTTAACCGAAGCGGCGCAAGAGTGGGAGTTGAACATGTAGTTTAGTTGCGAAAAGGATTTTCGATGACCCTCTCCTCCTCCATGAATGCCGGTATCTCTGGCCTTAATGTGAATGCCAGCAAACTGGCAACGATTTCAGACAATATCGCCAATGCCAAGACATTCGGGTATAAACGGGTCGATGCGGACTTTACCGCCATGACCCTGTCGGGGCGCGCCGGTAGCTATGTGGCGGGCGGGGTGCAGGTGGCAACCTTTCGCAATATTTCGACACAAGGGTCATTGATTACCACCGCCAATTCGATGGATATCGCTATTGGCGGTCGCGGGTTCTTGCCGGTAACGCCCAGCTCTTCACTGGCCGATACCAGCGCGGCCCTGCCGCTTCGCCTTGCGACAACCGGCTCGTTTCGCCCCGACGCCGAGGGCATGCTGACCTCTAACAGCGGCTTGGTGCTAATGGGGTGGCCCGCCAACCCCGATGGCACTTTTCCGCCCTTTCCACGCGATAGCGCGGCGGGGCTGCAGCCGGTAAATATTGCCCATAACCAGTTTGCCGCCAACCCGACAACCGAAATCCAGCTGGGCATCAACCTGCCCGCCACCGCCACACAGGCTGCGGGCACCGGCGACCCGTTTGATCTGTCGATCGAGTATTTTGATAACCTCGGCACCACCCAGACCATGACCTCGACCTTTACGCCGATCCTTCCGGTCACCGGCCAGTCCAACCAATGGAAAATGGAGATCACCGACCTTGCCACCGGCGCGGCCCCGATCGCCGAATTTACCGTGCAGTTTGATGGGACCACAGCACTGGGCGGCTCGCTGTTGAGCGTCACGCCGGTATATGGTGGCACCTATAATGCCACGACCGGCGGTTTGAACGTTAACTTTGACCGTGGGCCGGTCGAGATCAGCGTTGGGCTGATCGGCTCTAACGACCGTATGACCCAGCTTTCCAGCAGTTTTGCCCCGATCAACCTGTCGAAAAACGGGGCGCCGACCGGTAATGTGATTGGCATGGAAATTGATAAAAACGGTATAGTTTCGGCCAGCTATGATACCGGCTTTAGCAAAGAAATATTCCGCGTGCCGCTAATTGATGTGCCCAATGCCAACGCGCTTGAGGCCCTGCCAAACCAGACCTATGCCATAACCCGCAATAGCGGCGCGATGTTCTTGTGGGATGCCGGCTCGGGCCCGACCGGTGAAACCATCGGCTATGCCCGCGAAGAAAGCACCACCGATATCGCCGGTGAACTGACCGCGCTGATCCAGACCCAGCGCGCCTATTCCTCTAACGCGAAAATCATCCAGACGGTTGACGAAATGTTGCAGGAAACCACCAATATCAAGCGCTAGCAGCCAGATGAAAGGGGTTAAGCCATGAGTATTTCAGCCGCTATATCCAACGCCTATTCGGGGCTTGCCTCGGTTTCCCGCATGGCCGAGATCACGTCCAACAACGTGGCCAACGCCATGAACGAAAACTATGCCCGGCGTGAGGTCATAACCAGCCAGCAGGTGCTGGCGGGCACCGGTATGGGGGTTAATGTCAGCTCTATCAACCGCGCGCTTGATCTTTACGCCACCTCCAGCCGGCGGGCGCGGGGGGCTGAATATGGCAATGCCAATGTGCTTGGTCAGGCCAGCAGCCGCATGGCTGAAACCCTTGGCGTTCCGGGTGACCCCGGCGCGCTCGGCGCGCGGATGCTGAGCTTTGAAAATGCCCTGCGCACGGCGGCCAACACCCCTGCCTCTGCCCCCGCCCGCGAGCGGGTGCTGGCCGAGGCAGGCAATCTGGCAGACACGCTAAAAATAATCTCGACCCAGACCATGACGGTGCGGATGGATGCCGATGCCTCGATCGCCACGCAGGTGCGCGATGTAAATCTGGCGCTGAAGCAGATCGAATCTGTCAACATGGAAATTCGCTTGCGCCAAGGCAGCGGCGATACCGCCGCCCTTGAAGACGTGCGCAAAAAGCTGATCGATCAGGTGTCGAGCGTGATCCCGATCAAACAAATCGCGCGCGAGGGCGGGGTGGTGGCGCTTTACACCGAAGGCGGGGCGGCGCTGATCGACGGGCAGGCGGGCGAGCTTGGTTTTAGCGCCACGCCGGTTATCACCCCTGATATGACCCTCGCCTCGGGCGCGCTTTCGGGCCTTACGCTAAACGGTCGCCCGATGAGCATCGGCACTGGCAGCGGCCAGCTGGAGGGTGGCACATTAAGCGCGGCTTTCGAGGTGCGTGATATAAAAGCGCCCGAATTCAACGCCCGCATCGACGCGGTGGCGCTCGATCTGCTGGAACGCTTCCAAAGCCCGACCACCGACCCGACACTGGCAGCGGGCGACGCGGGTCTGTTCACTGATAATGGGGCTGCCTTTGTGGCGGGGGATGAGCTGGCCCTGGCCCAGCGCCTGAAAATAAACGCCGCCGTTGACCCTGCACAAGGCGGTGATCTGTGGCGCTTGCGTGACGGCATAAACGCGCTGGCCCAAGGCCCGGCGGGCGATGACAGCCAGTTGCGCCGCATGGTCGACGCCATGATGGCCGAGCGCACCCCGGCTGCCGCCACCGGCCTGATCAACCTTTCCAGCGCCACCGAATTGGCCGAGGGCGTTTCGGCGCTGGTCGCCGCGCAAGCGGTGCGGGCCGAGGACACCACCGCCTATAATGCCGGCCAGTTCGATATTTTACGCGAAAGCGAGCTTAGCATCACCGGCGTTGATACCGATTATGAAATGCAGCAGCTGGTCATGATCGAGCAAGCTTACGCCGCCAATGCGCGGGTGATTTCAACCGCAGACCAGCTCATGAAAACCTTGTTGGAGATCTAGATGTATACCGGCGTTTCTAACCTTGCGACCTCTATGCAGATGGCGCGCACCAATACCCAGGCCAAACTGGCGCTTAATGCGGCGGGCCAAGAGGTCTCCTCGGGCCGCAAATCCGACCTCGTGAAAGCCACCGGCGGTGATTTTGGTCCGCTTTTCGCGATTGAGCGCAATTTGGCCCAGATTGACCTGCGGGCGGGCACTATCCGCGATGCCTCGGCCAAGGCGGCGGCGACCCAGCTGAATATGGAAAACATCCAGAACACGCTGGCGGGTTTCGGGGTCGAGCTGTTGGCCGCCACCGATATCGCCAGCCCGCCGCAGGCCTTTACCGTAGCCGGTTCAGCACGCGGCGCGCTTGACCGGATGGTCTCGGCGATCAACGCCCAATATGCGGGTCAAGCGCTGTTTGCCGGCGCGGGGGTTGACGGCGCGGCGGTGATTGACGCTGAAACCATGTATAACGATATTGCCGCGCTAACCGCAGCGGCCCCCGATTCAACCACCGCGATTGCCGCGATTGACGACTATTTCTTTAACCCCGCTGGCGGGTTTATGACCACCGGCTTTACCGGTTCGGCGCTAAATGCCCCGGGGGCAGAGGTTGCGAATGGCGAGGTTGTCAATTATTCGCTGCGCGGTGATGATCTGGCGATCCGGAGTGCGCTGCGCAATGTGGCGATGGCTGCAATTGCCGCCAATGGTGACCACGCCGGCAGCCCCCAAGACAGCATGAACATGCTGCGCGAGGCCGCCCTTGGCGCTATTTCCACCAATGACGGCTTGATTGATATGCGCCAGGGCCTCGGTTTTGTTGAAAAGCAGATCGACAACGCCTCGGCGCGCAATTCGGCCGAGGCCTCGACCTTTGAAATCAACCGAAACGCTATTTTATCCGCGGACCCGTATGAGGCCGCCACCCGTTTTCAGGCCCTGCAAGGCCAGATGGAAGCGATCTACACCATTACCGCCCGCCTTTCCAACCTGAGGCTGCAAAACTATCTGAGGTGAAACCTTTGGCTACATTTTTACATAGAGCATTGCGCGCCAGTATGGCCGTTTTGTTTGTTTTATCCCTGCCGGCTTTTGCACAACAGGTGCGGATAAAAGACCTTGTCGAGATCGACGGGGTGCGCGGCAATGATCTGGTTGGTTACGGCTTGGTGGTGGGCCTTAACGGCACTGGCGACGGGCTGCGCAACTCACCCTTCACCGAAGAGGCGTTGACCAATCTGCTGGAACGTCTCGGCATTAACATCACCGGCGAGAGCTTTCGCACAAAAAACGTGGCGGCAGTGCTGGTAACCGCAAACCTGCCACCCTTTGCGCGGGCTGGCGGGCAGATCGACATTACGGTTTCAACCATCGGTGACGCCAAAAGCCTGCTCGGCGGCACCCTTATCATGACCCCGCTAAATGCGGCCGACGGCCAGATATATGCGGTGGCCCAAGGCTCGGTGATTGCGGGCGGGGTTACGGCAGGCGGGGCGGGGGCTTCGGTTACCCAAGGGGTCCCGACCTCGGGGGTTATCCCGTCTGGCGCGCGGGTCGAGCGTGAAATAGTGTTTGATTTCAATGCGGTGCAGCAAATGCGGCTGGCGCTTCGCGACCCGGATTTTACCACCGCCGCGCGGATCGAGCGCGCGATTAACGAGCGTTTTGGCGCGCCAATCGCCCGGATGCTGGATTCGGGCACGGTGGAGTTGAACCTGAATGCCACCAACGCGCCGTCGCCCGCGCAGTTGGTGGCGCTACTGGAAAATATAGAGGTTAAACCCGAGCAACGGGCGCGGGTGGTGGTTGACCAACGCTCGGGCACCATCGTTTTGGGGGCAGATGTGAAAATAAGCCGTGTTGCGGTGTCGCAAGGCGGGCTGACCTTGCGGGTGACGGAAACCCCGATTGTGGTGCAGCCCAACCCGTTTACCATCGGCGGACAGCCGATTGTGGTGCCCAACACCACGGCAACGATCACCGCAAACCCTGGCACGCAAATGGCGCTGGTCGAAACGGCGGTCTCATTGCCGGCAGTGATCGAGGGGCTAAACGCGCTTGGCGTCGCCCCGCGTGATATGATTGACATATTAAAGGCGATTAAGGCCGCCGGTGCGCTGCACGCGGAATTCATCGTGCAATAGGGTGGGGGTTTTACCCCACCTCACCTTCCCCTACCGCCAGAAAAATAAACATATCCCGTTGTTTTGCGTAGCAAACATGGCGAGTGGTAAATTTGAGGTTGGAATTTTGACGCTTCTAAACGACTACCGGCTTGCGCCGGTAGGATTTTTTTAGGGGCTGACCCAGATAACTACCTGGGATGACGTCTTGCGTGATGGCCCCGTTGGTGGTTAAAAAGTAACCTCGCCCCCCCCAAATGCTTACCCCAGTATCGCTTTTTCAACTGTGGAAATTCACGTTGGATCAGGCGCACGACCGCCCTTCATCGGGCGCATCAAATCGCTCACCGCCAGCTTTGGCGGGATGGACACAAACATATGCACGTGGTCCGTCGACACCACCCCCTTGATGAAATCCACGCCGTTTTGCCCGCAAACCTGCCGCAAAATACTGCACACCCGAAACCGGATATCGCCCTCCAAAACCTTGTAACGATACTTGGTTGACCATACCAAGCGATCCCGTCTGAAAGGCGGGGGGCGAACCTAAGATTGGATACTCAATGGGGAAACTCCGGCCTCGCCCTAGCCTCGGGGCGGGGTTGGAATACTTGGTTTTGGCTATGGTTTGCACCACCCCAACCGCCGAGCAAAGGCGTATTTTCAGCATGATAAAAAACGGAGCCTCCGGCGGTGGCCTCGCTGCGCTCGGTAGCGTTTACTGATAGCTTTGCACCAACGCGCCCGCGATCAGTGACCAGCCGTCGGCCAAAACAAAAAATGCCAGCTTGAAGGGCAGCGCGATCACGGCGGGCGGCACCATCACCATACCCATCGACATCAGCACCGCGGCGATTACCAGATCGATCACCAGAAACGGTAGAAAAATCAGAAACCCGATCTCGAACCCGCGCTGGATCTCGCTCAGCAAAAAACTGGGGATCAAAACGCTGAGCGGGGTTTCACCATCTGCAATGGGGTAGGGCGCCGAGGAGGTCATCAGGTCCAGCGTTTCGGGCTGGACGCGGCCGAGCATGAACACGCGAAACGGCGCGAGCACGGCATCAAGCGCGGTTTGGGTGTCAATTGTGCCGTCCATCAGCGGCACAATGCCGGTATCCCACGCCTGGGTAAACACCGGTGCCATTACAAACCATGTCAGAAAAATCGCGAGACTTACGATCATCATATTGGGGGGGGCTTGCTGCACCCCGATCGCCTGTCGCAAGATCGACAGCACCGTGACCATAAACGGAAAGCTGGTGACCATCATGGCAATGCCGGGCGCGAGGCTAAGCAGCGTAAGCAGCACAAACAGCTGCACTGATTGCAGCGAAAGCGAGCCGCTGCCCATATCAAACTGCACCGATTGCGCCATTGCGGGATTGGCCGCAAACATGGTTAACAGCGCCAGCAGCGCAACGCCGGTGAGCCTAGAAACCATTTTGCAAATCAACCACTTGCGTTAAGCGAACCCCGAGCTTGCCGGCCTCGCCCTCTATCTCTTGCAGCTCTCCGCGCGCGATCAGTTTTTCGCCGATATAAATCTCGACCGGGTCGTCGATGCGGCTGTCCAGCGGGATGATCGCGCCTTGCGACAGCGATAGCAGCTCCGAGATCAGCGGCTTGGCCTTGCCGACTGAAATAGTCATCTCGACCGGCACGCCCAGAAAGGCGTTTTCGGTGGGTTCAGGGGTGTCAGGCATTTTGGGTTCCCGTCTTTTGCTGGGTCATGAAAAAGCTGTTAACCGCGCTGCGCATATCGTTCAGCGCCGCGTCGAGGTTGATATCGTCATAGCCACCCTGCCATGATATTTTAACGTGCAGCGCATCAAGTGCCGGGTCGGGCTCAACCGTAAAATCGGCTTTGGCAGGGGTCAGAAGCTCTTGAATGGCGGCCACCGCATCGGGGGCAACGCGGATAATAATCTGGCTGGTCGGTGACTTTTCACAGGCGATGGCAACGATGCCGGAAATCTCGGCCGCCAACCCCTGCGCCGCGCATTGCGGCAAAATGGATTCGACCAGTTGTTCAACCATAGGGCGCAGTGAGCCCAGCATCGCCTGCCGCGCCTCGACCTGTGAAAACGCCATGTCGTTCAGCGCCTCCAGTATCGGCGCAAGGGTGCGCAGCTTTTCGGCCTCGAAGGCTTGGGTGGCGGCCTCGGCCCCGGTTTTTACCCCGTCGTTAAAGGCATTTTCGCGTAGCGCGTCAAAGCTTTCGAACTTTGAAATACCTTTGCGGATCTCTACGTCGTGGGAGAAGGATTCAAGCTTGAATACGGCCATTATGCAGGGGTCTCCTCTGGGTCGGATGCGGTTTCAATCCAGTTTTGCAGCAACCGGTTGGTTTCGGTAGAGCGCTCTGAAATGGCGGCGCGCAGCAGGTCGGCGGCGCTGGGGGCGTTATGGGTAAGCGCCAGCGGTTCACTGCCGGACGGCGATGGTAACAGGCCCTGGGCTGATCGCGCGGCATCACCCGGCGCCCCATCCGGCGCGTCGGGTGGTAATTTAAGCGCGGGCGGGGCGGTGAGCAACGGTTTGATCACAAACAACCCCAGCGCCAGCACCACCACACTAAGCACGCCAAGCTGCACCAGCGTCATCAGGTTGGTGCTTACAAAACCTGGGGCAGTATCGACATAGGTGCCCGCCACCGGTGCCACGGCCAATTGCATGCTTTCGATGGTCACCACATCGCCGCGCGTTTCGTCATAGCCGATGGCCGATTGCACCAGCAGTGCCAGTGATGCCAGCTCTTCGGCGGGGCGGGGGGTAAAGGTGTCTACCCCGTTTTGGCTGGTGACAATATCGTTGACCAACACCGCAACCGTGATCCTGCGAATGGCCCCGGGGGCGCTGACGGTTTCACGCACGGTTTCGGACACGTCATAATTTATCAACTCTCGATTGCTGGACTGGTTGCGCGATTCTTCAGATTTTTTGCCCGCGTCGCCATCTGGCAGGTTGCTGGCCACGGTTACCCCCTGCGCGCCGGTGCCCTTTGAATTATCGGTCTCGGACTGGGTTTCAGACGAAATGGCCACCTTTGACTGGGGGTCCAACACCCGCTCGGTCACGGTTTGGCTTTGGGTTTCGGCATTGACATTGACCTCGACCACCGCATTGCCGGGGCCAACCCGGGCGGCGAGCAGGCGTTCAATATTGGCACGCATGGCGGCGGCGCGGGCATCCAGCCCGTCACTGCCAACAATGGCACCCGCGCCTTTGTTGGCGCTTAGCACCGCGCCGGTTTCAGCATCGATCACCGTAACATTATCAGGCGACAGCCCGTTTACTGCCGAGGCCACCAGAAACCGCGCCGAATCAGCAAAAGCGGCGGGCAAGCTGCCATTATTTGGGGTTATGGTTACCGATGCGGTCGGGGTATTTTTGCGCTCAAACGGCCGGCTGGCCCCCGAGGCAATATGCACCCGCGCCGCCCGCACCTGCGGCGAGGAAACCAGCGTGCGCGCCAACTCACCCTCTTTGGCGCGCCAATAGGCGGCGTCAAACATCTGGCTGGTGGTGCCAAAACCCGACAGGTTGTCAAGCAGCTCATACCCGACAATGCCCGAGCCCGGCAGCCCCTCGGCCGCCAGCGAAAGCCGGGCCTGGTCACGCGAACCGGCGTCAACATATATGGCGTTTCCGCGCACCTCATAGGTAATGCCGCGCTGGTCGAGCGAGGTAATAACATCACCGGCGATGGCGGGGTCCAGCCCGGCATAAAGCAGCGAAAGGCTGGGGGTGGTCGCCACCCGCACCAACCCCAGTATGGCCACCAGCGCCGCCACTGCCGCCAGCGCAAAGATTATTTTCTTGCGAGGATCAATGCTGCTCCACATAGACGTCATTCCAATCACATTCTGTTTTAGGGTGAGCGCCAGCCATTTGAGCCGACGCGACGTATTTTTATGCAATTTGCGCCAACAGATTTAACAATTGGTTAGCTACCGGCGGTTTATGAAAAGAAAAGTTCGAGAACACGCGGGAAAGCAAAAATGGCGGATGAAACCGAGCCTGAACCACCTGAAGAAAAGAAGAAGGGTGGTAAAAAAGGTTTAATTATCGGGTTGTTAGGGGCGTTGCTGCTTGGTGGCGGCAGCTTTTATGCAACCTTTGAGGGGCTGATTCTCGGCCCGTCTGCCGCGGCCAGCAACCACAATACCGAATCAGGCATGCCGCCCCTGCCCGAGATTGCGTTTATCGCGCTTGACCCGATGGTGATTTCGCTGGGCGAAGCCGCGAGCGCCAAATTTTTGCGCTTTACGGCCCAGCTTGACGTGGACCCCAAAAGCGTAGCGGCGGTGACAATGGTGCTGCCGCGGATTCTGGATGTGTTGAATACCTATTTGCGGGCGGTGTCGGAAGACGAGCTTGGCAAGCCCGCCGCACTAGAGCGTTTGCGCGCGCAAATGCTGCGGCGCATTCAGGTGGTTACAGAACAAGGGCAGGTAAAAGACCTGCTGATAACGGAGTTTGTGCTCGGATAAAGGAGGGACCAGAATGGGCCTGATAGCAGATGTATTATTAATAGCCGGTGCGCTGGGCGCGGCGTTCTATTGTATGATTTTGGCACGGCGGATCAAATCGCTGTCGCGGCTTGATACCGGCTTGGGCGGCGCGATTTCGGCGCTGTCAAAACAGGTGGACGAAATGCGCGCCTCGGTCAAAATTGCCACACAGGCCTCGGGGGCCAGCATGAAAGACCTGGTTGAGGTCACCGGCCGCGCCGAAATCGCTGCGGGTCGGTTGGAACTGCTACTTTCAACCGTGCACGAGCGCGGCCAACCGCCAAAACCGGTAAAGCTTGACCGTAGCGACGAGCCCGAAGCGTTGAAAGGTGTCGAAGACCCGTTGCTGAACGCGATCGAGGAAGAAACCGATTCGGGCGCCCGCGCCGAACTGCTGAGCGCGCTACAACAGGTGATGACGGCGGTGAAAAGATGAATCGCCGGATGCCAAAGCGCAAGGTTGGCACGATTTCGGTGCTAGTCGGGTTGTTTCTGGCCTCGGGGCTAATTCGGATGGCCGAAATTGCCCCCGCAATCGCTCAGGAAATCGGCACGACCACGCCCGACCCCGTGCAACTGGCCAGCGCCACCCCGCCGGTCGATGCCCCCGCATTGCTGGCCGCCATTCAGGCGCGCGAGGCCCAGCTGGCCGAGCGCGAGGCCTATATCGACCGGCGCAGCCAGACTTTGGCCGTGGCCGAGCAGCGCATCCGCGCGCAAATGGCCGCCCTGACCGCCGCCGAAGAAAAGCTGGCGGCAACACTGTCGCTGGCCGATAACGCCACCGAGCAGGATGTGGCGCGCCTGACCGAGGTTTACCAGCGCATGAAACCCGCCGAAGCCGCTGCTATTTTCCAGACCATGGATATTCAGTTTGCCGCCGGTTTTTTTAGCCGGATGCGCCCCGAATCCTCGGCCGCGATCATGGCCAACCTGCCGGCCGACCTTGCGTATTCGATCTCGGTGGTGATGGCGGGGCGCAATGCCAGCGCACCACGCGAATAATCGGCTTTTTTTGAGAGATTGTTAACTCTGCCCCGCCATAGTGGCCCGAGAAAACAACCGTTTTGAGGGGAATATCATGGGCGGCATAATTGGTATCATTGTCATCTTCGGGATGGTGTTTGGCGGCTATCTGCTGGCCGGTGGCAAAATGGCGATCATTCTTTACACGCTGCCCTTCGAGATGATGATTATCCTGGGCGCGGCGGTGGGCGCGTTTTTGATCGCCAATGATTTTTCGGCGGTAAAACACACGCTGAAAGACATGGGCAAGGTCTTTAAGGGCGCCAAGTGGAAGCAGCAGGATTACCAAGACCTGCTTTGCTTGTTGTTCACCCTTATCCGCATCAGTCGCGATAGCCCGGTCGAGCTTGAAACCCATATTGAAGACCCCCAAAGCAGTTCGGTTTTTGGCAAATACCCCAGGATTCAAGGCGACAAAGTGGCAGTGGCGCTGATTTGTGACACGCTTCGTTCGGCCTCGATGAACTATGACGACCCGCATCAGGTTGAAGACGTGCTCGAAAAACGCATGGAAGAACGCTATAACCACGCCCAGCATTCCAGTCACGCGCTACAGGTTATGGCCGATGGCCTGCCCGCGCTCGGGATTGTGGCGGCGGTGCTGGGGATCATCAAAACCATGGCCTCGATCGATAAACCACCCGAGGTGCTGGGCGAAATGATTGGCGGCGCGCTGGTGGGCACGTTTTTGGGGGTTTTTATGGCCTATGGGCTGGTTGGTCCGTTTTCGACCAAGGTCGAGTCGGTGGTGAGCGAAGACAACCATTTTTACAACCTGATCCGCGAGGTGCTGGTGGCAAACCTGCATAACCACGCGCCCAATATCTGTGTCGAGGTTGGGCGGCAAAACACCCCGGGTGCGAAACGCCCGACGTTCAACGACCTTGAAGCGGCATTGAAGGAGGCCAAGGCAGCGGCATGATCAAGCGATTGGCATTGGGGTTGGTTTTATCTGCGCAGTCTTTGGCTGCGCAGCAGGTGGTTTCGGTGCAATCGGGCGAGCATGACGGCTTTACGCGGCTGGTGCTGCAAACCGACCCGGCCGCTGATTGGCAGGTTGATGAGAGCCGCGGGCAGGCGGTGGTCTCGTTTCCCGGGCAGGCGCTAAACTTTTCCACCGACACGGTGTTTGACCGAATTTCAACCGCTCGGCTGGCCGGATTGCGGGCTGAAAGTAACGATAGCGGGTCGCGCCTTATCCTCGAACTCGATTGCAAATGTGCGGTGCAAAGCTTCGCATTTGAGGGAAATTATATAGTTCTTGATGTGTTTGACGGCCCGCCTCTGGCACCGGTAACGGCGGCCGCAGCCCCCCCTGCCTGGCAACCAGACGCGTTGCCGTTTATCCAGCCGCCGCCGGCATCGCGGCGCTTCACGGCATATGTGATGGAAGCCGCCCCGATGCAGCCAGTGTTGCTGCCCGACCCGCCGCCAATGCCAGCGCCTGTTCCAGAACCAGTGCTCGTGGCTACGGCGCTGGCGGCCCCGGCTCCGCCCGATACGGGGGCCAAAATGGCGGCGATGACGGGCGCGGTTGTCAGCGATATGAACCAAAGCGTAACCACGCAGGACGACCCCGAAATGCGCGCCCGCATTGAAGAAGCGCAAACCCAGCTTTTGGCGCAACTCACCCGCGCTGCCGATCAAGGGTTGGTAGAATTTGTGCCGGCACCGGTCGCGGTGGTCGAGGCCGCAATCCCCGAACCCCAGGCCCCGCCTGTGCCAGAGCCGCCGGTGCTGGACCCCGCACTATTACAACAGCTTAGCGCACGCACCGCCTATAGCCAAAACACCGAAGACGCGCTGAACCAGATTGTAAATGAATTCGCGAAGCCGCAATGCCTTGGCGATGGTGTATTCTTGATGGAGGGCTGGGGCGGCGAGGGTAGTTTCTCGGACGAGCTGGCAACCCTGCGTTCATCCCTTCTGGGTGAATTTGACATCCCCGATCCGGCGATTGCCGAAAAAATCGTGCAGCTCTATCTGCGCTACGGGCTGGGGGCAGAGGCGCGGTTGGTGCTCTCTGAAATGGATATCGCGCTTGAAAACGCCGATATCTATAAAGGCATGGCCGACCTGCTGGATGATGATCCCGCTACCGTAACCGGCCCGATCACCCAAGGCACGGGCTGTGGTGGCGCGCATGAAATGTGGTATCTGGCCGCCGGGCTGGGCGACTATCAGGTGATCGACCCGTTGCTGATCAGCGATATTTTTTCGAGCTATCCGATAGAGGTGCGCACGGTGATCGGGCCGCCCTTGGCGCAGGCCTTTATTGATCGCGGGCAGGTTGATGTCGGGCATGTGGTGCTCGAAATCGTGCGCCGCGCCGACGGAGAGATAACCGCCGCCCAGCAAATGGCCGAGGCCAAGGTGATGGAAAGCCAGAACGACCGTGCGGGTGCCGAGGCGATCTATCAAGATGTGATGACATCAAATGACACGCTCGCCCCCGATGCGCTGATCGCCTTTGCCCGCTCGGTGCTGGCGGCGGATGAGCCCGTGCCTGAAACCTTGTTGGTAGATATTGAGTCCGCCGCATTTTTCAACCGCGACACCCCGCGCGCCGACCCGTTGCGGTTGTGGGAAATCAGGGTGCGGGCGGCGGTGGCGGGGCCTGAAAAAGCGCTGGCGCAAATCGTTGAAAACATCGACCAGCGGCCGCAGTTGTTGCCGGATCTAACCACAATTACCGCCGATATTTTTGAACGCAGTCGCGCGGCCGAGGTTGGCGATTACCCCTATGCGCAAATGGTTTTGCGCTATGCATATCTGCTGGATCAGGGCGCGGCGGGTGATTTGGCGCGGCTGAATATCGCCCGCGAAATGGCCGCGATCGGCCTGCCCGAAACCGCGTTGGATGTGCTGGCCCCGAACCTGACCCGCGCAGATTTGGCAACCAACATTATGGTTGCCGCCGCCAATGTGCAATTATATGCGCCCGCCAAGGCGCTGGCGATTCTGGCCGGGGATGACAGCCTTGACGCCTATAAAATTCGCCTGCAAGCAAATTTACAGCTAGAGGATTATGCCGCCGTGGCCGCTATGCTCGACAGCGGTTATGCCAGCCAGATATCGCTTGAGGACATCGCCCTGCGCGCCGGTGATTGGGAGAAAATAAAAGCCGCAGGGGCGGTGGGCACGCTGGCCTCGTTTATGAATAATGGCGCGCAGCCCGGGCCGGTGCCGGTGCCCGCCAAGCCAGCCGACGGGTTTTTGGCGGCGTTGCCAATGGGCGAGGCCCCCAGCCTGAAAGCCGCGCGTGACCTGCTGGCGATCAACCGCGCCAGCCGCAGCTTTTTGGAAGATGTGCTGGCAGGGAAGAACCCGTAAACCCGCATTGGCCATAAAAAAACCCGGCACGGACCGGGTTTTTTAAGAACGTGATTTCAAAAGGTTCAGGGTTGCGGTGTGCGCATTGCCTCGACATCAGCGGCGAACATCTGGGTGCCATCGGCAAAATAAAGCACTGGCTGGCCCTGAAATTTGCGCACCTCCTGCACGGTTGAAAACACCTGCGCCGGGGCGGAGGCAATGACCTCGCCATCAAGCATCGAGTTGGTTTCGAAGCGATAGCGTGCCCCCTCGGTAGCGCGGCTGCCATCGGCCAGAATGCCCGACCATTGAACGTTGCTTTCATTTTTGTCCAGCTGTTGGCGGGCGACAATATTGTTGCTTTCGTCATAGACCACGAGCTCGACCTGATCAGCATCGGTGTGGCTAAGGTAAAGCACATCAAGCGGTTTGTTTTGGTAGCTGGCGCTGCCGGGGTTGCGCACCTCTTGCCCGATCCACTGCGAAAGCCCGCCGGTGGCGCCGCTGGCCAAAGCCTCAAGAATGCTTTCGAGCTTGGTGTTTGACTGCACCTGCTGTTCAACCGCCGAAAAGCTGGCGAGTTGGGCGACAAAGGCGGTGGATTCAACCGGTTTCAGCGGGTCCTGATTGCGCAATTGCGCGGTTAGCAGGGTTAGAAAAGTTTGAAAGTCGCCTGAAGCATCGGCTTTGGGGGCGGCATCTGGTTGGGTGGCGCGGGCAAAACCGGCCGAGGCTTGCGAAAGGGTAGAAACGGAATCCATGTGAGGGGTCCTTTTTGTTAAAGACGAATATCAAGCCGGCCGTCAGCGGTGGGCAATTGCGGGGCCGAAAGCGTTGGTGTTGTGGGCTCGGCGATAAAACCTAGGCTTTGAAACCGCGGTGCATCCCGCCCGCCCTGCTGGGGTGTGCCCTGTTGAAACGAAAGATCGGCCTGCGAGAATCCGGCTGTGGCGAGTGTTGCCAACAGCACCTCGCTATGGCGGCGCATCAGGTCGAGGGTTTCTGGCCGTTCAGCCGTGATTTGGGCAGTAATGCTTTGATCTTGCGGCGAAAGCTGGATGGTAACGCGGCCAAGCTCGGCCGGGTCCAGCCGCAGCTCGATCACCTGTTTTGAGCTTTGGCTGATCTGGGCCTGAATTTGGCTGGTGATCTGGGTGGCAACCGCCGGCGTGGTGCGCAACGATTGTGGCGCTAGCTGCTGGATGTCGGCGACCTGCCGGTCGATTTTAATGGCAACGGCCAAGTCGGCTGCGGCATCGTCAGCGGTTAATGCCAGCTCTGAAACCCCCGGCATGGGCAGAGCGGGGGCAGACACGGCTGTGGCGGTGATGTTCGGGCCGGGCGCGCTGGGCGGCGCGGCCACCGGTTCGGCTGCACGGGCGCGCGCGGCAAGCGGCGCGGGCTGATCGGCGGCGACGGGTTTGGTCGCCGGATCGAGCGGTTTGGGAGCGGGGGTGTCTTTGCCGCTATCGGCCGGTTTTTGCGGCGTGTCGGGTGATAGCGCGGCAATAGCCTGATCAAAGCGTGCTGTTTTGGTTGCCTTTTTACCGGGTTCCGGCGGGGCCAGCCCTGCGGAAATGCTGGTGGCAATCGCCGATTCGGGGGTGCCGGTTTTGAGGGCCGTGTTGGAAGCCGTGTTGGAAGCGGAGCCTGCAATTGCCGCTTGCACCGCGTCGATGCTGGCAGGTGCTGACCCTTTTGTGGCCGTAAGCGGCAGGGCGGCTTGGGCGGGAATGGCTGCGGGAATGGCTGTGGCGATGGCTGTGGCCGCTATTGCCGGGTCGGCGGCGGTGACGACCGGTATTGTGGCGGGGGTCAGGGTTGTCTCGGCCCCCGGCAGGGGGGGCGTATCAGGCGTAACTTCAATAGGTTGGTCGGGTATTGCCTGCGGATCGGCCGGGATCGGCAGCATTACCGAAGCGATGGACAGCGTGGGTTCTATTGCCGGTTCGGTATCGGGTGTGTCCGTGCTGAGCGGCAGCAATGCCGAGAAATCAAGCGCGCCCGGCAGGGTTGCATTCGTGCCATCTTCAGCGGGCAAATCGCCCCCCGGCAGCGCAGCTTTGGCAGGTTTGGCCTTCATCAGCCCGGCGCTTAGATCAATTTCCATATCGATACCCATATTCTACGGTTGAAGTTAAAATGACCGGCAGGGGTTACTATTTATTTACTGTGTTGCTGCAAAACGGAGGAGAACTGGATGATAAATAGGTAGAATTTTATGGATATTGCATTAGCCCCGCCCGCTGCGGGCCCCGACTTAACCGCCCTGAAAGCCCGCGAACAAGAGCTGCGCGATGTCGCCAAAGCCTTTGAGGCGTCCTTCTTGTCAGAGATGCTAAAGGCCAGCGGGCTTGGAAAACCACGCGGCGAATTCGGGGGCGGGGTTGGCGAAGACGCTTTTGCCTCGATGCTGGTTGACAAGCAGGCGGCCTTGATGGTCGAGCGCGGCGGCATTGGCCTGAGCGAGGCGATATTCAACAGCCTGTGGGCACGGGAGTTTGGCAATGATTGATTCGGTTTTCGCCCGTGGCAAGCTGCGCCAACTATTGGCCGCGATGGAGGCCGAGCGCGAGGTGCTGTTGCACGGCCCGCTGGCGGATTTGGCCAAAATATCGGCCAAGCGTGATGCCTTGCTGGATTCTATGGTCAATGGCGGGCCGGTGTCGCGGCGGGTTTTGTCGCTGCGGCTGGGCGATATAAAGGCGATGGCAGCGCGCAACGGGGCGCTGCTGAAAGCAGCGATGCAGGGCATGAAGGACGCGCGAAAAGAAATTGACAACATGGAAGATAGCCTGAACCGGATGGACACCTATTCGCGCGATGGTGCGCGGATGCTGGTGGCGCAAACCATGCCGGGCAAGGGCCACAAGGTATGAAAGATTGCGGGCATATTTATGGAAAATTGTTTGAATACAGCCGTTTGGCATTAAGACTTTTTTATGCGTTACCAGCGAAAGTGAACAGGCAATCTTGAACGGGTTGCATGTGGGGCTTTGCTTCACACCTCGTCAGAACGGCGAATAGCGGGCGTGGAACACGCTTTTTATTGAAACAGCAGTGCCGAACGCGCTGCATCGCCGAAGGAAATGCACATGTCTAGCATTCTTACCAATTCCAGCGCCATGGTTGCGCTGCAAACCCTGCAAAGCATCAACAAAAGCCTTGGCCAGACCCAGAGCCAGATCTCGACTGGCCGTAAGGTTGATACCGCGCGGGACAACGCCTCTATCTGGGCGATTTCGCAGACCATGCAGTCTGATGTTGATGGCTTTAAGGGCATCTCGTCGGCACTGGCTACCGGGTCTGCCTCGGTCGCCGTGGCGCGGACAGCGTCTGAATCCATCACCGGGTTGCTGGGCCAGATCAAATCCAAAATTGTGGCGGCGCAAGACCCGTCTTCCGATCAGGCCAAGTTGCAAACCGATATCGCCGAACTGCGCTCGCAGGTAGGCTCGGTGGTAAATGCGGCGCAGTTTAACGGGCTGAACCTTGTTAACGGCACCAATGCCTCGGTCAACGTTCTGGCCTCGCTTAACCGTGATGCCAGCGGCACTGTAACCGCGTCCAGCATCACGGTTGCAGGGCAGAACCTCTCGACCTCTGCGGGCGCACTGGTTGCGGGTCTGACGGGCTCGGCTGGTGTATCGGGTGACGCGGCGACGGCCTCTACCTTTATTGATGGTGCTGCCAGTGCCAATATCAAGGTTGACGCAACTGGTCTTTCAGCCGGCGATACTTATAACATGACCATTGGGTCGCAGACGGCATCCTATGTGGTATCGGCCAACGATATCGCGTCCAGCTCCACCAAGAACTCGGTAGCGGCGGGTATTCGTAGCGCGATCAACGCCCTCGGTGTTACCGGGATAACGGCGGATGTGACAGTGCTTTCAGCGGACACGATTGCGGTATCTAATGCAGCTGGCGCCGCGTCCATCAGCATGACCACAACGGTCGTGGCTGCGGGTACAGGCGGGCTTTCGGGCCTTGCAAGCATTAACGTGAACGATGGTGGCGGCGGTAACTCTGTGCAAGCTCTGGCTGATATCGAGGGCCTGATCCAGACCTCGATCAGCGCTGCGGCGTCCTTTGGTTCGTCTCAGGCGCGGATTGATACCCAGGCGAGTTTCCTGAGCAAGCTCACCGATTCGCTGAAAATCGGTATCGGCGCGCTGGTTGACGCCAACATGGAGGAGGCCTCTGCCCGTTTGCAGGCGCTTCAGGTGCAGCAGCAGCTGGCCACCCAGTCGCTGTCGATCGCCAACAAAGCGCCGCAGAACATCCTGTCGCTGTTCAGGTAGAATAACCGAAAAGGCGGGGGGTGACCCCCGCCTTTTTACCGCCAAATAATCATG
>CAYWXQ010000025.1:9821-19808 GCA_964462475.1 uncultured Rhodobacterales bacterium | reverse complement strand
GCTTCGCTCAGGTCCATCCTTGTTAAAGTATCTACGCTCACAGAATCGCCTCCTAAATTCTCGTTCACGTTACGGGAAAGCAGGAAAGCGAGTCAATAACAACGGCTTATGCTGTTACATTATAGTGGGTTACCAGCGAAGTGTCGCCGCCCCCCAGGCCAAACCGCCGCCGATGGCCTCCATCAACAGCAGATCGCCGCGCTTGACCTGCCCGCGTTCAACCGCCACGCTAAGCGCCATCGGGATGGATGCGGCCGAGGTATTGCCGTGATCTTGCACGGTTTGCACGATTTTATCCATGCTGACGCCCATCTTTTTGGCGGTGCGGGCAATGATGCGCAGGTTGGCTTGATGCGGCACCACCCAGTCTATTTCTTCAGCGGTTACGCCGGCGGCCTGCATTGCGGTCTCGCCGGTGACCACCAGTTTTTTCACGGCGTGCTTGAACACCTCTTGGCCCTGCATGCGCAAAACGCCGGTGGATTGGGTGCTGGAAACGCCGCCGTCGACATATAGCAGGTCATTATAGGCCCCGTCCGAATGCAGGTCGGTTGACAGAATGCCGCGGTCCTCGCTGCCGCCGCTGCCGGTTTGGGCCTCTAGCACCAGCGCACCGGCGCCGTCGCCAAACAGCACACAGGTGCCGCGGTCGCTCCAGTCAAGGATGCGCGAAAATGTTTCGGCCCCGACCACCAGCACCCGCTTGGCCTGCCCCGACAGGATCATCGCATTGGCGGTCGAAAGCGCATAGATAAACCCCGCGCATACCGCCTGGATATCAAAGGCAAAACCGCCCCTCATGCCCAGCGCAAACTGTAGCTTGGTCGCGGTTGAGGGAAAGGTCTGGTCGGGTGTGGCGGTGGCCAGCACAATGGCATCCAGATCGCTGGCGGCAATGCCCGCGCTATCGAGCGCGGCGCGGGCGGCGTTGGTGGCAAGGTCCGAGGTCAGCTCGCCATCAGCCGCGAAATGGCGGCGCTCAATGCCGGTGCGGGTGCGGATCCACGCGTCTGATGTATCCAGCGTTTTTTCGAATTCCGCGTTTTCAACACAGCGTTCAGGAAGGTAATGCCCGCAGCCAATCGCCACGGCCCGGATAACGCTCATGGCGTGGCCTCGTCTATGTTGGAAAGCACGTCTTTACTGGCCGCGAGCCCGGCGGCAACCCGCGCTGTCAGTTTTTCGGCAAAGCCGTTTTGCGCCAGGCTAACCGCCAGCCCGATGGCGGCGGCAATACCGGTGGCATCGGCCCCGCCGTGCGATTTTACCACCGTGCCGTTTAGCCCCAAAAACACCCCGCCATTGACCTTTCGCGGGTCTATCCGCTGTTTCAGCCGCCGCAGCGAGGTCAGCGCAAACAGCGCCCCGAGCCGTGACAAGAGCGAATGGGTAAACGCCGCCTTTAGCAGGTTTGAAACCTGCCGCGCCGTGCCCTCGGCGGTTTTAAGCGCGATATTGCCGGTAAACCCGTCGGTCACAATCACATCCACCCGGTCCGAGGGAATATCGCTGCCCTCGACAAAACCGACAAACTGGAAGTCGGACGAGGTCGCGACCGTGCCGATCAGTTTGGCGGCGTCTTGCAGTTCGGCGCGGCCCTTGAATTCCTCGATCCCGACATTTAGCAGGCCAATCCGCGGCTGGCGCAGGCCCAGCCCGTTGCGGGCATAAGACGCGCCCATGATCGCGTATTTCAGCAGGTCTTGCGGGTCGGCCTTTATGTCGGCGCCGGCGTCGAGCAAAATATTATAGCTTTGTTCATTGGTTGATGGCCACAGGATGGCAATGGCAGGGCGGGCCACGCCGGGGGCTTTGCGCAACTGCACGGTCGACATCGCCATCAGCGCGCCGGTATTGCCGCACGAAACCGTGGCCTGCGCCGTTTTGTCTTTGAGCGCGGCAATCGCCGCCCACATGGATGATTTTTTACCGCCGCGCAGGGCGGTCGAGGGTTTATCATCCATCGAGATCACATCATTGGTGGCGTTAACATCGGTAATTGCCGCCAGTTCGGGGCGGCGTTTAAGGCAGCGTTTTATTTCGGCCTCGTCGCCATGGATAATGAATTTTATATCGGGGTTATTGCGGGCAGATTTCTCCATCCCGCCAATCACGGCTTTTACGCCGCCATCCCCGCCCATGGCATCGATCGAGATCACCGTTGGCGCGAGGGTTGTCAGGGTCATCCGGTTTTGCGTCTCAGCCATGCCGGACCACCCCTGAAATAGCTATGCCGCGTCTTCGTCCAGGTCGATTTCATCAACCATGGCAATGACTTCGCGGTCGGCATAGTGGCCACAAGCGCCACATACATGATGCGGGCGCACCAGCTCGCCGCAATTGGAGCACTCGTTGGGGTTGGCACCCTTAAGCGCCAGATGTGCCCGGCGCATACCGCGTTTGGAGCGGGTGATCTTACTTTTTGGAACAGCCATGTGACTCGACCTTCTAATTTTGGCGGTGATTCCGCGCGATTGCAATCTTCGGGCGGGCGTAACAGAGATTGGCGACGCTTGCAAACCCGAAAAGGGAAAGGAAGCGCGGAACATAGTCTTTTTTGCCCGAACCGCAAGCCCAAACTTGCGGGTAAATTGCGAAACGCCGCCATGGCTGGCGGATTCGCCTGTTGCAGCATAGCCCCCTGCGCCGCCCTATGGCCAGAACTGCCTTGCCGACCGGTTTATCGCTGCTCAGCCGTCGTTATCGCCAAGTTTGCCGCGCAGGTCGGCCAGCCCGGCAAAGGGTTTGGTTTCGCTGTCTTTGATCGGGGCCGCACCCGGCGGCGCGGCCGAAACCTGCGCCAGCGCGGCGGCCTCGCTACGCGGATAATCCGGCATAACCAACATCAGCGCTTCGGTGGCAACATGGCCAAGGTCGATCACGGCGCCGAGCGGCTCTATATCGTCTTCGATCACGTCTTCAGGGGTGTCGTATTCGATCGTTGATTCGGGCAAAAACCGCAGGCTGACATCGGTGTCGATCCGGGTTTTGACCGGCTCGAGGCTGACCACGCATTCTTGCGTGATCGACGCACCGAGCGTGGCTTTAAGCTGCCAACCGCGCTTGCCCAACGGGGTGATCTCGCCCTGAAGGCGCAATTTGCGCAAGCCGCGCAGGCCAAGGCTGGCGCGAATGGCCTCGGCCTCGGCCTCGGTCGGGGTCTCGTTGAACACAAAGGCGGCGTTGGCGCTCAAACGGTCGACATCGATCGGGCGGCTAAAGGGGGCGGGGTGGGGGTGATCGGCCATTTGCCACGTATCTTTCGGGTTTTGCGGCGCGCTTTGCTTGCGTCAGCCGCATGAATATGGAACATAGGGGCGTGCCCCCTTACGGGGAAAGTATATGTGCCGTTAAAACGCTGTGAGCAAGGGTGATATGAAAAAGTTTTTTGTGGGGCCGCTTTTGGCGGTCGGGTTGCTGGTATCTGGTTGCGTGCCCAAGGTTGATGTTCATGGTTATGTGCCGGTGGCCGAGGAAGTGGCAAGCATTGCCGTTGGTGACAGTCAAGACAGCGTGCTGGCGCGGCTGGGCGAACCCACCACCAAGGGGCTCGAGGGCACAAATACATGGTATTACATTTCGTCCAAGGTCCGGCGGGTAGCGTTTTTTGCCCCGCGCGAGTTTGACCGCCAGATCGTGGCGATTTCGTATAATGGCAGTCGCGTGTCTTTGGTCGAGCGTTTCGGGCTGCAAGACGGGCGGGTGATCGACCTGAACCGCAACGTAACCGTGACCGACGGGCGACGCTTGACGTTCTTTGAGCAGTTCCTTGGCAATGTCGGCAACTTTAGCGCCGAAAGCTTTATCGGCGGCTGATTTGGCAGGGGGCCAAGACGCGGCTACCTGCCCCCGCGAAGATCCAGAGTATGTTGCAAAGCTAAAGATCAGGTTTCGGTAAATACCGGTAACCAGACAGTAAAGGTGCTGCCTTTGCCTTGGGTGGAGGTGATGTCGAGCGCGCCATCATGACGGTTGAGAATGTGTTTGACAATAGCGAGGCCGAGGCCGGTGCCGCCTTGATTGCGGCTTTTGGCAACGCTGACGCGGTAAAAACGCTCGGTCAGGCGGCTTAGGTGCTCTGGCGCCAGCCCGGGGCCGGTATCTTGCACCGACAGACCGATTTTACCGGGATGGGCGGCGCTGGCGGGGGCGATGAACACGCGCACAGGCGTGGTATTGCCGCCGTATTTCATAGCGTTTTCAAACAGGTTGACCAGCACTTGCGCCAGTTGGTCATGGTCGCCGCGCAGATCAGGCAGGCTGGCGGGCAGGGCAGGGGTTATGCTGGCGCCCAGGCGCTCGGCAAGCGGTTGCACGGCGGCGATGGCTTCGTTGATCAGGGGCCGCAAAGCGCAGGGGGCGGTCGGGCGCTTGTGCTCCTCTATTTCGATGCGGTTCAGCGACATCAGGTCATTGACAAGGTTTTGCATCCGGCCTGCCTGTTTGGCCATCACGCCTAGAAAGCGCTCGCGGGCCTCGGGGTCGTTTTTTGCGTGGCCTTGCAGGGTTTCGATATAACCGATGATGGTGGCCAGCGGCGTGCGCAGTTCGTGGCTGACATTGGCAATGAAATCCGAGCGCATTTGCTCTGATTTCAGCATGGTGGTGCGCTCTTCGATCGCGGCGATCACCCGGATTGATTTGCCAAATTCCGAGCCCGCCGGCAGCAGCCCGATATGGGCAACAAAAAAGCGTTCCGGTCCGTTGGTGGTTGAAAACCGCACCCGTCCGGTTTTGCCGCTGTCAATCGCTGCCTCGACCGCCTTGGCGAATTTCGGCGCCTCGAAAATACCCGAGAAATGTTGGCGGATGGTCAGGTCGGGGATCAGGTCAAACGCGAACTGGTTGGCGTGGGCCACGCGGCCCTTGCGGGTGATGACCAGCAGCGGCAGCGGCATTTGCTCAAGCATTGCCGCCCCGATGCCGCTGGCCAGATGTTTGATCGGCTCCAGCGGCAGGTGGGCCGATTGCATGATGGCGTCTGAATAGCGGATATCATCCAGATAAAGCCCGCGCGCAGGGGCAACGGGGGCGTCAGGGGCGGGTTCGCCTCTGGTCAGGGCCTCTAGCATGGTTTCGGGGGGGCAGGTGCCGGCGCCGATGCGCTCTAGCAAGCCAACAATGCGGCGCACCTGCTGCGGGGCAAAATCCGGCGCGCGAAAGTGCAGACGGGTTTCGGTGCCACTGGAATGGGCCGAGGTCTCTATGCGCAGCTCGGTCAGGGTGGTGGCGTGGCCTGTGGTGTAAAAGGCGCTGAAATCATGTTTGCCGATCAGGTAATGCGCGGCTTCGCGCATGGCGCGCACATCGAGCGGGTGATCAATACGCCACATCGTGCCTTTGCTATAGGTTAACGTCGCGCGGCGCGAAAACAGCCGATAGGTATAGTGGCGCTCTTGCGCGCGGCTGGCGTCAAAATCATCAGGCACGTTGCTGGCCCCGACAATCGCCAGCGCCGAGCCGTGCAGGATTTTGCCCAGATCATCCTTTAGCGCCAGCGGGTTGTGGGATTCTGGCAGGTCAAGATGCACAATCTGGCTGCTGGCGTGCACGCCAGCACCGGTGGGCTCGGCGGCGGTCAGGTTGGTGGCGGGCGTGGCGTTTTGGGTTAGCGCCGCGCCAAGCGCGGCCGCGATTTCGGGCCAGCCGTTAAAGCGGCTGCCATCGTATTCAAGCTTGAAGGCAAAACGGGGCATTTGCGCTTTTTACGCCGAATTTGCTTGCGGTCAAGGCGAAAACGAATCATTTGGTTACCGGTGGCGCCGCGAACTTGCCCGCTGGATGAAAAAAATTTCAATATGAAAGCCACCGGTGAAACCACTATATATAGCGGTTGGTCAAGACCTACCCCCTACAAAAAGTGTTGGTGGCCGGTTTTGCGCGCGCAGTAGTGTCAAGGTTCCATAAAGTGGCAAATTTAGGCATTGCCCGGCATATGCCGTTATGCTATCCATAATCCACAGAAAGAAACGCGGCGTATGGTTTAAGCACAAAAAATTGGCAGGTTCATACAGGCAGCCGCTTTTATTTCTGAATAGTAAATAGATCCGACGCGAGTGCGAGCAGAACAATATTTGCAGTCGGGCACGCCCCGAAACGGGACAGAGGCGGATCGTGTTGGGCAGACACGGTCCGCTTTGTTTTTGCGGGCAGAAGGCAGGAGAGAACCGGTGGCGCTAGGCTTCCACGACGAGCTGACCAGCAAGGTCGATGCAAAAGGGCGGGTTTCGATCCCGGCGTCGCATCGGGCTGTGCTGGTTGATGGAGACCCCGATTGCGGCGATAAAAACCCGCATATGGTGCTGATCCACTCCAAAAGCCACGAGCACTGCCTGCGCGGTTTTACCGTTGCCGCCTATGCCGGAATTCATGCCCAGATACAGGCGATGGCCTATGGCCCCGACCGCGACAAGGCCTCTAAAGCGCTGATCCACAAGGCCACGACCGTGCAGGTTGATGACAATGGCCGCATCATTCTGCGCAAAGACCTGCGCGAGCGCTTTGATATCGGCGCGTCAGCGGTGTTTGTCGGCTCGGCTGACCACCTGCAAATCTGGGATCACGATACCTATTACGCGCTTGATGATGACGACGAGGCGATCAACCCCTTCATGCTGCTCAACCAACCAGAGCCAGAGGTTTAACCATGCTGGCTGCCCCCCATATACCGGTGCTGCTCGGGCCAATTTTGGCGCAATGCGCGCCGGTTTCCGGCCTGTGGCTGGATGGCACCTTTGGCAATGGCGGCTATGCTCGCGGGCTTAAATCAGCCGGTGCGGCGCGGGTAATCGGGGTTGACCAAGACCCCGATGTCATTGCCCGCAGCACCGATCTGCCGGATGGTATTACGCTGGTTCAGGGCCGTTTTGGCGATCTCGACACCCTGACAGACGCGCCGCTCGACGGGGTGGTGCTTGATATCGGCGTGTCCTCTATGCAGATCGATGAAGGCGCGCGCGGGTTTTCGTTTATGCGCGACGGGCCGCTGGATATGCGGATGTCGCAATCCGGCCCCTCGGCGGCAGATGTGGTTAATCGCGGCAGCGAAGAGCTGATCGCCAACATCCTGTTCAGGTTCGGCGAAGAGCGTAAAAGCCGCCGGATCGCCCGCGCGATTGTGGCAGCGCGGCAGGGTGCCGACATTACCACCACCCTGCAACTGGCCGATATTATTAAAAAAAACCTACCATACCCCAAACCGAACCAGCCCCACCCCGCCACCCGCAGCTTTCAGGCGCTGCGCATCGCGGTCAATGACGAGCTGGGCGAGCTGGCGCGCGGGCTGGTGGCGGCCGAAGCCGCGCTAAAACCCGGCGGTTTGCTGGTTGTGGTCACCTTTCACTCGCTAGAGGACCGGATGGTCAAGCGTTTTATGCAGCTGCGCTCGGGCAATGCGCCGCGCGCCAACCGCTATGCCCCCGAAACCGCCGCCGACACCCCGCGGTTCGAGAAAGTCACCCGCAAAGCGATAGAGGCCGACGCGGCCGAATGCGCCGCCAACCCGCGCGCCCGCTCGGCCCGCCTGCGCATCGCCCGCCGCCTGAAAGCACCCGCCGCCAAAACCGACCCGTTCGAGATCGGCATGCCCGAAATAGACCTCGCCGAGGGGGGGATCCTATGAAAATGTTTCTGTATCTTTGTGCCGGTGTGATCGTGGTGCTGGCCGCAAGCTGGACCTATAAGGTTAATTATCAGGTGCAAGAGGCCCAAACCCGCGTCGCCAAACTGTCACGCGCCATCGACCGCGAGCGCGAGGCCATCGCGGTGCTGGGCGCCGAATGGGCCTATCTGAACCGCCCCGAACGCCTGCGGGCGCTGGCCGAGACCTATTACACCGAGCTGCGGCTGATGCCGATTGATGCCTCTAATTTTGGCACGGTCGGCCAGGTGCCGTTCCGCCCGACCGGGGCCGAGGCGGTCGTGGCCGCACCGCAGCCCAGCGAAGGGGGATTGTGATGGAAATTCGCCGCCCGTTGCGCCCGCTGGCGCGTATTATCAAAGCCCGTATTCGCGGGGTTGACCCCGCCCTGATCGAGGCCGAAGAACGCGCCGCCCGCCTACGCAAACAGCGCGCCCGCGAAAAGCGCCGTGCCGAAATGCGGCTCGGGCTTATGGCGGGTATTTTTGGGCTGGCTTTTGTGGCGGTCGGGGTTAAAATGGGCATGGTGGCGCTGCAAGAACCGGTAGAGCCGCCGGCGCGCCCGCACGCCGCCGCCATCATCAATTCGCGCGCCAATATTGTTGATCGCAACGGCGCGATACTGGCCACAAACCTGATAACCGCCTCGCTTTACGCCACCCCGCAAAACATGGCCGACCCGATTGCGGCGGTGGACGGGCTGGTGCGCATTTTCCCCGATCTGGACGGCGACCTGCTGTTGCGCCAGTTTACCGGCAAGCGCAAATTTGTCTGGGTTATGCCGCAACTTTCGCCCGAGCAGCAACAGGCGGTGCTTGATCTGGGTGAGCCGGGGTTAAACCTTGGCCCGCGCGAAAAGCGGCTATACCCCAACGGCGCGTTTGCCGCCCATATTCTGGGCGGCACCCGTTTTGGCGATCAGGGCGTGCGCTCGGCCGAGCTGGTGGGTGTAGCGGGGGTTGAATTGCAGTTCGACAGCTACCTGCGCGATCCGGCGAATGACGGCAAGCCGCTGGAATTGTCGATCGATCTAACCGTGCAATCGGCAATGCGGCAGGTGCTGGAGGGCGGCATGCGGCTGATGAACGCCAAATCGGCGGTTGGCGTGTTGATGGAGGCCAATACCGGCCGCATTATATCAATGGTGTCATTGCCTGACTTTGACCCCAACCACCGCCCGAACCCGCCCACCAGCGGCAACCCCGCCGACAGCCCGCTGTTTAACCGCGCGGCGCAGGGCACCTATGAGCTGGGCTCGACCTTCAAGATTTTCATGGCGGCGCAGGCGGTCGAGTCAGGCGCGTTTACGCCTGACTCGATGATCGACACCAGCGGCCCGCTGGTGTGGGGCAAGTTCAAAATCAGGGATTTCAGCAATTACGGCAACCGGCTGTCCTTGCGCGATGTGATCGTGAAATCATCCAATATCGGCGCGGCGCGGGTGGCCGCCGAAATGGGGGCCGAGGCCCAACAGGCGTTTTTGCGCAGCATAGGCATGTTTGAAACCACCAGTCTTGAGCTGCCAGAAGTGCGCCGCGCCCGCCCTATTTACCCCGACCGCTGGTCAGAGCTTTCGACCATGACCATCGCCTATGGCCACGGCATTGCGGTTAGCCCCGTGCATCTGGCAGCGGGCTATGCGGCGATGGTCAATGGCGGTTTGCGGGTGCGCCCGACCCTGCTAAATGCCTATACCCCGCCGACCGAGGCCGACAGGGTGATATCGGAGTCCACCTCGGCGGCGATGCGCGACATGCTGCGCCAGGTTGTGGTGCGCGGCACCGCGTCACTGGGCGAGGTCGCGGGCTATCAGGTGGGTGGCAAAACCGGCACCGCCGACAAACCCTCGCCCGAGGGCGGCTATATGGAGGGCAAGGTTTTAAGCACCTTCGCCGCCGCCTTTCCGATGGATAACCCGAAATATGTGCTGATTGTCTCGCTGGATGAACCCGATATCGAAGTGCAGGGCGAGAACCGCCGCACTGCAGGCTGGACCGCCGTGCCGGTTTCCGCCGAGATCATCCGCCGCATCGCGCCCTTGTTGGGCTTGCGCCCGAAACCGGATAATGAAACACCTCAAACATCGATTCTTCTGACCAGTAATTGAGGCTCATATGGCAAAATCGCTTTCCGATCTGGGGCTGGAACGGCTGGTGGCCAAAGCGGGCCACTGGGCAGATACGCCCGCCTTTACCGGATTATGCGTAGACAGCCGCGACACAAAACCGGGCTATCTGTTTTGCGCCATGCCGGGCGTAAATGCCCACGGGGCCGAATTTGCCAGCTACGCCCTGCGCATGGGCGCGCTGGCGGTTTTAACCGATGCGGCGGGGCTAAAAATACTGGGC
>CAYWXQ010000025.1:0-9721 GCA_964462475.1 uncultured Rhodobacterales bacterium | reverse complement strand
CTGGCCGCGCAGGGCGTGACCCACGCGGCAATGGAGGCCTCCTCGCACGGGCTCGAGCAGCGCCGCCTTGACGGGGTGGTGCTGGAGGCAGCGGGTTTTACCAACCTGACGCGCGACCACCTTGATTACCACGCCACATTCGGGGATTATTTCGCCGCCAAGGCGGGGTTGTTTGAGCGGGTGCTGCCGGTGGGGGCGACGGCCGTGATCAACATGGATGACAGTTTCGGGGCCACCATCCGGCTGGTGGCCGAGGGCCGTGGCCAGCGGGTGGTAACGCTGGGCACCGCCGCGGGCTGTGATATGCAGATCCTGAACCGGCGCTATGACAGCGACGGGCAGGATGTGCGTTTTAGCTGGATGGGGCAGGTGCATACTACCCGTTTGGCGCTGATCGGCGGCTTTCAGGCCGCCAATGTGCTGATGGCGGCCGCGCTGGCGATCGCGCTGGATGAAGACCCTGACGCCGTGTTCAAAACCCTGCCCGCGCTTGAAACCGTGCGCGGCCGGATGCAACTGGCCGCCACCCGCAATAACGGCGCCAAGGTGTTCGTCGATTTCGCCCACACGCCAGAAGCACTGGCAACCGCTTTGCAGGCCCTGCGCCCGCATGTGCTGGGCCGGCTGATCGTGGCATTCGGCGCCGGTGGCGACCGTGACAAAGGCAAGCGCCCGCTTATGGGCAAGGCCGCTGCCGCCCATGCCGATCTGGTATTCGTGACCGACGATAACCCGCGTTTCGAGGCCCCCGCCACCATCCGCGCCGAGGTGCTGGCCGGTTGCCCCGAGGCCTACGAGGTCGGCGACCGCGCCGAAGCGATTTTGCGCGCGGTTGACGCGTTGCAACCCGGTGATACCTTGTTGATTGCCGGTAAGGGCCACGAAAGCGGGCAGATTATTGGCCATGATATTTTCCCGTTTGACGATGGTGAGCAGGCCAGCGTTGCCGTTGCGGCGCTGGAGGGGCAACTGTGACCGCGCTCTGGACCCGTGATGAAGCGGTGGCCGCCACCGGTGGTATTTGCGCGGCCGACTGGGCGGCCAGCGGGGTTTCGATAGACACCCGCAGCCTGCAAAAAGGCGATATATATGTGGCCCTTTCGGCCAGCCGTGATGGCCATGATTTTGTGGCACAGGCGTTTAAGCAGGGCGCGGCGGCGGCGCTGGTGTCGCGCATTCCTGACGGGTTGGAAAACGCCCCGTTGCTGGTGGTTGATGATGTGTTGCTGGGGCTTGTGGCCCTAGGCGTGGCGGCGCGTGCGCGCACCAAGGCGCGGGTGATCGCGATTACCGGCTCGGTCGGTAAAACCGGCAGCAAGGAGATGCTGCGGGTGGCGCTGGCGGGGCAGGGCAACATTCATGTTGCCGAGAAAAGCTATAATAACCACGAAGGTGTGCCGCTGACGCTGGCGCGGATGCCGCGCGATACCGACATCGCCGTGATCGAGATCGGCATGAACCACAAAGGCGAGATCGCGCCGTTGGCCCGTATGGCGCGGCCGCATGTGGCGCTGATCACCACGGTTGCGCCGGTGCATTTGGCGGCGTTTGGCAATGTGGCCGAAATTGCCGCCGAAAAGGCCGAAATATTCAAAGGGCTGGTGGCGGGCGGCGTGGCGGTGGTGAATGGCGATATTGCCAGCTTTGAAGTGTTGGCCAAAGCGGCGGCAGCGTTTGATATGACCCGCTTTGGGACAGGGGCGAAATGTGATTTTCGACTGGTGTCCTGTGATATGTTCGACGGGGTGACGCTGGTGCGGGCGCAAACCCCGATCGGCGACATAATGTTCAAGCTCGGGGGGGAAGGCGAACATCTGGCCCAAAACGCGGTCGGGGTGCTGGCGGGGCTTTACGCGCTAAAGGCCGATCTGGCGCGCGCCACCATGGCGCTGGTCAATTGGCACCCGCCATCGGGGCGCGGGGCGCGACAACAGATTTTGCTCGGGCCAAAAGGGCTTGACGGCAGCTTTACCCTGATCAATGAAAGCTACAACGCCAACCCCGCCAGCACCCGCGCCGCGCTGGAAACGTTGGCGCGACAAAAGGGTCGCAAAATGGCGATACTGGGTGATATGCTGGAGCTTGGCACAACCGCGCCCGCGTTGCATGCGGGGCTGGTGGTCGCTGCCGGCAAGATCGATATCGTGCATACGGTCGGGCCGCTGATGGCGGATGTGGCGTTTGAAAACCGTGGTATCACGGCGGCGGATTCTGCCAGCCTTGCCGCTGAAATCGGGCGGCAGGTGCGGGCGGGGGATGTGGTGATGGTTAAAGGCTCACTGGGCATGAAAATGGCATTGGTCATTGACGCGCTGCTAAAATTGGGCGATGCCCAAGGCCAGTAAAAATCCGAAGGGGTGGATTAGATGCTTTATATGTTGCCGGAATGGTTCGATGCCGGCTATTTGAACCTGTTTCAATATATCACCTTCCGCTCGGGGGGGGCGTTTTTTACCGCGCTTATTTTCGGGTTCATGTTCGGTCAACCGCTGATCAACCTGTTGCGGCGCAAGCAGGGCAAGGGCCAGCCCATTCGTGAAGACGGCCCTGAAAGCCACATTCTGGCCAAGGCGGGCACGCCGACCATGGGCGGGGTGCTGATACTGGGGGCAATTCTGGTTTCGACCCTGCTATGGGCACGGCTTGATAACGGCTATGTCTGGATGGTGCTGTTTGTGACCTATAGTTTCGGGCTGGTCGGGTTTTGGGACGATTACCTGAAGGTGTCACAGCAAAACCACAAAGGCGTTTCGGGCAAGATCCGCCTTGGGCTTGGCTTTGTGATTGCCGCCATTGCCGGTGTCTGGGTGATGCTGATGCAAGCGCCTGATATTTCGGGGTATCTGGCGTTCCCGATCTTTAAGGATGCGCTGTTGAACCTCGGGTTTTTGTATGTGCCGTTTGTGATGATCGTGATCGTGGGCGCCGCCAATGCGGTCAACTTTACCGACGGGCTGGACGGGCTGGCGGTGATGCCGGTGATGATCGCGGCGGGGTCTTTTGGTATTATCGCCTATCTGGTCGGGCGGACGGACTTTACCGAATATCTGGGCGTGCAATATGTAGCGGGCACGGGTGAATTAACCGTTTTCGTGGCGGCGCTTATAGGGGGGGGATTGGGCTTTCTGTGGTATAATGCGCCGCCCGCAGCGGTGTTTATGGGCGATACCGGTTCATTGGCTTTGGGCGGGGCGCTGGGGGCAATAGCGGTGGCGACCAAGCACGAAATTGTGCTGTCGATCATTGGCGGCTTGTTTGTGGTCGAGCTTTTAAGCGTGGTGATACAGGTGTTGTATTATAAAAAAACCGGCAAACGGGTGTTTTTGATGGCACCGATCCACCACCATTTTGAAAAGCGCGGCTGGGGCGAAAGCCAGATCGTGATCCGGTTCTGGATCATTTCGCTAATACTGGCGCTGATCGGGCTGGCGACGCTGAAATTGCGCTAGCAGCGGTTACGTTGGCGCGCGGGCGCTGGAAAGCCGCCAGCGTTGCGCGCCAAACAGCGCAGCGACCCCGCCCCAATACAGCAACCATACCCACAGCGTGACCACATCGGGGTTCGAGCGATAGCCGGTGAGCGCGCCAATGACGCCGCCAAATCGGGTGCCGTCATCCAGCAGCCAAGAGGTATCCCACAAAAAGGCGGTATAAGGCAGCACGCCAAGCGAAATAAGTTTATCGGCGGTTGATACCGCAAGCGAGGCCCCGAGCAAAAGCAGCAAGACCTCGGTTATCTTGAAAAACCAGCGCCAGGACATGAAGCGTTTGCTGATTTGCAGGGCGAAATATGTGAGCATCGCCACGCCGAACCCAAGCGCGATCGCGCCGTAAAGCGCCAGCCCGCCGCTATCGGGGCGGGATGACACCAACCCGAAAATAAACACCACTGTTTCGCTGCCCTCGCGCGCCACCGCGATCAGCGCCAGAAAAAACACCCCCCACCAGCGTTGGTGCATGTGCGCCTGGGTCAGGCCGTGCTCCATCGTGGCTTTCAGGTTGCGCCCGTTGGCGCGCATCCAGAAAACCATTTGCACAATCAAAATCATGGCGACCGCCATCATGCCGGTCACAAAATATTCTTGCCCGTCCGGGGGCAACCACAATGAAAGCCGCATAAAAGAAAACGCCAGCAGCAGGGCAAGGGCAATACCCGCAACAACCCCGCCCCACAAATAGCGCGCCGCGCCCGTTCCTGCGGCATTTTGCGACAACCACGCCTGCAAAATACCGATAACCAGCAGTGCTTCGACGCTTTCGCGCCACATGATAAATACGATCTGACCAGACATAGGCAGCCCTTTCGACGGGTCAATTGGCGATGATTGTGCCGTGCGCGGTCGCGAGATCTTCGGTGAATTCGTCGACAAATTCATACTCGCCCGGTGCGAGGTTGCGCAACCGGATGGCCACCGACATGCCCGCCGCCAATACGCGCTCTATATGCAATGCTTTGCTCTCGAATTCAGCGGTAGAATTGCCGTCATTGCTGATGGTCAACACAATCAACGTGTTGGCCGGCACAGTGATCAGGCTTGGGGACACGACGCCGTTGTTCAGCGAAACAGCAAAACGGGGCGGCTCCTGGGCGGTGGCTGTGCTGGCCAGCATGAGTGCCGCGGCGATTGCAAGGGTAATTTTCTTGAACATGGCGTCTCCTGAGCGGTGTGACGGGGTGAACAATACCATACCCGACCTAAATTGTCGGTATGCGGGCTATACCTGAGTGAATTAGTTGTCGTCAAGGGTGGTCAGCGAATATTGTTGACAACAACCGCGCAAAACCGCCCACGGTTTCGCGTTTGGCAAAACGGCGCCAAAACGGCATTGCTGTTCTGACGCGCTCTTTAATTATCCAGCGATGTGCGGTAGCGTCACAACCGAATTACGAGGGTATGCGAATGATTCCGGTCAAAGGTTACAGCGGCAAGCGCGTCGGGGTGCTCGGGCTTGGGCGCAGCGGGCTGGCGACGGCGGCGGCGCTGCAAGCGGGTGGCGCGGTGGCGGTCTGCTGGGATGATGCCCCCGCCGCGCGCGCCTTGGCCGAGGTCGAGGGCTACGAGGTGGCGGATATTGCACGCACCCGCGAGGCGGAAAGCCTTGAACTGCTGGTGACCTCGCCCGGCATTGCGCATCTTTACCCCGTGGCGCACAAGGCCATTCAGGCGGCGTGGGAAAGCGGCGTGCCGGTCGATAACGATATAGGCCTGTTTTTCCAGTCTTTTGCTGATGATGAATGGGGCGGGTTTGACCGCTACCCCAAGGTGGTGTGCATTACCGGCTCTAACGGCAAATCAACCACCTCGGCGCTGCTGCACCATATATTGCAATGCGCGCACCGGCCCGGCCAGCTTGGCGGCAACATCGGTAAAGCAGTATTAGGCCTTGACCCTGCCAGCGATGGCGAGGTCGCGGTGATCGAATTATCGTCTTACCAGACCGAGCTTGCCCGCACTCTGCAGCCCGATGTGGCGATATTTTTGAACCTGTCGCCTGACCATCTGGACCGCCACGGCGGGGTCGGGGGCTATTTTGCCGCCAAAAAACGGCTGTTCACCCAAGGTGGGCCAGAGCGCGCTATTATCGGGGTCGATGAACCGGAGGGGCGGTTTTTGAGCAATATCATGCGCGAAGGGGCGGGTGACAATGTGATCGAGATCAGCACCACCCGCCAGCTAAAGGGCAAGGGTTGGAGCGTGTTTATGCGCAAGGGTTTTTTGGTTGAGTGGCGCAAGGGGCGGCAAATGGGCGCGATTGATATGCGCGCGATGGAGGGCCTGCCCGGTGCCCATAACCAGCAAAATGCCTGTGCGGCCTATGCGGCGTGCCGGCATTTGGGGCTGGCACCCAAGGTGATAGAGACCGCCATGGCCAGCTATGCCGGGCTGCGCCACCGCTGCCAGTTGGTCGGCGAGGTTGCGGGGGTGAAATATATTAACAACTCCAAGGCCACCAATGCCGATGCGGCGGGCAAGGCGCTGCTGGCCTTTGACAACATCCTGTGGATCGCGGGCGGGCAGCCCAAGACGGGCGGGATTGCGGGGCTTGATTTTTCGCGGGTAAAAAAGGCTTATCTGATCGGCGAAGCGGCGGCGGATTTTGCCTGCGAGCTTGGCGATGTGCCGCACGAAATTTCGGGCACGCTGGCAGCGGCGGTGGCGGCGGCCAAGGCCGAAGCCTTGCCGGGGGATGTGATATTGCTGGCCCCCGCTTGTGCCAGTTTCGATCAGTTTGAAAGCTTTGAAGCGCGCGGCGAGATGTTCGAGGCCTTGATCGGCGACAGCGCGTAGCCCCAGCGGGTGGCGGCGCGTTAAAGGCGGCGCTGGTGGGGTGGTTGCGCCCGCGCCGCGCTGGCAGGGCGGCGCTTGTTGCCAACGCGGGTTTGGGTTTATGATGCGCCAACCCGCAAAGGAAACCGCCCATGCCCCCCAATATTTTGATGTTCATGACCGACAACCAACCCGCCGAGCTGCTGGGCTGCTATGGCAACGACGAAATATCGACCCCGCATATTGATGCCTTTGCCGCTGACGCCTTTCAGTTTGACAATGCGTTTTGTGTCAACGGTATGTGCTCGCCCTGCCGGGCCTCGGTGATGACGGGGTTGATGCCCTCGCAGCACGGGATTCACACCTGGATAGACGACCGGTTGCGCGCCCGCTGGCCCGAAAACTGGAACGCGCTTGACGGGTTTGAAACCCTGCCCGGGCTGTTTGCCGCGCAGGGGTACCGGACCGCGCTGATCGGCAAATACCACATGGGCGCGGCTGAAAAGCCGCAAAACGGCTTTCAGCATTGGGTGACCAGCCCCCATGGCCATGTGACCGACTTTTGGAACGGCACCTATATTGAAAACGGCGAGACCCGGCATTACGAGGGCCACAGCGTTGACTATTTTACCGACAAAACAGTCGAGTATCTGGAGGCCGCCGACCCCGATAAACCGTTCTTTGCCTTTGTGCCCTATAACGCCCCTTATGGCCACTGGCCAGCGTTGAAAGGCCGCGCCAAAAACCGGTTTCGCGATATGTATGACGGGGTCGAAATGCGCTCTATCCCGCGTGAGGGGATACATGAAAACGCCATTGCGCGGTTCTTGCGCAAGGCCGCCGACAGTGTGGGCGGTGTTGACCACAGTTCTGAATTGCGCATCCCGAACGATCTTGAAACCCTGCGCAATTATTTCTCTGAAATGAGCATGGTCGATGACGGGGTTGGCCGCGTGCTGGCGGCGCTGAAACGGCTGAACCTGTATGAAGACACGCTGATCATCTATACCACTGATCACGGGTTTTCGCTTGGGCATCACGGTATTTGGGGGCATGCGCAGGCGACGCTACCCGCCAATGCCCATCGGGCGACGTTTTCGGTTCCGCTGATCTTTCGGCATGGTGATCGGCTGCTCAAGGGCAAAACCGACAGCCATATCAGCCAGATTGACCTGTTCCCGACCTTGTTGGAACTGGCGGGCATAGCGCCTGACGGCCATAACCCCAATTCACCGGCGCGCAGCTTTGCCGAGGCCCTGAAAACCGGTAAATTAGGCGGTAAATTCGGCGGTGAAAACGAGGTCTTTATGGAGCAGGAGGAAACCCGCGCTATCCGCACGCCGAAATGGCTTTACAAGCGGCGGTTCCAGTTGGCCCCGACCCCGCCATACCCAGACGAGCTTTATGACCTTGTTAACGACCCGCATGAGAAAACCAATCTGGTATCGCAGGCGGATTATACCGATATTTCGGCACGCCTTATCCAAAAGATCGACCGGTTTTTCGGGCAGTATTCAACCCCCGAATATGACCTTTGGCGGGGCGGGCAACCGCAATCGAACTCTGACAAACCGTGGCTGTGGCAACGGGCATGGGGCAGCGGCTGGCATGCGGGCTTTCAGGGTGGCTAGCGGCATTTTGGCTTAATCTGAGCCACCGCCAACCCCAACAAAATAAGCCCCAGCGCCCAGATAAACGAGCTTGGCAATGCTTCGTTCAGCACCACCATGCCGATAATTACCGCCCAGATCGGCACCTGATAATTGACCAGCGACAAAAACGGCGGCCCGGCGGTTTTAACAATAAATACCAGCATGATGGTGGCCAATGCGGTCGGCAATATGCCCAGGTATAACATGCCGAGCAGTGCGGGCATTGTGGGGGTGGCGGTGGGCAGACCCTCGGTAAAATAGGCAACCGGCAGGGCGATCAGCGCGCCCACTATCAGCGCCGCGGCGCTAAAGGCCATGGCCTCGCCTTTAGGGGCAAGGCGCGTAAGGATCGCCCCGATGGCATAGCACCCACTGGCGGTAATGGCCGCAAGGCGGGCGATGTTCTCAACATCGCCGCCACCGGATTGCAAAATGCGCGCCGGGCCGATCAGCACCACCACGCCGATAAAGCCGATACCGAACCCCAGCACTTTTATCTTGGTCAGTCGCATTCCGGGAATTAAAAAATGCGATAGCGGCAGCACCAAAAGCGGCACCACCGCCATGGTAATACCGGCATAGCCCGAGGTCACATGTTGTTGCGCCCAGCTTAGCAGGGTAAACGGGATCGCGTTTGAAAACAGCCCCATGCCAAAGGCAAAAACCCATGTGCGGCGGTCTTTGGGCAGGCCAATGCCCATGGCATAGCTGGCGCCGGTCAGGATAAGGGCGGCAATGCCGATGCGAATGCCGGCAATGCTGATCGGCCCGAAGCTTTCGAGCGCCTTTTGCACCCCCAAAAACGATGCGCCCCAGATCAGGCCGAGCGCTAGCAGCAAGGACCATTGTAATAGGCCGGGGCGGGTCATGGGATTTTTCCTTTGGTTGGGGTCGCGGGACCCTAGCCGATGCCGCCCTGAAAGGGAAATCATGAATGGTGATGGCCGCTATCGCACAGCCCGAACGGAATATCGTAAAGTAGCATGGCCAAGAACGTAAACCGCGGGGTGCCCGCCCTTTACGGCTATTGCTCCAGTCGCAAAGGTCTGTGTTTTTGGTCTGCAAAAACCGGTTAACCCACCGGGTTTGAGCGGCGCATGCGCCGGTGCGAAAGCTGATGCTGCCAACAGGCGGCGCGCCAGATAGAAACCCTGTGATATCAGGGCTATTCGTTTCTGCAAATGTAAGATACCGCGACAGCGGCATCAGCCATTTCCTTGACGATTTCGTCCAGAATCCTGGCTTCGACCGAGCAGTCTTTTGGTGGTTCGTAGGGGGGGTCTTCTTCGGTGCTTCCAGATAGAATGCCAGTTATCGCGTTGGCAAGCCCTGACCCGCCGCCTGGTTCGGCGCCGGTCACGCAGTCCAGATAGCGATCTAGCGCATCTAAATACCTGTTGATCAAGCCTGACCATATGGTTTGCATGCGTGCGCAGGTGATAACCTCATCCGGACCGGGCATCGACGAATCCGGAATCTGCGCGGAAGAAAGAATTGCAATGAGACGAGCCGCAAACCCGAGCATGGCGGTTTTTGCGGTCTCCAACTTCAGCTGGTGGCTGGTTAGCAACACCGCCGACGCCGAAAGCAGGGCATCATTTGCTTCGTTTACCTCCGCGAATCGAGAGAGGCGGTTCCAGATGAGCGCTACATTTTTTTTGGCTGAGCCGTGGTCTTTTGCCGGCAATTCAGCCTGAAGAAGATGCTTGAGTATGAAGTCTGATTTCGCGGTAGCGGTTTTTGAGTATATGGGCAATTGAATCTCCTGTTCATGGGGGGATTAAAGTAATAAACGAATAC
>CAYWXQ010000024.1:16044-20176 GCA_964462475.1 uncultured Rhodobacterales bacterium | reverse complement strand
GACCTACGGTACCCAAAACCGCCGCGCTACCAGGCTGCGCCACGCCCCGACCTTGGCCACCGTTTAGTGGGTAACGCGGGGAATGAAAAGCGAAAAATCGGCTATTCGCAGGGCCATACCGCATTTTCTTGCGCAATAGATAACTGCCGAATTTGTGCCCCTTCGGAAACCCCGAGCGTCGCGGCGGTGCCGGCGTTTATTTCCAGCACATACTGGATATTATCGCCGCCCGGAATGGGTGTGGTGTCTTGCGGCGTGGCGTTGGCCTTAATCCGCTGCACCGTGCCCTCGCCATCAATAAACAGCATATCCAGCGGCAGAATGGTGTTTTTCATCCAGAACGAGACCGAGCGCGGCCGATCATAAATAAACAGCATGCCGGCGAACGGCTCCATGGTTTCGCGATACATCAGGCCCTGCGCCTGTTCGGCGGCGGTTTTGGCCAGCTCGACCGTAAACAGCGCCTTCATGCCGCCATCGCGAATCTCTAGCGTATTTTCAGCGCAACCCTGCGCATAAACTGGGGTATTAACCAGCAGCAACGCCGATAGAAGTAAACCACGCAACATAATGTTATTCCTTAATTTCCAGTGGTTTATCCCACGAATATATCGCACCGGCCATACGGCCGCGCGGGCCATCGATAACCTGCACCGAGATCGCCTCGCCCGGCGACAGGTCAGAAAAACCGTATTGGCGCATCACTTCCAGATGCAAGAATATGTCGTCGGCACTGCCAAAAACATTGGCAAAACCAAAGCCTTTTGCCTTGTCAAACCACTTGATCCGGGCCGGGGCCATCGGCACCCCCGAAACATCGGGCATCTCGGGCAGGCCGTGATCATCCGCAACCGGATTGGCGGTATCGACCGGCGCGATGATTTCAAATATTTCAGACGCTTGCCGCCCGCGTTCGGTTTGCTGCACGCTGAACGATACCAGCGACCCCTCGGCAATAGACCCACGACCGAAATTGCGCAGCACATTTGCGTGCAGCAAAATATCGCCCAAATCGTCGTCTGCTATCAGGAAGCCGTAGCCTTTACCGGCGTCAAACCACTTTACCTGGCCTTTTTTCATCCTGTCCTTCCAGATTCCTGCGCGCCTGCCGTCAGGCGGCATCGCAGAACATACTTTTTTCTAGTCATATTGATATTGCAACGAAAAACACTACTAAGCAAGCTACCACGCGCGAGTAAATCGCACTTGTTCAACATTTGACAACACAAAAACAGGATTAGTTAACTATATTACACTGAAAGTTACAAATTGCCGCTAAGGATTGAGTCTTTCGACCGACCACTCTTCTGACGGGGTATTTCTACGCCAGCAAAACCGGTCGTGCAACCGGTATGCGCCGTCGGCCCAGAACTCTATTTCGCGCGGGATAATCCTGTAGCCCCCCCAAAACGGCGGTCGCGGCGGGTTTATGCCCTTTGAAACCGTCAGTTTGGCCACCTTTGCCATCAGGGCCGCGCGTGATTCGAGCGGTTGTGATTGCGCCGATGCCCACGCCCCCAGCCGGCTTTGCAACGAGCGCGAGCAAAAATAGGCATCCGCCTGCGCCCCGTCTTCGCGCGAAACATCGCCGCGCACCCTGATCTGGCGGCGCAGCGACTTCCAGTGCATCACAAAAGCGGCCTTGCCGGTGGCGTCTATTTCTTGGGCTTTGGCGCTGCCGTAATTGGTATAAAACACAAAGGCGTCGGCCTCGATCTCTTTTAACAGCACCATACGGGCGTTGGGCATACCATCGCCATCAACCGTGGACAGCGCCATGGCGTTGGGGTCGTTGGGTTCGGCCTGCGCGGCCGCGTCCAGCCAGCTTTGCGCTAGTGCAAACGGGTTATCCCCGGCAAATATACCGCTTCGTTTTGCGTTATCACCCATTGTCGCCTCCTGCATTATCGGGTTAACCTAGCCCAACCGGCAGGGGCATGCCAGTGCCGGTTTCCATTCTTGAATGGCTCGCGCATATGGCGTAAACCGGTAAGACAATGATAAAAAGGGTATCTATATGACCTCGGGACTAATGAGCGGCAAACGCGGCCTTATCATGGGTGTTGCCAACAATAAATCTATCGCATGGGGCATTGCGCGCATGTGCCATGAACAAGGGGCCGAGCTGGCTTTTACCTATCAGGGCGATGCGCTTGGTAAACGGGTAAAGCCGTTGGCCAAATCGGTTGGCGCTGATCTGGTGCTGCCCTGTGATGTCACCGACGAAGCCTCGATCGACGCCACTTTTGCCGCGATAGAGGCCAAATGGGGCAAAATAGACTTTCTGGTCCATGCCATTGGTTTTTCTGATAAATCAGAGCTGCGCGGGCGTTATATTGATACCAGCGCCGCCAATTTCAAGATGACAATGGATATCTCGGTTTATTCGTTCACCGCCGTGGCGCAGCGCGCCGAAAAGATGATGCCAGACGGCGGCGCGATGCTGACGCTAACCTATTACGGGGCCGAGCGGGTAATGCCGCATTACAATGTCATGGGGGTCGCCAAGGCGGCTTTGGAAGCCAGCGTGCGCTACATGGCGATGGATCTTGGCCCGAAAAACATTCGCGTAAATGCCCTGTCGGCGGGGCCGATCAAAACCCTCGCGGCATCGGGAATCGGTGATTTCAGATACATCCTTAAATGGAACGAGCTTAATTCGCCGCTGCGCCGCAACGTCACCACCGATGATGTGGGCAAGGCGGGCATGTATTTGCTGAGCGAGCTTTCAAGCGGGGTTACCGGCGAAAACCACCATGTCGATTGCGGCTACCACGTTGTCGGCATGAAGGCCGAAGACGCCCCCGATATCGACGTAGCAACAGGACGAAAATAATGTCAGAGCGCCTCCCCCACGAAAAAGGCTTCCATATAAGCTGGGACCAAATTCACCGCGACAGCCGCGCGCTTGCCTGGCGGCTTGAAAAGATGGCACCAAATGGGGGCGACTGGAAAGCGGTTGTCGCCATCACCCGTGGCGGCATGGCCCCCGCCATGATTATCGCGCGCGAGCTAGATATCCGCACTGTTGATACCATCAGCATCAAAAGCTACGACCATCAGGCACAATCAGAGGCGGTGGTGCTTAAAGCCCCCGATGCCGGTATTATCGGCGATGGCGCGGGTATTTTGATTATCGATGATCTGGTTGATACCGGCAAAACCCTTGAAGTGGTTAAAGCCCGCTATCCAAAGGCCCATATCGCCACGGTTTACGCCAAACCCAAGGGGCGGCCGATGGTCGATACCTTTATCACCGAGGTCTCGCAGGATACATGGATCTTCTTTCCGTGGGACATGGCGCTGCAATATGTAGAGCCTTATCGCGGCACCGATTAATGGCGCGCCAGCTCAAACTTTCGCCCGCTACCCGCGCCGCGCAAGCGCTGCACCATATTGATGAACTGACCGGCGCGGTCACCCCCGCGCTTGACCTTTCCAGCACCTATGCCCGCGACGAGGAATACGCGCCGCGCCAAAGCTATATCTATGCCCGTTCCGGCGGCCCGACGGTTAAAATGGCCGAGGATCTGCTGGCCGATCTTGATGAAGCCGCCGGTGCGCTGATCTTTGCCAGCGGCATGGCGGCGGTGGTGACCCTGCTTGAAACCCTGAATACCGGCGACCATGTAGTGGCGCAAAAAGTGATGTATCACGGCGCCATCGACTGGCTGAAACGGCTTGAAGCCAAGCGCGGTATCAAGGTTAGCTTTTTTGACCAAGCCGATGAAAAGGCGCTAAAAACCGCGATCACCCCTGACACCAAACTGGTCTGGATAGAAACTCCCAGCAACCCGAGCTGGGATGTGGTCGATATAAAAGCCGCCGCCGATGCTGCCCACGCGGTAGGGGCGCGGCTGGTGGTTGACAGCACCGTCGCCCCGCCCTGCACCACCCTGGCGCTGAAGCTCGGGGCGGATTATGTTTTTGCCTCCGGCACCAAATATTTCGGTGGCCATTCAGACATCACCGCCGGGGTGCTGACCTGCGCCAAATCCGATGACCAATGGGATGAAATCACCCTGCTACGCACCCAGCTTGGCAATGTCATCCGGCCGTTTGATGCGTGGCTGCTGGTGCGCGGCATCCGCACGCTTTACCTGCGCTATGAGCGCGCCTCTGAATCAGCGCT
>CAYWXQ010000024.1:14181-15944 GCA_964462475.1 uncultured Rhodobacterales bacterium | reverse complement strand
TGCGCGGCATCCGCACGCTTTACCTGCGCTATGAGCGCGCCTCTGAATCAGCGCTGAAAATCGCGCAGCACTTTGAAAGCCATCCTGAAATCGCACAGGTGCTTTACCCCGGCCTGCCCAACCACCCCGGCCACGCCATTGCCGCGCGGCAAATGACCGGCGGCTTTGGCGGTATGCTGTCGCTGCTGACCCACACAGCAAAAGCGGCCCATGATCTGGCGCGGTTTACCCAGGTGTTCATCCCCGCCACCAGCCTTGGCGGGGTTGAAAGCCTGATCGAGCACCGCAAGGCCGTCGAGGGGCCAAACTCTGTGGTGCCAGACACGCTTTTACGCCTGAGCATCGGTATTGAGTCGGTTGATGACCTGATTGCCGACCTTGAACAAGCGTTGGAGCGTTGCCCATGATCAGCCAAAGCCCGGTTGCGCCCGATTTTGTGCAAAACCCCTATCCTGCCTATGATGTTATGCGCGAACATGGCCCGCTATTTCATTGGAAGCATTACAGTTTTATGTGTTCGGCCCGGCACGGGGTGGTTAGTGATCTGTTGCGCAACCGCCGCTTTGCGTCTGAACTTCCCGCCGATCTGGCCGCGCCGGTGCCCGACCACCTGCGGGCCTTTTACGATTTCGAAAGCCGCTCCATTCTGGCCATAGAGCCGCCCTCGCACACCCGCATCCGCAGCCTGCTGACCCGCGCCTTCACCACCCGCCGCATCAACGAAATGGCGCCGCAAGTGCAGGCGCTAAGCCGTGACTTGATTGCAAAATTTCCCGACGGGCCGTTTGATCTGCTAACCGAATTTGCCCGGATCATTCCGGTAACCGTAATTTGCCGCCTGCTTGGCGTGCCCGTGGAAATGGCGCCGCAGCTGCTGGCATGGTCGCATGATATGGTGGCGATCTATCAGGCGCGTCGCGACCGCGCGCTAGAGGACCGCACCGAGGCCGCAACATTGGCCTTTGTCGATTATATTCGCGACTTTGTTGCGCTCAGGCGGATTGCGCCAAAAGACGACCTGATATCAGAGCTGATTGCGGCGCGCGACGATGGTGAAAATTTGAGCGAAGACGAGCTGATAACCATCTGTATCCTTTTGCTTAATGCAGGGCATGAGGCCACAGTGCACGGTATTTCAAACGGGGTGAAACTGCTGCTGGAAACCGGTATGCGTTTTAGCGCGGATGAAAAACAAAACCTCAAAATCATCGAGGAAACCACCCGTCTTGACCCGCCCCTGCATATGTTTACCCGCTACGCGCTCGAAAACGTCACCATTGCCGGGCATGATTTCAGCCGGGGTGAGCAGGTCGGGCTGTTGCTGGCCGCCGCCAACCGCGACCCCGCACAATTTGAAACCCCCGCCACCTTTAACCCCGCGCGCAACAACGCCCGCCAACTGGCCTTTGGCGCGGGGCTGCATTTTTGTATCGGCGCGCCGCTGGCCCGGATGGAAATGTTGAATTCAATGCCGGTATTATTTGCCGCCTGCCCCGATCTGGCCTTGGCCGAACAACCAACCTATGCCGACAGCTACCATTTTCACGGGCTTGAAAAACTGATGGTCACCAAATGAAACCGGATGAAACCGTTAGCGATCGCAGCATCGGCATCAACCGCCTGCTCGACATCATGCGCCGCCTGCGCGACCCCGATACCGGCTGCCCGTGGGATATAGAACAGGATTTCGCCAGCATCGCCCCCTATACGGTCGAGGAAGCCTATGAGGTTGCCGACGCTATCGAGCGCCAGGCATGGGGTGA
>CAYWXQ010000024.1:3273-14081 GCA_964462475.1 uncultured Rhodobacterales bacterium | reverse complement strand
CGGTCGAGGAAGCCTATGAGGTTGCCGACGCTATCGAGCGCCAGGCATGGGGTGAGCTGCCCGCCGAGCTGGGGGATTTGCTGTTGAATGTGGTCTTTCACGCCCAAATGGCAGAACAGGCCGACATGTTTGATTTTGACGCGGTGGTGCAGGCGGTTTCAGACAAAATGATCGCCCGCCACCCCCATGTTTTTGGCGATGCAAACCGCGATAAAACCGCCGCGCAGCAAACCATCGACTGGGAGGCAATAAAAGCCGCCGAGCGCGGCGCCCCCGCCTCGGTGCTCGACGGGGTGGCGCTAAACCTGCCCGCATTAACCCGGGCGTTAAAACTGCAAAACCGCGCGGCGCGGGTCGGGTTTGACTGGCCCGAAACCACAATGGTGCTAGACAAGATCGTTGAAGAATCAGCCGAACTGGTTGACGCACACAAAAACTTGAGCGCTGCCGAGGTCGAGGAAGAATTTGGCGACCTGTTGTTTGTGATCGCCAATCTGGGGCGCCATCTGGGGGTTGATGCCGAGCAAGCCCTGCGCAAGGCCAACAGTAAATTCACCCGTCGCTTCAATGCGATAGAGGCTGATTTGAAGGTCATAGGCAAGACCCCCGCGCAGTCTGATCTGGCTGAAATGGACGCGCTTTGGGATAAGGCAAAACGGGCAGAAAAATAATTCCTAACATTTTACTCGGGTATTGACTTGAGTATTTTACTCGGGTTAAGCAGGGCCACCAGATAAATGGAGCCCCTGATGAAAAAACTCGTCCTTGCCACCCTGCTCAGCGCGGTTGCTGTCACCGCACAAGCGCAAGAGGTCAACATATATTCCTCGCGCCAGCCAGAGCTGATCGACCCGATCTTGCAGGCCTTTACCACCGAAACCGGCATCGCCACCAATGTGGTGTTTCTTAAAAAAGGTATGCTCGAGCGGCTGCGGGCCGAGGGCAAGCGCTCGCCCGCCGATGTGATACTGACCACCGATATCGCCAATCTTGATGCCGCCGTGCAGGCAGGGCTGACGCAGGCGGTGCAGTCTGAAACCATCAACGCCAACATCCCCGCCGCTTATCGCGACGCGGGCGGGCAGTGGTTTGGCCTGACCTCGCGGGCGCGGATCATTTATGCCTCGAAAACCCGCGTGGCAGAGGGCGAGATCACCAGCTATGCCCAGCTCGCCGACCCCGAATGGCAGGGCCGTATTTGCACCCGTTCGGGCACGCATGATTATAACATCGCCCTGACCGCCGCCTATCTTTACCACAACGGCGAGGCCGCCACGCTGGAATGGCTGCAAGGTTTTAAAGCCAACCTTGCCCGCCGCCCCCAAGGCAACGACCGCGCGCAGGTCAAGGCGATTTGGGCTGGCGAGTGTGATATCGCCATCGGCAACACCTATTATATGGGTAAAATGCTGGCCGACCCCGAGCAGGCGGCATGGGCCAATTCGGTCAACCTGATCTTCCCCGAATTTGCGGGCGCTGGCACCCATATCAACCTGTCGGGCATGGCCATGACCGCCTCTGCCCCCAACCCTGACAACGCGCAAAAACTGATGGAGTTTTTGACCGGCGACATCGCCCAATCGCTTTACGCCGAGGCCAATTTTGAATACCCGCTCAACCCCGATGTGCCGCCAAGCGCGCTGGTGGCCGGCTGGGGCACGTTTACGCCCGACCCGACCCCGCTAACCGACATTGCCAACCTGCGTGGTGCGGCCTTGCGTTTGATCGAGCGGGTCGATTTTGATGGCTAACAGCTAAAAACCGCTTCTCTCCCTTGCCCGCGCCCTGACCGGCGCGGGTTTTTTATTGGCAGCGGCGCAATATATGCTATGGCTCGGGCATAACCAAAGGGAACTGCCATGACCGTGTTACAAATTGCCTCGCTGATGATTGTGCTGGCTGGGCTGTTTGGCAGCATCAATTACTTCTTTTTACGCCTGCCTGCCTCTATCGGTATTCTGGTTGTGGCGCTTATTGCCTCGCTCAGCGTGATGGTGCTTGATGTGTTCATGCCCGAACTGGGGCTGTCAATCAGCATTAAAAGCGCCGTTGAAGGCCTTGAATTTTCAAACACTTTGCTTGAGGGTATGTTGGGGCTTCTGCTATTTGCCGGCGCGCTGCATGTAAAGCTTTCAGACCTGCGCGAGCAAGCATGGACAGTGGCATTGATGGCCACAATCGGGGTCGGGCTTTCAACCGCGGTGGCGGGGCTGGGCATGTATTACGCGCTCGGGGTGCCCATATTGGTGGCGCTGGTCTTTGGCGCGCTTATTTCGCCAACCGATCCGGTGGCGGTGCTTGGCGTGCTGCGAGAGGCCAACCTGCGCAAAAGTCTGGAAACCCAGATCGCCGGCGAAAGCCTGTTTAATGACGGCGTTGGCTATGTGGTATTTTTGTTTCTGGTCGGCATGGCGTTTCCGGCGGTGGCGCACGGCGAGGCCAGCGTTGGCGCGGCGCTGATCCTGTTTACCAAAGAGGCGCTGGGCGGCGCGGCGCTGGGCCTGACGCTGGGCTGGCTGGTGTTCCAGATGATGAAGCGCATCGACGACTACCCGCTTGAGGTGCTGCTGTCGCTGGGGCTGGCATTTGGCGGCTACCAGCTGGCGGTTATACTCGGGGTTTCGGGGCCGATCATGGCGGTGGTGGCTGGGCTGCTGATTGGCGATGTCGGGGTGAAATACGGCATGAGCAAGCTGACCCGCGAATACCTGAACGCCTTTTGGCGCTTGATCGACGAGATTTTAAACGCGCTTCTATTCTTGCTGATCGGGGTCGAGGTGTTTGCCATCAACTTTAATCTGGATATGGTTTTGGCAGGCGTGCTGGGCATTGCGCTGTCGCTGACCGCGCGGTTGGCCGCAGTGGCGGTGCCGATATTCATGCTGTCACGCTGGCATAAATACCGCCGCGATGTGATTCCGATTATGACATGGGGCGGGCTAAAGGGCGGCATTTCGGTGGCGCTGGCGCTGTCTATTCCGCCCAACGACTATAAACCGCTGATCCTGACCATGACCTATATCGTGGTGCTGTTCAGCATTATCATTCAGGGGCTAACCATTGCCCCGCTGGCCAAAAAGCTGGATCGCGAGCAAGAGTTGCTATAACCGCTGGCAGGCCCGCCTTGCCCCTTTAGCCGTTTCATTGCATAACGCGGCAACACGATTCCAGCCAAAGGCCGTATTATGCATGATATCAAAGCCATCCGCCAAAACCCCGAAGCTTTTGACCAAGGGTTAATGCGGCGCGGCCTGCCGCCACAAGCCGCCGATATTCTAACGATCGACGACAACCGCCGCGCCGCCATCCACGCCGCTGAAACCGCGCTGGCCGAACGCAATGCCGCCTCAAAGCAGGTGGGCGCGGCCAAAGCCAGCGGCGACACGGCCGGGTTTGACCGCCTGCGCGCACTGGTTGCCGCCAAAAAAGCCGAAATCGCCACGCTGGAAGACGAGGCCAAAGCCACAAGCACCCAGCTGGACGATATTTTGCTATCGCTGCCCAACCTGCCCGCCGACGATATCCCCGACGGCGCCACTGAAAGCGACAATGTCGAGATCCGGCGCGTTGGCACCCCGCGCCATTTTGCCTTTGCCCCGAAAGAGCATTACGAGGTTGCCGGCGCCGCCAAAGGCCTCGATTTTGCCACCGCCGCCAAGCTGAGCGGCGCGCGCTTTGTGGTGCTGCGCGGGGCCATGAACCGTCTGCACCGCGCGCTCGGGCAGTTCATGCTCGACACCCATGTCGACAAAAACGGCTTTACCGAGGTCTGGACCCCGGTTCTGGTGCGCGACGCGGCGATGTATGGCTCGGGGCAACTGCCGAAATTTGCCGAAGACAGCTACCGCACCGAAAACGGCTGGTGGCTGATCCCGACCGCCGAGGTGACGCTGGTGAACTCGGTGGCGGGCGACGTTCTGGATGCCGCCACCCTGCCCCTGCGCCTGACCGCCCATAGCCAGTGTTTTCGCTCCGAGGCCGGGTCGGCGGGGCGCGATACCGCCGGTATGCTGCGCCAGCACCAGTTTGAAAAGGTCGAGATGGTGGCGATTACCACACCTGACCAAAGCGCCGCCGAGCTCGAGCGCATGACCAAATGCGCCGAGGGTATTCTGGACGCGCTGAAAATCCCGTATCGCACCGTGGTGCTTTGCACCGGCGATGTCGGGTTCGGGATGCGCAAAACCTATGATATAGAGGCATGGCTGCCCGGGCAAAACACCTATCGGGAGATCTCTAGCTGCTCGGTTGCCGACGACTTTCAGGCCCGCCGCATGAACACCCGTTATCGGGTCGAGGGGGGAAAACCGGCATTTGTGCACACGCTTAACGGCTCGGGGCTGGCGGTTGGCCGCACGCTGATTGCGGTGATCGAAAACAACCAGCAAGCCGATGGCAGCATCGACATCCCTGATGTGCTGCGCCCCTATATGGGCGGAAAGTCGGTTATTTTGCCGGATGGCACGCTGGCCTAGGCCAATGGCTGGCGCGGCTACGCGTCGGCCTGCAGTTCTTTTAGCGTGACAGCGTATCCTCCGGCAGCGACATAATTTTTTTCAGCCTCGGTCGAGGGCCGCCCCAGTGCTTTGTTGCGATAGGGAAAGCGGCCGAACCTGCGAATAACGGCACGGTGGGCCGACGGGTGCAAAAACCGCCCTTCGCCCGACATGTTCTGCTTATACATCCGCATACATGTGTCCTGGTCGGCCAACACCTCGGAGTGCATCAGCGGCAGGTAGAAAAACTGCCGCATTGGTTCCTCTATTTTCAGGTCTTGCCCCAAAAAAATCGCCCTTTTCGCGATGCAGCGCGCTTTGTGGTCGGTGGCAAACGAATCGCCCGAGCCGCGAAACATGTTGCGCGGAAACTGGTCGATCGCGATCAGCATCGCCAACGCGCCGCGCGCCTTGCAAGACCAGTTATCATAATCACCGGTGCGCACATCCAGCCAGAAATCAAGATAGCGGTCGCGGATTTTCTGGTCGAGGTCTTTGTTGACCTCATACCAGCCCGCGGGGCCGACCTCGTCTTGCCAAAACGTGATAATCTCGTCAGGTGTGATGGCCATCATACTGCTCCCCAAGATGTTGCCTGTTACCAGCTAAACGTCGAAAACATGATTCGGGCAAGCGTCAATTAACCGGTTTCGGCCTCGTCTTCGTTTTCGGCGGCCTCGATGGCGACTTCTTGCGCCAATTCGGCGGCAATCGGGGTGGATTGCGGCATAACGGGGGTATAGCTCATGGTGTCCTCAATCGGAATGGCCTCACGCTTGGTCATCCGGTAGGCGCCGTAAACCGCGATGCTGCCCATCAGCAGGATAAGCGCGTAATAATAGCTGAAGGTGCCAAAGCGCGACATCGCCAAGCCGACCAGCACCGGCGTGCCCGCCGCCCCGACCCCGTTCAAAAATACCAGCGCGCCCGAGGCGTTGGCCATATCTTCGGGTGCAAGATAATCATTTGTGTGGGCGATCAGCAGTGAATAAAGCGGGGTTGCCGTGGCGCCGATCAAAAAACCAAGCCCCAGAAACATATAAAACGAATTGGTAAACGGCAAGGCGGCGGCAATGGTCACGGCGCTGGCACCGGTGATAATAACAATTAGCAGGCGGCGGTCCATACGGTCTGACATCCAGCCAATCGGGTATTGCATCACGGCCGCACCCAGGTAACTGGTGCCGACCAGCAGCGAAATTTGCGCGGTCGAAAGGCCAAGGTTGGTGGCAAAAACCGCGGTCATGCCAAATAGCACCGACAGCACGCCACCCAGTATAAACGCCCCCACCGTGCCTAGCGGAGACGTTTTGAACAGGCGCTTCAGGGTCATCGGCGGCGCCGCATGAAACGAAGGTGCAGGCGATACCGACAGTAATATCGGCGCGAACGACACCGACACCAGCACCGAAATAACCGCAAACAAAATAAACCCCGACGGGTCGGCAAACAGGATAAAAAACTGCGCCAGCACCAATCCGAGCATCTGGATGATCATATAGGCCGACAACGCCTGCCCCCGGGTTTCGTTGGTGGCAGCATCGTTCAACCAGCTTTCGGCCACCACATAAACCCCCGAAAACCCGAACCCGACAACCAGCCGCAGCGCCGCCCAGACATACGGGTCAGGCACCATGGCATAGGCAATAAACGCCGCCGAAACCAGCGAGGCCAGCGCCGCAAACACCCGCACATGCCCGACCCGCCGGATAAGCTGTGGCGCCAGTTTCGAGCCAAGCAAAAACCCGACATAATAGGCGGTCATCACATATGACATCGTGGTGGGACCAAAGCCCTCTAGCGCGCCGCGCACCGACAACAGCGTGCCCTGTGTGCCGTTACCGAGCATCAGCAAGAACATGCCCAGCAGCAATGCCCACGAATTTTTGAGAATATAACCCATAGCGAGACCCGTTTTTTGCGGACTTTGGTAGCGGCCGAATTTAATGTCTTATCCAGAGACGACTTGTTATAGGTCGTTTATCACGCATGGCCACCAATCCCAAATGCCCTGTCGGCAAAGACCGCCGAGCGTAGCGAGGCCACCGCCGCCGGCAAGCCGTGTTTTCAGCTTTGCTGAAAACCGTGCCTTTGACGACGGGGGCGTAGCCTCCGTGAGGAAAAGGCAGCTCTGGCGCTGCGTTAAAGCCCCGGGCGCGCGCCGCCTCGGCGACCCCTGAAGGGGCCACCTCGTTGGCGCGGGTCCTGCCTGCGGCACGACCGGAAAAACCCGAACGGTAACGCGTTACGGAAATAGAAGAGAGCTATCGCCGTAAGAGAAAAACCTGTAATTCTGATCCAGCGCATGCGCGTAAATTTCCCGCGCTCTGTCCAGCCCCACAAGGGCGGCCACCAGCATCAGCAGGGTTGATTTCGGCAGGTGAAAGTTGGTCATCAGCGCCGAGGAAACGTTGAACGTATACCCCGGGGTGATGAAAATATCGGTATCGCCGGAAAACGGCGCGATTTCACCGGTTGCCTGCGCCGCTGTCTCGATGATCCGCAGCGCCGTGGTGCCAACCGGAATCACCCGCCCGCCGTTTTTCAGGGTTTGGGCAATTGCCGCAGCCGCTTCGGCCGATACCTCGCCCCATTCGCTGTGCATTTTATGTTCTGAAATTACCTCGGTCTTGACCGGTAAAAACGTGCCTGCCCCCACATGTAGCGTCACCTTGGTGCTGTTTATGCCAGCCTCGGCAAGGCTTTGCAGCAGCGCCGTATCAAAATGCAAAGACGCCGTCGGGGCGGCAACCGCCCCAAGCTCGGTGGCAAAAACCGTTTGGTAGTCGTCTATATCACGAGCATCGGCGGGGCGTTTGGCGGCAATATAGGGGGGCAGCGGCATTTGCCCCATACGGCGAAAGCTTTCGTCCAGCGCATCGCCTGTGGCCGAGAATTTTAGCGCGACCTGCCCGTCGGATTTATCCAGCACCTCGGCAAAAAGATCGCCAAACACCACCACATCGCCAACCGCCAGCCGTTTTAACGGCTTGGCCAGCGCGCGCCATGTGTCGCCACTGATGCGCTCGATCATCGTCGCCTCTATCTGTGACACGCCCGAACCATGGATGGTGTTGCGCGTGCGCGTGCCCGATAGACGCGACGGAATAACACGGGTGTTGTTGAACACCAGCAGATCACCCGCTTGTAAAAACGCCCCCAGTTCGGCCACGGTCGAATCGCGCAGCCCGTCCGGTTTTGAGACCAGCATCCTTGAGGCCGAGCGCGGCACCGCCGGGCGCAGCGCGATCAGCTGCTCGGGGAGGTCAAAATCATAGTCGCTCAGGCTTGGCATGTTGTTTTCCGCAAGTTGTTTTCTGCCCCGCCTTAGCGCCTTAATCTGGCAAGCGTAAGGGGTGATTTGGCGAAACCCCGCTTAATCGGCCAAATCCGCATGGTTAAGGCGCGTTAATTGGTTGCCGCGCGCGGCAATACCCCCTATTCATACGGCAGATTTCCACCCGTAACCCAACCTGCAACCAAATGGGGCCTTGGCCAAATGCGCGACTCTGCCGCACATCATAGCGAAAACACGCCGCCGGAAACAGGGTTGGCACATTTTTTACCCCCGCAGACGATCAGCTTTTCTGACAGTCACGGCGTGCATAGTTTTACCCTGTCGCCGTTTAGGCGGCTGGTGCTGGTGCTGGCGGGCATATCTGTTGCGGTTTGGGGGGTTATTGCCACCGTTACCGTGCTGCTCGGCATTTATGGCGATAACCAGATCCGCCAGCGCTCGGCCGCGCTAACGCTCGCTTACGAATCCCGCCTGTCAGAGCTGCGCGGCGAGCGTGATCTGCTTTCAGCCCAGCTGGCCAAAACCACCACCCGCATGGGTGCCGCCCAGACCCAGCTGATCGCCCAGCAGGAAAGCCTGTTGCAGATCGGGGCCGAGCGCCAAGAGAAAGACACCCAGATCGGTGCGGTGCAAAACCAGCTTGAGGCCGCGCTGGTAGACCGCGATACCGCCGCCCGCAGCGCTGATCGTTTGGGGGTTGAGCTCGCCACGCTGCAAACCCTGATGACCGAGCGTTTGGGCGGTCAGCAAGACGAAGTGGCGGTCGTAACCTCTATGACATCGGCACTGGCCGACGCCGTGCAGGCCCGCGATTCAGAGCAGGCCAAAGTGGCCGCGCTAACCACCGAGCTTGACAGCCTTGAACTTCAGCGCAGCCTCAACAACCAGCGCCAGGACCGGATGCTGAGCCAGCTTGAAGACGCGCTCAGCATTTCGCTGGTGCCGCTGACCAACATGTTCGAGGCTGCGGGCCTTGATGTAAACAGCCTGCTGGCCAATGTGCGGCAAAACTATTCCGGCACCGGCGGGCTAAGCGACGAAAACGCCAACACCCCGCCCGCCTTTGACAGCCGCGTGCAGGATATTTTTGGCCGGCTTGACGAGATCGCCTCGTTGCAGGCCGCAGCGGCGCGCATTCCTTTTGCGTTTCCGCTGCGTTCGGCCTACCGCTTTACCAGCCCGTTCGGGCCGCGTAACGGTAAAATCCACAAAGGCATCGACCTTGCTTCCAGCCTGAACACCCCGGTTTTGGCCACGGCTGACGCCACTGTGTTTTTCTCAGGCGTGCAAAACGGCTTTGGCAATATTGTTATCCTTGACCATGGCAACGGGTATAAGACATATTACGCCCATCTCAATCGCACCCGGGTGACCACCGGCCAAACAGTGGCGCGCGGTGATCTGATCGGCGATATGGGCAATTCGGGCAGATCTACCGGTGTTCACGTTCACTATGAAATCCGCAAAGACGGCGTATCCATCAATCCAATGACTTACATAAAGGCAGCACAAAATGTTTACTAAAAAAACCGAAACCCCGAACGCAAGCTCACATTCAACCGCGGCTAAACCCACCACAACCGCGCCGGCGAAACCAAGCTCGACCAGCGCGCCAACCCCGGCGGCAAAGCCCAAGCCAGCCCCTTCGATGCTGTCTAGCGACCTGACGATTACCGGCAATCTGGTGACCTCTGGCGATATCCAGATCGAGGGCACGGTCGAAGGCGATATCCGCGCCCACCTGCTGACCGTTGGCGAAAGCGCCACGGTAAAGGGCGAGTGTGTGGCCGATGATGTGGTGGTAAATGGCCGTGTTGTGGGCTGTGTGCGCGGCATCAAGGTGCGGCTGACCGCCTCGGCCCGGGTTGAGGGTGATATCATCCACAAAACCATCGCCATTGAAAGCGGCGCGCATTTTGAAGGCTCGGTCAAGCGCGAAGACGACCCGCTGACAACCAAAAAGAAACCAAGCTAAAGCTTTGTAAATATTGCTAAAAGGCACCGCTGCGGCGGTGCCTTTTTTATGCGCCTGGAACGCGGCGTTAACGGATAGCGCGGCACCTAAGCCGACAAACGCCGTTGCCCCGATACCATCATAAAACCCCGAAAGCGCCATCGTGGTAGCGCTGCCAATCCGGTGGGTCACCCCCAAATCAAGGCGTGCGCCGCCGCCCTCATAGCCCGGGGTGCTGCCCGAGCTTTAGCTCCAGACCCCTGACACCCCGCCGTTGATCGTGAATTTGGCATTTAAGCCCAGCTCGAAATCAAGCCCTGCCATGGCCTGTGCCAACCCGATGGTTTGGGCGGCAATCGGGTTGCCAAACCCGTCAACATAAGCCGCCTGCGCGTCGCTGGTATATTTGGCGTCAAGGAACGGAATAAGCGTTAGCCCGCCGCGCTCGATCTGGCCGGATACCCCCAGCGTGGCCAGCCAGCGCCGGGTGGTGAAACTGTCGGTATAGGTGCCCAACGGCGAGATCGTGTTGGCGGTTTGGCCATAAAGCAAAGAGCCCCCGAAATAAAGCGGCTGGCCCGGAAGCTTGGCGGCAAAATACGGGCCGATCAGCCAGCCGGTGCCACGGGTTGTCGCCGCGCCGCTGGTCTCGGTTATGGTGTCAAACTGCACCATGACGCCAAGCAGCAGGTTTGGTGACAGTCTGGCATACCCGCCAATCACGCCAAACTCATATTGGCTTTTGGCCCCCATATCGGTGCGCCAGTTCGCATTCAGCCGCGCCCAGATCGGGCCGTTTGCACCACTGCCAAAGGCGACACTCCCACCATTTCGGGTGATCTCGGCCGCAAACTGCCCTGCCCCACCGGGCAAAAAACCTGCCAGATCGGGCTGGTTGGAAAACAACGCATGGGCGCGGGTCAACATGAATTGGGCGATGGCTTCGCTTGTTATTATTGCAACGATATTCTGGCTGGTAAAAGGGGCCGAAGCGTCATTACCATCTAGCGCCGCAGCGCGCCACATTGGCGCTGACCGATATGGTCAGGTCATCGACCCC
>CAYWXQ010000024.1:0-3173 GCA_964462475.1 uncultured Rhodobacterales bacterium | reverse complement strand
TAGCGCCGCAGCGCGCCACATTGGCGCTGACCGATATGGTCAGGTCATCGACCCCGCTTCCGGTAATTTGCGCGTTAACCAAATTCAGGGTTGTCGGGGCAAAACCGCAAACCGGCTCGCTGAAGGTTATCGTAACCCATTGCGGCGTGTTGCCAATGGTGGCGGCCAATCCGGTGAGCGTTACCGTGGGGGCGACACGCGCAAACCAGCCGGTAGTCACGCTTGACGGGTTGAGAAAAGAGAACCGTTGCGGATAAATTAAATTCGTCAAGTGTGTTTCATAACAAATTTGCTGAACCAGTGATTGCGTTTGTGCGCCGTTTTTGCTAGGATTTGCCACAATATATTGTGTTTCAGCAGGGTGAGTGATCGTGAACGACGAGACCGGAAAAAAAGACGGCGAAAGCCCCGAAAAATACGTCTATGGCGGGCCTAAAATCGCCATCGTGGACGAGATGAAAACCTCATATCTCGATTACGCCATGAGCGTGATCGTTAGTCGCGCCATCCCTGATTTGCGCGATGGCTTAAAGCCGGTGCACCGCCGTATTTTGTATGCGATGAACGAGGTCGGCAACACCTTTGACAAAAGCTACCGCAAATCGGCGCGCCCGGTTTCGGACACCATGGGTAAATACCACCCGCACGGCGATGCCTCGATTTACGATGCGCTGGTGCGGATGACGCAAGATTTCTCGATGTCGGTGCCGCTGCTGGATGGCCAAGGCAATTTTGGCTCGATGGATGGCGACAAGGCGGCGGCGTTTCGCTATACCGAAGTGCGGATGGAAAAGGTCGCGGGGTTTCTGACCTCGGACCTGGATAAAGACACCGTTGATTTTCAAGACAATTATGACGGTAAGGACCGCGAGCCAACGGTGCTGCCGGCGCGCTTTCCCAATATGCTGGTTAACGGCGCGGGCGGCATTGCGGTTGGCATGGCCACCAATATTCCACCCCATAATCTGGGCGAGGTCATAAACGGCACCTTGGCCTTGATGGCAAACCCCGACATGACGATCGACGATTTGATCGAATACATCCCCGCCCCCGATTTCCCGACAGGGGCCATTATTCTGGGCCGCCAAGGCGCGCATAAGGCTTACCGCGAGGGCCGTGGCTCGGTCATTATGCGCTCGAAATCAACGGTCGAGGAGATCCGCAAAGACCGTTACGCGATCGTCATTACCGAGATCCCCTATCAGGTCAATAAAGCCACGATGATCGAGAAAATCGCCGAACTGGCGCGCGATAAAAAGATCGAGGGCATCGCCCATGTGCAAGACGAAAGCGACCGTTTTGGCGTGCGGGTGGTGATCGAACTGAAGCGCGACGCCACCGCCGAGGTGGTGCTGAACCAGCTTTACCGTTTCACCCCGCTGCAAACCAGCTTTGGCTGCAACATGCTGGCGCTGAATGCCGGTCGCCCCGAAACCCTGACGCTTAAAAAATTCCTCAGCGAATTCATAGTGTTTCGTGAAGAGGTCGTGGCACGGCGCACCGCGTTCGAGCTGCGAAAAGCCCGTGATCGCAGCCATATTTTATGTGGTCTTGCGGTGGCGGTTTCCAATGTGGATGAAATCGTCGCCACCATTCGCGCCTCGGCCAACCCGGCAGAAGCCCGCGAAAAGCTGATGACGCGGCGCTGGCCCGCGCAAGATATCGCCAGTTATATCCAGCTGATTGATGACCCCAGCCATAAAATGAACGAGGACGGCAGCTATTATCTGTCTGAAACCCAGGCGCGTGCTATTCTGGAACTGCGCCTGCAACGCCTGACCGCGATGGGCGTAAAAGAAGTAACCGAAGAGCTGGTTGATTTGGCGAGGATGATCAAGGATTACCTTGAAATCCTGCGCTCTCGCAAGCGCATCATGGCGATTATCAGCGCCGAGCTGATCGAAGTGCGGGATATGTTTGCCCAGCCGCGACGCTCTGAAATTGTTGAATTCGCCGCCGATATGGACGACGAAGACCTGATCGAGCGCGAAGATATGGTTGTCACCGTCACCAACTCGGGCTACATCAAACGCACCCCGCTAGAGGAATTTCGCGAACAAAAGCGCGGCGGCAAGGGCCTGCAGGGGATGAACACCAAAGAGACGGATTTTGTCACCACGCTGTTTGTCGCCAACACCCACACGCCGCTGTTGGTTTTTACCACCGAGGGCATGGTTTACAAGCTTAAAACATGGCGCTTGCCCCGTGGTGGCCGCAATGCGCGTGGCAAGGCCATTGTCAACATCCTGCCCATTCCGCAGGGCGTGGGCATTGCCGCCATCATGCCGGTTGACCGCGACGAGGCCGACTGGGCCGACCTGCAAATCGTGTTTGCCACCAATACCGGCGGCGTGCGCCGCAATGCGCTTTCGGATTTCACCAATGTGATGCGCAACGGCAAAATCGCCATGAAACTCAGCGATGGCATGCGCCTGATTAAAGCCCAGATATGTGACGAAAACAACGACTTCATGCTGACCACCAGCATGGGCAAGGCTATTCGCTTTCCGGTTACCGATGTGCGTGTTTTCAAGGGCCGCGACAGCACCGGTGTGCGCGGCATCAAGCTGGCAGCGGGTGACGAGGTTGTCAGCATGTCGATTTTGCGCCACGTTTCGGCCACCCCCGACGAGCGCAATGCCTATTTCAAAATGCGCAAGGCGGTCACCGGCGAAGACGGCGCCGAGGTCGAGGCCGATAGCAGCACGATCACGTCCGAGCGCTACGCCGAGCTTTCGGCCTTGGAGGAGTGGATTTTAACCATCACCTCGGGCGGCTTTGGCAAGCGCTCGTCAGCGCTGGAATACCGGATCGCCGGGCGCGGTGGCCAAGGCATTGCCGCCGCCAATCTGGGGCGGCGCGGCGACAAGATTATCGCCAGTTTTCCGGTGGAAGACGACGACCAGATCATGCTCGCCACCAATTCGGGCCAAAGCATCCGCTGCCCTGTTGCCGGGATTTCACGCCAAAGCCGCAGCTCGTCGGGCGTGACGGTTTTCAAAACCGGCAAGGGCGAAGAGGTGGTTTCAGTCGCGTGGATCGCCGAGCAGGGAGACGCGCAGGGAGACGGGCAGGAATCGTGACCCCTAAACTTGCCCGACTCAAGTAGCAACGCTGCACGGTTATGCAACGTTGCTGCTGGTTCGGGCGCTTCTTTTGGTGCTTTGGTGCGG
>CAYWXQ010000023.1:0-20326 GCA_964462475.1 uncultured Rhodobacterales bacterium | reverse complement strand
GCAGCCACATCAGCAGAAAAAACGCCATCATCGCGGTTACAAAGTCGGCATAGGCGACCTTCCAGGCGCCACCATGGTGGCCACCGGCGATGATCTTTTTTCTTTTTATAATAATGATGGGGCGCAAATTATCCCCCGGTTTTCCAGCCATGTCGGCCCCCACAATTTCCACTTCCCGAGGCCAATATAGAGCGCGATTCCTTACCAAGGGGATAAAGATAAAATTGTCCTTGCCACATTGGTAAACCCCGCGTTAATCAGATGTATGAGCCATGAAATTCCCCATAAAACACTCGCCTTGACCATGGGCGACCCCGCCGGCATTGGCCCCGAAATCACCCTGAAAGCGCTTGAAGCGCAGCCCAACCCTTCGGCGCTGCCGATATTGGGCGACCCGCTGGTGCTGCGCGCCGCTACCGAATCCCTGAAGCTTGGGCGCGTGGTGCATGAAATGGGGGATATTTCCGATATGCGAAGCGGGGCGGTAAATGTGCTGCCGACCTCGCGGCTTGCCACCCTGCCGCCGGTGGGCGCGGTAAGTGCCGAAGCCGGTAGCGCCGCCTATAACGCCATCGCAACGGGCATCGCGCTGGCGCTCGACGGTGAAATCACCGGCATCGTCACCGCACCGATCCACAAAGAAGCGCTGAAAGCCGCCGGATACAGTTACCCCGGCCATACCGAAATTTTGGCCGATCATGCAGGCGCCGAAGTGGCGATGATGCTGGCCAATGACGAAATAAAAACCGTGCTGGTGACCATTCACTTGGCCCTGCGCGATGCGATCGCGGCAGCCGATTACAGCGCCCAGATCAAGGCAATAAGGCTGGCGCAACAGGGGCTGGCGGCGATGGGCGTGCCGCACCCGCGCATTGCCGTGGCAGGGCTGAACCCCCATGCCGGCGAAGGCGGGCGTTTTGGCGACGAGGAAATCACCATCATCACCCCCGCGATCAAAGCCATGCGCGCCGAGGGGCTGGATGTAACCGGCCCATGGCCCGGCGACACGGTATTTATGATGGCTCGTGAAGGAAAGTTCGATGTGGTGGTCGCGCAATACCACGATCAGGGGTTGATACCGGTTAAATATATGGGGCTGGAACAGGGCGTGAATATCACCCTCGGTCTGCCTTTTGTGCGCACCTCGCCCGATCACGGCACCGCGTTTGATATTGCCGGAAAGGGTATCGCCGACCCTGCCAGCATGCTCACCGCTCTAAAAATGGCGCAAAAACTGGCCACCCCCCTTGAAAGCCCGCGCCAGCCCCGCTAAACCGCCCAAAACGCCCCATTAGCTCAGCCGGTAGAGCAACTGTTTCGTAAATAGTAGGTCGGCGGTTCAAATCCGTCATGGGGCACCACATAAACGCATATTTTCATTGTAGATCATTACGTTAGACTTTTGTAGTGGAATTCAATCCACCCTTCTATCCACCATTCGTTTTGCGAAAATATGTTACTCGGCTCTAACTGGTGTTTAGTCCCGGCCTTTAATGGTGTAATATATTCCAGGTAATGGAAGGCGGCACTATTATGGGGCAAGTTTTACACGGCAGCGCCACAACGACAGCGCCACAACGACTGCGGCGGTGCGGCGCGCGATACAGCATAGTCAAAAGAGCCTGATGGTCTTTGACCTCCAAAAGCCGATAAAGCAACCAGACCGGCGTAATCGCCTTGGCCGAAGAAGCATCATGTTCGCCACCCGGTGCCAGCGCCCGGCTGCACGGGGGCGCGGTTGCATTCCGCCCAATTGCTCGCGTGGCTTCGGGGTGGCGGGTTGCGGTGTATGTGGTCTTCTTGCCACCCCGGGGCCGGATCACTTTCACGCTCAAATACCCCCCATATTTATCGCCAGCTCCACGCAACAACGCCGGTATTTGACGCGTTGTTGCATATTGGCGCCTTGAGGCCGGCGGCCTCGACACCGCCCATACCCATAATTGAGGAAGGACAGCGGACGCCTTGGCAGGGCTTTACAACATCGGCGCAGCATCGGATAAATACCGAAACCAAAAAAACCGGGAGCCCGCCATGTCTGATTTCGCCAAAACCCCCGCCAATTTTGCCGCGCTGACGCCGATCAGCTTTATCCACCGCGCGGCAATGACCCACCCCGGGCGCGTGGCCGTTATTTATGGCAACACCCGCCGGACATGGGCCGAAACCTATGCCCGTTGTCGGCGGCTGGCCTCGGCGTTGCAAAAGGCGGGGCTGCAGCAGGGTGATGTGGTCGGGGTGATCGCGGTGAATACCCCCGAGATTTACGAGGCGCATTTCGGCGTGCCGATGGCGGGCATGGTGCTGAACACGCTGAATTGCCGGTTGGATGCCGGCACCATCGGCTATATTCTGGCGCACTCCAAAACCCGCGCGCTGATCGTTGACCGAGAGTTCGCGGCCACAGTGCAGGACGCCCTTAAAACCCTGCCCCACGCGCCCCTGCTGATAGATATCGACGACCCCGCAGCCCCCAAAGGCCCGCGCTTAAGCCCCACCGATTATGAGGGTTTTCTGGCCTCCGGTGACCCGGATTTTACCTATCAGCCGCCAAATGACGAATGGGATACCATCTGCATCAACTATACTTCTGGCACCACCGGCCGGCCCAAGGGCGTGGTTTACCACTATCGAGGGGCCTATCTGAACGCGCTTGGCAACGTGATGGAATGGAACATGCAGGCCGCGCCGGTCTATTTGTGGACCCTGCCGATGTTTCACTGCAATGGCTGGTGTTTTGCCTGGACCATTGCCGCCAAGGCCGGCACCAATATCTGCATCCGCAAGGTCACGGCTGAAAACATTTACAATGCCATCGCTGACGAGGGTGCCAACTATCTGTGCGGCGCGCCAATTGTGCTAAGCTTCATGGTGGAAGCCGACAAAGCCACCAAACGCGCCTTTGACCACCCCGTCAATGTAATGACCGCCGCCGCCCCGCCCCCCGCCACCGTGCTGGCCAAAATGCAGCAACAGGGCTTTACCGTCACCCATTCTTACGGGCTGACCGAAACCTATGGCCCCTGTATTTCCTGCGCATGGAAGCCCGAATGGGGTGCGCTGCCCATGGGCAAACAAGCCAACCTTAAGGCGCGGCAAGGGGTGCCCTATGTGGTGCAGGAAGACGCCACCGTGCTGGACCCCAAAACCATGCAACCGGTGCCGTGGGATGGCGAAACCATGGGCGAGGTGATGATGCGCGGCAATATCACCATGAAGGGCTACCTTGATAACCCCGCCGCCACCGACGCGGCCTTTGCCGGTGGCTGGTTCCACTCGGGTGATCTGGGGGTGGTGCACCCTGACGGCTATATCCAGCTGCGCGACCGCGCCAAGGATATCATCATTTCGGGCGGCGAGAATATTTCGAGCATCGAGGTCGAGGGAGTTATTTATGCGCTAGACGCGGTGGCCGCCGTGGCGGTGGTGGCGCGCCCCGATGATAAATGGGGCGAGACCCCCTGTGCCTTTATTGAGCTGCACCCGGGGGCCAAGATTACACAAGACGATATCATCAGCCATTGCCGCGCCCATCTCGCCGGGTTCAAACGCCCCAAAACCGTGGTCTTTCTGGCGCTGCCCAAAACCTCGACCGGCAAAATACAAAAGGTCGCCCTGCGGGCGGCGGCCAAGGCGCTGTAGCGCTTGGCGGCGTTGCTTTCAGGCTAAAACCGCCTGTAGGTGGCGGGCAAATTCGGCGCTGTTCATCAGCGTTTTACAGCGCCCGAAACGCTGGGTGGCATAGGCCCAGAAATCTTCGGCGGGGTTGCGCTCAACGTGCTGGATCAGCCCCCATAATGTCCACAGCAGGTCGCACATCGCCTTGTAAATTACCATCCGGCCATGGTGGGCGGCGCTGGGCGGCGCGCCGAAATAAGCGGTCAGCATTTCGGCATCTTGCGCGGGGGTGAAACCGGCCTCGACCGACAGATCGCCCAGATCCCACATCGGGTCGTTCATACCGGCATATTCCCAGTCAATGATCCACATGCGCTGGCCGTTATCCAGAAAGTTCTCGCATAACGGGTCGCAATGGCAGGGGGCCAGCGGCGGGGCGTGGGCGGCCAGCGCGGCTTTTACCGGTTCGGCGGCGGTTACGACCGCCGCGTAGCCCTCGGGCAGGGTGGCCTGTTTTTGCTTTAGCACATCCAGATAATCGTCGATCATCGCGAACAGCTCAAAGCGCGACTGAAAGGGCGCGGGGGCCGTGTGCAGTTGGCGCAGGGCAACGCCGGCGCGGGCGGCGGCATTGGCGCGGCTGGCAAACAGCGCCGGCGTCATGGTAACGGCGGGGTCGATAAGGCGGGTGATCATCACGCCGGTTTCGCTGTTGGCCCACAGAATGCGGGCCGAAACCCCCGCACGCTGGGCAATGCGGGCATTGTGCAGCTCGGCCACGCGGTTGATATAGCTTTCGGTGCCCGCCCCCGGGATGCGCACGATCAGCTTTTCATCAACCGTATCAACGCGGTAAACAAGGTTGGTCAGGCCGCCAAGGCGGGTGATGCTTGATATTTCAGCCTTGCCCGCCGCGAATTGCGGCAGGTTGGCAAGGGCGGCTTCAACCTTTTGGCGGTTCTCGGGCATGGGGGTCCTTTTTTTTGCGGCTTGCCAGAAAAGCTATGCCAAAAACCCGCTATCGCCAAACTTTTTATTGACGCGCCGCCCTGTGCGCGGCAAATTACGCGGGCAACCTTATGGGCGCTGAGCGCGGCACGCAAATTGCGGCAACCGCGGCGCTGGCCCCGTTTGTGTTACCGGTTGTCACATGTTTTTCGGGGTCTGTCCAAAATTGGAGAAGCCCTGATGAAAACCATCATTGAACCCTTTCGCATAAAATCTGTCGAGCCGATCCGCATGACCACGCGGGTCGAGCGCGAGGCCAAATTGCGCGCCGCACATTATAACCTGTTTGGCCTGAAATCGGACGATGTGCTGATAGATCTTTTGACCGATAGCGGCACCGGCGCCATGAGTGCTGCGCAATGGGCCGCTATTATGCGCGGCGATGAAAGCTATGCCGGGTCGCCCTCGTTTGATCGCTTTGAGGCGGCGGTGAAAAACCTGATGCCGTTCAAGCATATCATCCCCACCCACCAAGGCCGCGCCGCCGAGGCGATCTTGTTTGGCATTCTGGGCGGGGCGGGTAAAAACATACCGTCAAACACCCATTTTGACACCACGCGCGGCAACATAGAGGCCAGCGGGGCGCTGGCCCATGATCTGGTAATAGCCGAGGGCACGGACAGCCAGTCAGAGCACCCGTTCAAGGGCAATATGGACCTTGAAAAACTGGAAAGTTTTCTTGTAAAACATGGTGATAGCGTGCCGTGCGTGATGTTGACCATCACCAACAATGCCGGTGGCGGCCAGCCCGTAAGCCTGCAAAACATTCGCGCGGTGGCGGCGCTGGCCAAGGCCCACGGGCGGCGCTTTATTATTGACGGTTGCCGTTTTGCCGAGAACGCGTGGTTCATCAAGCAGCGCGAAGCGGGGCAGGAAAACGTCTCTATCACCGAGATCGTGCGCGAATGTTTTGCGGTGGCCGACGGCATGACCATGTCGGCCAAAAAAGACGGTTTTGCCAATATCGGCGGCTGGCTGGCGCTGAACGATGATGATCTGGCCGATGCGGCGCGGGTGAAGCTTATTCAAACCGAGGGGTTCGTGACCTATGGCGGGCTGGCGGGCCGTGATCTGGAGGCGATTGCGCAGGGGTTGGTCGAGATCATTGACGAAGACTACCTGCGCTACCGCATTGGCACCAACCAGTATATCATCGACCGGCTCGACCTGCTGGGCGTGCCGGTGGTGCGCCCCGCCGGTGGCCATGCGGTTTTTATCGATGCCAAGGCGTGGTTGCCCCATATCGACGCGCTTGAATACCCGGCACAGGCGCTGGCCAACCGGCTATACGAAATCGGTGGAATCAGGGGGGTGGAGATCGGCTCGCTGATGTTTGGCCGCCAGCCCGATGGGTCTGAAAAACCGGCGGCGATGGAGCTGGTGCGGCTGGCCATTCCGCGCCGGACCTATACCCAGTCGCATGCCGATTATATGATCGAGGCGTTTGAGCAGCTCAAGGCCGAAAAGGACAGCCTGAAAGGGTTGAAGGTGGTCAGGGAGCCGCGGTTGATGCGGCACTTTACCTGCCGGCTGCAACCGCTTTAAGCGCGGCCTCGTTTTCGGGCGTCCAGCCCAGATACAGTGTTTCGCCCGCGTCGATCAGCGGGCGTTTCATCAAGGCCGGATGGGCCTGCAGCAGCGCGATCGGGTCTGATGTGCGTTCAGCCTCTGAAAGTTTGCGCCATGCGGTTGAGCGTCTATTGACCAGCGTGTCGGGAAACGCCGCCATAAACCGCTGCAGGGTTTCGCGGGGCAGCGGCGAATCACGCACGTCATGCATGGTGGCCTCGGGCAGGGCTTTGCGGGCCTTGCGCACGATATCGCAGTTTTTCAATCCATAGATAAACATATTCTGCTTTCGGTGATTCGGTTTTCACCGCACCCTAACCTGAAGTTTAGCTGAAATTATGGCCAAATATGCCCAAAATACCGGCAAAATAGCCGTGATTTGCCCTAAAATCCTTGATTTTCGTCAACGGTTAGGCGAGAACGGAGGTGTGAGTAAAGTCTTTCACAGTTCCGCTGACGCCTTAATGCAGACTGCCGGCAACAATATTGAAGACCAATTTCTGCACCGGGGCCACCGCATAATGTGGGTGGCACACAATTTAAGGAGAAGGCGGATGGCAACTGGCACCGTCAAATGGTTTAACGGCACCAAGGGTTATGGCTTTATTGCGCCTGACGATGGCGGCAAAGATGTGTTTGTGCACATTTCGGCTGTTGAACGTGCTGGCCTGCAAGGGCTGCAAGACAACCAGAAAGTGACCTATGAGCTGGAAGAAGGCCGCAATGGCCGTGAAGCCGCATCAGAACTGTCGCTGAACGACTAAGCGGAAAACCGCATCACAAGCTTGGGGTGGCCGCGGAGATATCCGGCGGCCATTTCTGTTTTTAAGGGGGCCGTGGGGTAAAACCCCACCCTACGGCAGATCAAAGCTGTAGGTTTTTTCGGTCCAGCCATCAACATTGTCGCGGGCGCGGATGGTAACGGTGGTGATGCCTGCCGGAATTTCCACCCCGCTTAGCGAGCGGGTAAAGGGTTGTTCGTTAACATGGGGGTGCACCAACACCCGCATGCCAAGGCTGCTGCCGTCAGGGGCCAGCACCTCCCAGCCATCGGCGTAATGGTCCCAGCCGGTATCGGGGTGGCGCAGGGCCACATCAAACCGCCACGCGTTGCCGCTTTGGCTGGCCGCTACATTTACGATTTCGACATCACTGGCCATTGCCGCCCCCGCGAAAAGAGTTGTAATCAGAATAATAAATGCTTTCATATGAGCCTCCAACCGCAACCCTGCGCCCAAAACAACGAGGCTTCAAGTGCCGACACCCTTTGATAACAGCTTTGTCAACCTGCCCGCGCCCTTTTACATGCGCCAACAGCCGGTGCCGGTGGCCGCGCCCGCGCTGGTCAGGTTCAACCATGAACTGGCGACCGGGATCGGAATTTCGCAGGCCGATTTCCCGCTTGACGTGCTGGCGGGTAATGCGCTGCCCACCGGTGCCGCGCCGTTGGCCGCTGCCTATGCCGGCCACCAGTTTGGCAACTTTGTGCCTCAGCTCGGCGATGGCCGCGCGTTGTTGTTGGGAGAGGTCATTGCCCCCGATGGCACCCGCCGCGACATCCAGCTAAAGGGCGCTGGCCGCACGTTTTTTTCGCGCGGAGGTGATGGCCGCGCTGCCATCGGGCCGGTGTTGCGCGAATATCTGGTCAGCGAGGCCATGCACGCGCTCGGGGTGCCCACCACGCGGGCGCTGGCCGCCGTAACCACCGGCGAGCCGGTGCAGCGCGAAACACCCCTGCCCGGCGCGATTTTAACCCGGGTTGCCAAAAGCCATCTACGGGTTGGCAGTTTCCAGTTTCATTATGCGCGCCAAGACAAAGCGGCGCTGGAAACCCTTGAAGCCTATGCCCGCCAGCGCCATTACCCCGACACCCGAACCCCGCTCGAATTTTTTGATGCGGTGGTGGCCGCACAGGCCGAACTGGTCGCCAAATGGATGGGGTTTGGCTTTATTCACGGGGTGATGAATACCGATAATGTATCGATCGCCGGTGAAACCATTGATTACGGCCCCTGCGCGTTTATGGATGTCTATCACCCTGAAACCGTGTTCAGCTCGATCGACCGGCAAAGCCGCTATGCCTATGCCAACCAGCCCACAATCGCGCAGTGGAATCTGGCGCAGCTGGCGCAAACGCTGGTGCCACTGGTGGGGGAGGTCGCCGCGCTGGAAGCCAGCCTGCGCCGGTTTGACGATATTTACGCCGCCGCGTTCACCCGTATTTTCAGCGCCAAGCTCGGGCTGGCGCGTCCCGACCCTGATTTTATTACCAAAACCCTGAAGATGATGGCGGATGAAGGGGTTGATTTTACCCTGTTTTTCCGTCACCTCGCCTATGACCTGCCGCTTGAGTCGCTATTTGAAACCCCCGGCACAGCCAAACAATGGCGCGCCGACTGGCAGACGCGCAGGTCACCTCAAGCCGATATGAAAGCCGTAAATCCGGTGTTCATCCCGCGCAACCACCGGCTAGTGACAGCGCTGGAGGCCGCCACCCACGGCGAGTATGCGCCGTTTGAAAAGCTGCACAGCATCTTGGCACACCCCTTTGCCGAACAACCCCGACACGCCGCGTATGAAACCCCGCCCAGCGACGACGAGCGGGTGTTGGCTACATTTTGCGGCACCTAGGTGGTTATCCTTCCAACGCGCCGTTCTGGCTGTTGCAAAGCGCAATGGTAATCCCCCCATTTCCAATGGTGATGGATTCAGCCGGTCAGTGCAACACTTGGCTTAACTTATAAGCTGGCGTTACCAATCCCAAGGTTTTTCTCGGTCGGCCATTCAGGTGTTCAGTGACCCCGTCGAGATCCGTCCGAGAATAGCCTGACAGGCCGCTACCCATAGGGAAATACTGTCGCAGCAGGTCGTTGGTATTTTCATTGGTGCCTCGTTGCCAGGGGCTGTCAGGGTCGCAAAAATACATAAAATTCCACAACCAATGCAGGCCACATTCATCGCTTTCAGGAAAGGCCCCGGATCTGGCACACTTCAATCAGGCAAAACCAATTCCGGTGGCGGCCTGATAAACACAGATATCCACTTATAAACCCGCGCATACGGCTTAAACAAACCGGGCCACTTCAGTGAAGCACGGACCAATTTACCCATACGCAGAAAATCTGGCAAGCTCGCGCGGGCAGCCTTACCCCAACCCGTTTCGACCGCGCAAATGTTTTTTGCTTGCGGCCAACGGTAATTGGGTCAATATGCGCCAATGAAATCTCGCATGCCTGTTTTGTTTATCGTCATCACCGTCGCGCTTGACTCGGTCGGCATTGGCCTGATTATGCCGGTCATGCCCGAACTTATTGTCTCGATCACCGGCGAGAGTATCTCGCAAGCGGCGGTCTGGGGCGGGATGCTGGCTTTTACCTATGCCTCTATGCAGTTTTTGTTCGGGCCGACCGTGGGCAACCTTTCAGACCATTTTGGCCGTCGTCCGGTGTTGCTGACCTCATTGTTGGTCATGTCGGGCAGTTATCTGATATTTGCCCAGGCGCAGACGATATGGCTGTTGTTTGCCGCCCGTGCGATCACCGGGGTTACCGGCGCGACTTTTGCCACCGCAAACGCCTATATGGCCGATATTACCGCCCCCGAAAAGCGCGCCGCCAGCTTTGGCATGGTCGGCGCGGCATTTGGGGTCGGCTTTGTGCTCGGGCCGGCGATCGGGGGCGCATTGGGCGAGCTTGGCCCGCGCGCGCCGTTTTATGCCGCCGCCATGGTGGCGTTGGCCAATGCGGGATTTGGCTATTTTGCCCTGCCCGAAACCCTGACCGAAGATAAACGCCGGCCGTTTTCGCTGCGCCGCTCCAACCCGTTTATGGCCCTGTTTCGCCTGCGCTATGTGCCCGAGATCGGCGGTCTTGCGTTGATTTTCTTTTTATTCAGCGTCGGGCAAAATGTTTACCCGGCGGTTTGGGCCTATTTCACGGTTGAGCGTTTCGGCTTTTCGGCGGGCATGATCGGCATCAGTCTCGGGGTATTTGGCCTGTTTATGGCGCTGGTGCAGGGCGGGCTGATCAGGGCGGTTATCCCGCGGTTTGGCGCCTGGCAGGTTGCGCGTGCCGGCATGGCGCTCAATACACTCGTTTTGCTGGTCACAGCCATGATAACCAGCCAGCTTTGGTTGTTTTTGCTGATGCCGCTAATGGCGATGGGGGCGGTCGTTGCACCGGCGTTGCAGGGCATGATGTCGGCTGCCACCTCGGCCGAGCGGCAAGGAGAGCTGCAAGGGGTGCTGGCCTCGGTGCAAGGCTTGGCGATGATCGTTTCACCCTTGATCATGACCTCGCTTTTCAGGGTGTTTACCGCACCGGGCACCGCGGTTTACCTGCCCGGTGCGCCGTTTATCGCCGCCGCCGGTCTGTGTTTAAGCGCCTTGCTGATCTTGCTGTGGCGGCGCCGCAAAACCCGACAGGCCACCAACGCCGCATCGTCATAGCCCGCCACCGACCGGCATTAGGCAATACCCATAAGCGCACAAAAACCCCGGGGCGAATATTTTGCACCCCCACAAAAAAGGCCCGCGCATTCGGCGCGGGCCTCTATATTTTTCAGACACTTGCCTTTGTTTGGCAGCTGGCCTTTGTTTGGCAGCTGGCCTTAGTTTGGCAGCTGGCCCTCGATGCCTTCAACATAAAAGTTCAGCCCGGCAAGGGTGCCGTCATCGGCCACTTCGCCATCAGCCAGCCAGACAGAGCCGTCTTGCTTGTTGATCGGGCCAGTGAACGGGCTAAACTCGCCCGAGGCGATCGCGGCAATAGTGGCCTCGGCCCGCGCCCGCACATCAGCCGGAATTTTATCCGAGAACGGGGCGAAACCCACCATGCCTTCGGCAATACCGTCCCATGTGGCGGTGCTTTCCCATGTGCCGTCCAGCACTGCCTGCACGCGCTCTATGTAATAGGGGCCCCATTCATCCAAAATCGCGGTCAGCTGGGCGTTTGGCCCGAAAGACGACATGTCGGTGGCCTGACCAAAAGCATAAATGCCTTTTTCTTCGGCGATGGTCATCGCGGCGGGGCTGTCGGTGTGCTGCATGATCACATCCACACCCTGCTCGATCAGGGCATTGGCGGCGTCGGCCTCTTTACCCGGGTCAAACCATGTGTAAACCCATACCACCTTGAACTCCACATCGGGGTTAACCGATTTGGCCGCCAGATAGGCCGAGTTGATGCCACGCACAACTTCGGGGATCGGGAACGAGGCGATATAGCCGATTTTGTTGGTTTTGGTCATCGCACCGGCGATTTGGCCGATCACATAGCGGCCCTCGTAAAAACGTGCGCTATAGGTTGATACGTTATCGGCGCGCTTATAACCGGTGGCGTGCTCGAACTTCACATCGGGGAAGTTTTCGGCGGCGTTGATGGTCGGGTCCATATAGCCAAACGAGGTGGTAAAGATAATATCCACACCGCTGCGCGCCATCTGGCTCATCACCCGTTCGGCATCGGCGCCCTCTGGCACGCTTTCAACATAAGATGTTTCAACCTGATCCCCCAGCGCGGCTTCCAGTGCAAGGCGGCCCTGATCGTGCTGATAGGTCCAGCCAAGGTCACCCACGGGGCCAATATAGATAAACCCGGCTTTAACCGGGTCTTGCTGGGCATAGGCGCTGCCCGCGAGCGCAAGGCCCACAGCCGCTGCCGCCGCCAGTGTTTTTGTGAATTTCATGTTAAACCTCCGTTTGGATTGTTGGCTTCGCCTAGTGCGAAGCATGGAAAGATCGGCCCAGACAGGCCGGCGCGTTCAGGCTGGCCCGTTTGCGGTCAGCCGACATAATAACCAAAACCACGATCGTTACAACATACGGGGTCATAGAAAGATACGCCCCCGAAATAGAGATACCGGCCGCTTGCAATGATAGCTGCAAAATAGTGATACCGCCAAACATATATGCCCCCAAAATCACCCGCCACGGTTTCCACGAGGCAAAAACCACAATCGCCAGCGCGATCCAGCCCACGCCCGCCGTCATGCCCTCGGTCCATTGCGGCACGCGCACAAGGCTGACATAAGCGCCGCCAAGCCCCGCACAGGCGCCGCCAAACATGATGGCCCCAAAGCGGATAAGCTGCACGTTATAGCCAAGGCTATGTGCGGCCTCGTGGTTTTCGCCGCAGGCCCGCAGCACCAGCCCCGCGCGGGTGCGGTTTAAAAACCACCAGACCGCCGCCACCAGAAAGACCGAAAAATAAATCACCGGATCATGGCTGAACAGCAACCGCCCCACCACCGGCAGGTCGGTCAGCCCGTCGATATCCAGCCGCTCCATGCGCGGCGGGCGAATACCGTTATACGAGCTGCCCATCAAGGCCGCCAGGCCAAGCCCGAACAGCGTTAGCGCCAGCCCCGTCGCCACCTGGTTTGATAGCATATACTGGGTTAAAAACCCGAACACCATTGATACAACCGCACCACCAACCGCCGCCGCCAGCAGCCCCAGCATCGGGCTGTCAAAGGTGGTGGCCCCGATAAAACCGGTGACCGCGCCGATAATCATCATGCCCTCGACACCAAGGTTGAGCACGCCTGATTTTTCAACCACCAGCTCGCCGATCGCGGCCAGTAATATCGGGGTGGCGGCGCCAATCAGCAGCACAACCATCGCCACCCAGTTAAGAGATGAAAAATCCATTAAAATGCCCTCCGCACGCGTTTGATCCGGTAATTGATCAATATTTCAAACCCGAGCAGGAAAAACAGCATCATGCCCTGAAACACAGTCACCGCCGCCGCCGGCAGTTTCAGGATAAACTGGGCGTTTTCGCCGCCAATATAGGTGCCCGCCAGCACCACCCCCGCCAGCAATATGCCCACAGGGTTCAGCCGGCCCAGAAAGGCCACAATGATGGCGGTAAAACCATAACCGACCGGAAAATCGATCGTCAGCTTGCCCGCCGCGCCCGTTAGCTCGAACAACCCCGCCAACCCCGCCGCAGCGCCCGATATGCCAAGGGTAACCGCCACGATCACCCCGGGCTTTACCCCGGCAAACCGCGCCGCCCGCGGGCTTTCACCGGTTAGCTTGATCTGAAAGCCAAGTGCGTGTTTTTGCAGCAAAAAGAACGCCGCTGCCAGTAAAACCAGCATCACGATACCGCCCGCATCTATCCCCAAAGCCGGAAACACATCGGGCAGCGAGGTCGGGGCATTGCGGGCCAGGTTCCGGCTTTCGGGAAAGCCCATGCCCTCGGGGTTGCGCAACACGCCTTGCACCATTTGCGCCAAAAGGTTTTCGGCGACATAAACCAGCATCAGGGAGACCAAAATTTCATTGGCGTTGAATTTTATCTTCAAAATCGCCGGTATCATCGCCCAAAGCGCACCGCCCAGCGCAGAGGCCAGCACCATCAGCGGCAATATCCACCAACCGGTCGACCCCCACAAAGCCAGCCCCATAGCGCCGCCCGCCAGCGCCCCCATAATAAACTGCCCTTCAGCGCCGATATTCCAGACACCGGCGCGAAAGCCGATCGACAGCCCCATCGCAATCAGAACCAGCGGCGAGGCCTTAACAAAAAGCTGCGACAGGTTGTAGCTGTCAACAAACGGGTCGATAAACAGCAAATAGATCGCGCGGCCGGGGGCAATGCCAAGCACCGCAAACAGCGCCGCCCCCACCGCCATGGTGGCCAAAACCGCCATCACCGGCGTTAAATACAGCATCGCCTTTGACGGCGTTGGCCGTTGTTCAAGCGTCAGCATTGGCCGCTCCCTTCCAGATCTCCGCCCATCATCAGGCCAATTTCCTCAACATTTAACCCCTCGGCCAGCTGCGGGCGGCTCAGCCGGCCCTCGGCCAGCACCGCGAAGGTGTCTGAAATTTCCATCAGCTCGTCCAGATCTTGTGAAATAACAATCACCGCCGCCCCTGCCGCCGCAAGTTCACGCAAAGCCCACCGGATAGAGGCGGCCGCCGCCGCATCCACCCCCCATGTCGGCTGGTTTACCACCAGCACTTCGGGGCTTTGCAGCACCTCGCGGCCAATCACAAATTTTTGCAGGTTACCACCCGAAAGCGCCTTGGCCGCCACGGTGATGCCCGGGGTGCGCACGTCGAACTGTTCAACTATGTCGCGGGCGAAAGCGTTGGTTTTGCGGCTGTTCACCACCCCGCCGGGGGCAAGGTTTTTACGGATCTGTCCAGTTAGAAAAGCGTTTTGGCTCAGACTCATCATCGGGGCCGCCGCGTGGCCCAGCCGCTCTTCGGGGGCGCTTAACAGCCCCAGCGCGCGGCGCTCGTTGGGGCCTAGCTGGCCGATAGGCACACCATCAAGCGTTATCATGCCTGCCGCTACCTTTTCTTCGCCCGAAAGCACCGCCAACAGCTCGTCCTGACCATTGCCCGCGACGCCGCCAATACCCAGCACCTCGCCGGTGCGCAGGCCAAACGAAATATCGCGCAGGCTGGTGCCGAACGGGTCTTTCGAGGGCAGGTTCAGCGCGTTAACCGCCAGCACCTGCTCGCCGGGGTCAAAGGCCAGCTTGGCATGGATTTCAAGCGCGCCGCCGATCATCATTTCGGCCAGCGAGCGCGCGGACTCGTCCTTCGGCGTGCAGGTTGCCACCACTTTGCCCATGCGCAAAATCGTGGCATGGTCGCACAGGGCCAGAATTTCGTCGAGCTTGTGCGAGATATACAATATCGCCACCCCGTCAGCCGACAGTTTGCGCAGGGTGCCAAACAAGGTGTGGACCTCTTGCGGGGTTAGCACGCTGGTGGGTTCATCCATGATCAGCAGGCGCGGGTTTTGCAGCAGGCAGCGAATAATTTCAACCCGCTGGCGCTCGCCGACCGACATGTCGCCGATCAGCCGGTCAGGGTCCAGCGGCAGGCCGTAATCCTCGCTGACGGTGCGGATTTTGGCCGATAATGCCTTGCGGTCGGGGGCGTCATCCATGCCAAGGGTGATGTTCTCGGCCACGGTTAACGCCTCGAACAACGAGAAATGCTGAAACACCATCGACACGCCGGATTTACGCGCCACCACCGGTTTGGCCGGGGTATATGGCGCGCCGCGCAGCGTCATTGTGCCGCTATCGGGCACCACCAGCCCATAGATCATTTTAACGAGGGTTGATTTGCCCGCTCCGTTTTCACCAAGCAGGGCGTGGATCTCGCCCTCCTGAATGGCGAATGAAATATCGTCATTGGCCTTGACCCCGGGATAGGATTTTGACAGCCCCTTGATATCCAGCAAAACACTCATGCGCGGCCCTCTCCCCTTGGCTCGTTGGCCTTGATGTTAGCGTGCATTAACCAATGCGCAACCCCTATCGCGATGGCTTGCGGGGTTTTGCCCAGCCGCTTGTCACCGATCGGACATTGCAGGCGGTCCAGCACCGCCCCCGCATGGCCAAGTTCACGCAACCGTTTCAAAAACCGTGCTTTTTTGGAGGCTGAGCCGATCAGCCCTAGGTGACCAAACCGGCGGCTTAAAACCTGGTGGCAGATCTCCAGATCATGGGCGTGCGAATGGGTCAGCACAAAATGATAGGCGGTATCGGGAGCATGGGCCACCGCCGCCGCAGGGTTGGGTTTTACCAGCCGTTTGGCCCCGAAACCCTGATCAGGGTAACGCGCCAGATCAATATCGATCCATGTCAGCGCAAAGGGCAGCCCCTGCAAAACCCGCGCGATTTCACGCCCGACATGGCCCGCGCCGTAAAGATAAACCGGTAAAGCGGTGCATGGCGGCAGTTCATCAGAGCGCGTGAATAAAAGCTCGACCCGCCCGCCGCAGCATTGGCCAATATCCGGCCCCAGCGCCACGGATTGGCGACTTTGTTTGGTGCCGTTAAGCAGCATTTCGCGGGCATGTTTGGCGGCGTTCCATTCCAGCACACCGCCGCCAATGGTGCCGTGCTGGCCATCTGGCCACACCAGCATGGCGGCGCCGGTCTCACGCGGGGTCGAGCCGTTGGTTGCGGCCACCACAACCCGCACCGCGGTGGTTTTTGCTATATCCGCCCCGTCTGCCATCAGGTTTGCAGCGCCATCAACAGGCGCTCGGACGTGGCGGGGGCGTCAATATTCGGGCTGCCGCCCGCGGCTTTCAGGGCGTCTGACAGCGCCATGAACACCGACATGCCGAGCACAAACGGCGGCTCGCCCACGGCTTTGGAACGATGGATGGTTTTTTCGCGGTTGGCGCCATCCCACAGCGCCACGGTGAAGCTTTCGGGCATATCCGACGCACAGGGGATTTTATAGGTGGCGGGGGCGGCGGTCAGCAACCGGCCATCATCCGCCCAGCGCAGCTCCTCGATCGTCAGCCAGCCAGCACCTTGCACAAAGGCGCCCTCGATCTGGCCGATATCAAGTGCTGGGTTCAGCGAGTTGCCGACATCGTGCAGGATATCCGTGCGCAAAATGCGGTTTTCACCGGTCAGGGTATCAAGCTCGACCTCGCTGACCGCCGCGCCGTAGGCGAAATACAAAAACGGCCGGCCTTTGCCCGCCGCGCGGTCCCATTGCAGTTTGGGGGTTTTGTAAAAGCCGGTGGCCGACAGTGAAATGCGCGCCATATAGGCCTGCATGACCAGCTCGGCAAAGGGCATTTTATGGTCGCCGACCTGCACTTGGCCGTTGGCAAAAGCAACCGCGCCGCCCCATTTTTGGCTGGCAAACGCCACCAGTCGTGCCTTGATGGTTTCGCAAGCATCCTTGCAGGCCATGCCGTTAAGGTCAGCGCCCGAGCTGGCGGCGGTGGCCGAGGTATTGGGCACCTTGCCGGTATCGGTGGCGGTGATTTTAATCGCCTCGATTCCGAGGCCAAAAACCCGCGCCGCCACCTGCGCGACCTTGGTATTTAACCCCTGCCCCATTTCGGTGCCGCCATGGTTGAGCTGCACCGAGCCATCGCCGTAAACATGCACCAAAGCCCCTGCCTGATTAAGGAACGTAAGGGTGAACGAGATGCCGAATTTCACCGGCACCAGCGCCATGCCGCGCTTGATCACCGGCGAGGTCGCGTTAAACGCCGCTATTTCTTTGCGCCGCGTTTCATAGCAGGAAGTCTCGGCCAATTGCGCCACCAGCTCGTGCGAAATGCTGTCCTCGACCTTCATATGATAGGGGGTCAGATCGCCGGTGGCGGCATAGAAATTCGCTTGCCGCACCGCCAAAGGGTCAAGCCCGAGATCGGTGGCGATATGTTCGATCACCCGCTCGATGCCGATAATACCCTGCGGGCCGCCAAAGCCGCGATAGGCGGTGTTGCTTTGCGTGTTGGTGCGCAAACGGTGTGAGGTGATTTTGGCGTTGAGCAAATGATAGGCGTTATCGGCGTGCAGCATGGCGCGGTCGGCGACGGGGTGCGACAGATCAAGCGCCCAGCCGCATTTGACAAAATGCTCGAAGATGACGCTGTCGATCTTGCCGTCGGAGCCAAAACCGGCGCGGTATTTGATGCGGAAATCGTGGCGCTTGCCGGTGATCACCATATCATCATCGCGATCATAACGCATTTTGGCCGGGCGGTTCAGGCGCAAAGCCACCACGGCACAGCTAACCGCCAGCGCATTGCCCTGACTTTCCTTGCCACCAAAACCACCGCCCATCCGGCGGGTCTCGACCCGCACGGCGTGAAAGGGCACATTCAGCGCCTCGGCCACCTTGTGCTGAATTTCGGTCGGGTGCTGGGTGCTTGATACCACGCGCACATCGCCCTCTTCGGGCAGGGCATAGGCGGCTTGGCCTTCAAGGTAAAAATGCTCTTGCCCGCCGATTTCGAATTGGCCCGAAACCCGATGCGGCGCGGCTTTCAGCGCCCCTTCGGCATCGCCAATCGCAAAACTCAGCGGGGCATCGAATGTGCTGCCTGCCGCTATCGCCTGATCCAGCGTGATCAGCGGGGTTTTATCGGTGTATGTAACCTTGCCCAGCTTTGCGGCGCGCCGCGCGTTCAGGTGGGTGTCGGCCACCACCAAAAACAGCGGCTGGCCGATATAATGCACGGTATCAACCGCCAAAAGCGGCTCGTCATGCACTGAAGGGGAAACATCGTTCTGGCCGGGCAGATCAGCGGCCACCAGCACATCGATTACGCCATCGGCAGCGCGCACCGCCGCCAGATCAAGCGTGAAACCCGCATGGGCGTTTTTAGACAGGCCAAAGGCCAGATGCACGGTGTTGGCGGGCAGGGCGTAATCATCAACATAGCGCGCGGTGCCGCTAACATGGGCGGGGCCGCTATCATGCGGGATGGATTTTGCCACGCTCATGATAGGCCCCCCACAACCCGCATAGGGGCTTTGCCGGTTTGCTCCAGAAAATAGCGTTGCAGCAGGTTTTGCGCCAGAATCATCCGGTAAGCGGCGCTGCCGCGCTGGTCGGACAGCGGGGTGTAATCCGTGCCAAAAGCCGGCTGGGCATCGCGGATGGTTTCTTGGGTCCAGGGCTGGCCAAGCAGGGCTGCCTCAACCGCTTTGGCCCGTTTTGGCGTGGCCGCCATGCCGCCAAAAGCGATACGGGCCTTGGTTACAACCCCGCCTTCAACCACAATATTGAACGCCGCGCACAGCGCCGAGATATCCTGATCAAAGCGTTTCGAGATTTTGTAAACCGCCAGCGTATCGACCTGTTCGGGGATAAACACGCTTTCGATAAATTCACCCTCGGCGCGATCTTGCACGCCGTAGCTCAGGTAATAATCCTCCAGCAAAATCTCGCGGCGCGTGGCCCCTTTGCGCAGGGTGATGCTGGCCTCCAGCGCGATCAGCGCCGGCGGGGTATCGGCGATCGGCGAGCCGTTGGCGATATTACCACCGATGGTGGCGGAATTGCGCACCTGCACCGAGCCGAACCGCCGCAGCATTTCAGCGAATTGCGGGTATTTTTCCGCCATTAACCCGCGCAGCCGCGCCAGCAACACGCCCGAGCCAATGCGGATACCGCCGATCTCGTGATCAATGCTTTGCAGGGCGGAAATGCGGTTGATAAAGGCCAGTTTTTTGGGTTGTTTCAGCTCTTTTGTCAGCAGCAGCCCGACCTCGGTTGCGCCCGCTACCAGCGTGGCATCGGGGTTGGCGGCATACCAGTTGGCAAAAGCATCAAGATCGGTAAAACCGCCGCCCGGCAGCGCGGCAATCAACGCGGACTCGTCCGGCGCTTTGGGCACGGGGGTGTTTGCCACCGCGGCGGCAGCGCGCAAAATTGGCGCATAGCCGGTGCAGCGGCACAGGTTGCCCGCCAGCACATCAGCGTGGTCTTGCCGCCCGGCACGGTGCGCGGTGGCCAGCGACATCACGATGCCCGGGGTGCAAAAGCCGCATTGCGAGCCGTGGTGTTTTACCATCGCGGCCTGCACAGGGTGATCGCCGCCCAGCGCCTCGACCGTGGTGACAGATTTGCCCTGCATCTGCCCCAGAAGCAAGATGCAGGCATTAACCGCGCGCGGCACCGGCTTGCCGCCCTCAAGGGCTGCCACCTGCACGGTGCAGGCGCCGCAATCACCCTCGTTACAGCCCTCTTTGGTGCCTGTCAGGCCGCGTTGCAGGCGCAAGAAATCCAGCAGGGTCATGGCGGGGTCATCAGCGGTAACCGCCGCGCCGTTCAGAATAAACGAGATCATTCAGCTGCCCCGATAGGTTGAATAGCCATAGGCCGACAGCAACAGCGGCACATGGTAATGCCGGTCTTCGCTAATGCCAAAGCGCAGCGGAATGGTATCCAGAAACTTTGGCGTGGGCAGGTCTTGGCCCGTGCTGTCCAGATAATCGCCGGCATGGAAAACCAGCTCATAGCTGCCAAGCTGAAAATCCGTGCCCTCAAGCAGGGGGGCGTCAAGCCGGCCATCGCTATTGGTGCTTACATCGCGCAGACGGTCGCCTTTGCGGTAAAGCTCTATGCGTAGGCCCGCAGCGGGCTTGCCCAGCCCTGTGTCCAACACATGTGTTGTCAGTTTTCCCATGTCGTCCCCTTTGTCGCGGCTTATTGCGCGATTCGCTATCTCATCATGATACCGCGCATTATGGCCAAGCGGACCGGCCGATCAGGAGGGTGCATCAAAGCCCAATGGGCCAAGCACGCCAACCTGAACCCCACCAGTCTAGCGCTCCCAAGCCAATTTGCAATTTTTTTAATATCTTTTTTTCATGACGCGCCATTTTCCTG